>JAEUIP010000343.1 GCA_016795075.1 Planctomycetaceae bacterium | reverse complement strand
GATGGCAAAGCCGAACTGCGGATGAATACATTCGCGGCCTGCGGTATCGAATTGAAGACCGTCCACGTATCAGCTCGGAAGTTAGACCATGGCCGTCCGACAAATTGCGGTCGGTCAAGGAAGTGTCCGCGGACTTTTTATCCGCAGTTCGGCTTGGCCATCCGTGGGAATTCCCAAACGCTCGCAGGGGTTCTCGGATGAACCAAGGTCGGGCTCTCCCAAATCGGGAGGTTATTTCCAGACAATTCCTTAGCGAATGGACTTGTTTGTTACCCGGCATTGCATTTAAACGAACATTGAACGGTACCGGAGTGAACCTCGCATCGCAGTAGCTATTCGGGAGGACAGTCAGGCGTGGCCTTTAGCGTTGTTTTGCGGTTCGTCCAATTCGCATCGAACCGAATAGTAGGCCAATAAACAGTCCGCCACCGTGCGCCCAGTCCGCCATTTCGAATCCCACGAGACTGCGGTCCAAACCAAGGACCCCCAACATGAACCAAGCGATCCAAACCATGACGGATCCTGGGGTCAGAAAGTATTCCGGTACATTCTTCCAACTTCCGCGCATCCATACAAATCCGAAGATGGCATAACCCACGCCCGAAAACCCGCCAAAGGGAATGACCCAAAATCCCGGCCCCGCAAAGGCCGGTGTCCCTCCGAGTTCTGGTGGCATGATCGCTTGCAAAAAATTCGGGATCGCAGCGGCAGCGACAACCAAGCTCAAAAAGCACAGGCCTCCTTCGCGCCGTTCAATACGGAACCCCAATATCACCAACCAATACATATTGAAGATGATGTGCCAGAAGCTCATGTGGAGAAAAGCCGGAGTGATCAACCTCCAAACCTCTCCGCGCAGCAAGTTGTAGCATTGTCGTTCTAACGACCCGACCAGCTCCAAATCGGCCGACGCGGGTGCGAACATAAAAGCCATCGATTGTACGGTCCGGGTCTGGATGTCGAACGAAAAATTCGAGAGCACAAACGCGGCGATACAAATGATCAGCAACCCCGTTCCAACCGGTGGACCTCGACGGGCCGTCCGACGAGCAACGACCTGCGTGTTCTTTTGATATTGTCGAACGCGCTCGATTTCCTTCTGGCGAACCTGATCGGCTTTGGCTGCCGCTTTGCGATACTTGGGATCGGAGGGGTCTTGTTTGAACGTCGCAAATTCTTGCTGGGCCTTGGCCAAATGATCTTCTTCGACAATCCATAAGTCGAAGCCACCGCCAGGCGCGGGTGAGACTTGCGCGGGCATTTCGTTGGCGACCAAATAGTCCACAAAATACTGCGCGTTCGCGTCGGGAAAAGTACCAAGTTTTCTCATTTACCAAGCTCAAGCGATATCGGACTTCAAATCGGCCATGGCCCTGAGAATTGCTTTGGCATCTTTGGGGCGATTGTCAGGGTTCGCTTCCAAGCACTTCATCACGATCTTCGCCAAAGCCGGGTGCAAATCGGGACGATGATTCATGATGTTGGTGGCCGGACGTTGGTCATGGCTCAACGCCGCGAGCCCGCTCGTGTCGGTTGCTTCCCATGGATGCTCGAAGCACAAGAGTTTGTACATCGTAACGCCCAACGAGAAAAGGTCCAATCGCTTATCCGTGGGGCGACGACGCACCACCTCGGGAGCCATGTACTGAGGTGTTCCGGTCCGATTTCCCGGCGTCCGAAACTCCGGTAAATCGGGCACACTCAAGCCAAAATCAATGAGTTTCAGTTTTTTGAAATCGTCATAAGAAATGAAGTTGCGCGGGCAAATATCACGATGAATAAATCCCTTATCATGAACGGCCTCGATCGACTGGACCATTTGATTGAGGAGTGTCATTCGATACGGAATCAGGCCAGGGTTCTTGTCGTTGATGAGCGTGTTTAACCCTGGTCCGCACACGTATTCCATCAAGATGTAGTGTTCGCCCTTGGTGGTTGTTCCATATTCGAACGTCTTGACGATGTTCGGATGATCCATTTGGATCGCGATCTCACCCTCCTCGGGTTTGTTCAAGCCTTTGAAGCGTTGTTCGAAATAGGCACGCTTCTCGCTATCCAACAACTTGATCCCGTACAACTCCCCGGTCTTGATTTCGCGCGCGACTCGGAACTTGCTCATCGTCCCAGAAAACGAATGGCGATCCAGTTCGTACTTGGCCGACAGGTCCAGCTTCTTTCGGCTTCCGCTGCTACCGCCGCCTTTCGAGAACCATTTGTCGAACAAACCCATGATGTTATCCGCAAAATCGCCAAATATCCGAATTTATCCAAGTACTCGGTACATGAACCGCCACGAGGCTTTTGTGCTAACTAGGTTCGGACCCTTTGGACGGCATACGAGATCCCGGACAAAAAGACATCACCGGCCAGGGTCAGCTCCATTTTGGACACCGCTTAGTTTACTCGATTGCGCGATTTTGCCTACATTGGTCAGCCAGGAATCCGCCTGGGCAGCACTGGGACGCGAGACACGCTCCTAAACGTCCGCAATCCCGCACGGTTTGGTGTCGCCGCTTCAGACCAGTACCGCTGCTTCACGGACGGGGCCTTGTCCCAAACAGGGGCTGACCCTGGCGATTTATCCGAGATGTTGTATGTCTGCCAACGTTCCAGACCGGTTTTAGAACCGATGTGTCCCTACATTTGTTGGCGGCCATGTCGTCCGGGCGGCTTTCCGAGCACGGAGTATTGAGGCACAATCTCGCTTGCAGCAATTGGGAGCGTCTGGCGAAAACTCGGATTGGTCATGGACCCGCAACGACATCGAATTCAAGAGGATCTCCGTGGCTTGATCGCTGGTCAAGTCCATTGTGACGATGTCACGGTCCAACAATACGCGACCGACGCTAGTATTTTTCAAGTCGCACCACTCGGTGTCGTACGACCGGCGCGCCACGAAGATGTGGTGGCCGTCGTCAATTACGCTCGCGAACATCAAATCCCGGTGATTCCCCGTGGCTGTGGTTCCGGACTCGCTGGCGAATCGTTAGGGAATGGGCTGATTATCGACTTTTCGACTTCCATGACGCAAGTCTTGGCGGTCGGCCGTGATTCGGTGACGGCGCAACCCGGCATAATCCTCTCGAGTCTCAGCAACGAACTGCTCAAGTTTGAACGCATCTTGGGAGTGGACCCCGGCAATCGCAGTTTTGGCACGTTAGGTGGTGCTGTGGGGCGAGATGCGTGTGGATCACGTTGGCACGATCATGGCAGCATTGGCGAACAAATCTTGGGTTTGCGTCTGGTGCTGGCCGATGGCACGACCATTCATTTGGGCCAAACCGCCAGTGAGTCCACATCGGATAGTCGAGCGGCGAAATTGATACTGCAAAATCAAGTCCTCAGTTGTCGGGAGCGAATCGAACCGCTCCTGGCCACACAAACAACCAAAGTTCGACCAGCCGGCTATCGACTGGCCGACGTTTCAACGGTTGGCGAAGTGGACTTGTTGCCACTCCTGGCGGGAAGCGAAGGAACCTTGGCGGTAATCACCGAGGTAACGTTGAGAACTTTTCCGTTGCCCAATCATCGCGGAGTCGCATTGCTATTTTTCTCTCGGATCACCGACGCGGCCCGTGTCAGCGCACAATTGAACACGTTGCCCATTCGCGCCTGTGATTTGGTCGATCGCCGTCTGCTTTCCTTGGCGCGCGAAGCGGATGTTCGCTATGCCGAGTTGATTCCGCAAGGCGCCGAGGCCATGCTGTTGGTCGAAGCCCAAAGCGATAGCCAATCTCGTTTGTTGGACACGCTCAGCGATATCTTGGTCCTCGCCGATGGTTGTCTCAATCAAGGCGTTCCCCACTACGTCACGGTCGAACGGAACAAACGCGACTTGTGTTGGCGTTTGGTTCGCCGCATCATCCCGGCGTTGTATCGTTTGCGAGGTTCCACCAGAGCGGTGCCGTTCCTGGAGGACATCCTAATCCCGGCTGGCGAAATGGATCAGTTCTTTATCATTGCTCAAGAATTGCTCAATCAACACAAATTGACCGCTTCGATTTTTGCTCATGCGTCGCAAGGCCGAATTCAATTGCGACCGTTTATCGATTTGGCCAACCCAACCGACATGGATCGCTTGGAATCGTTGACCGAATCGATATACGAGGACGTTTGGCAGCGTGGTGGCTCGGTCGGAACCTATGGAGCATTGGGACTTTCGCGGACTCCTTACTTTCGCCGTCAGGCCGATGTGCTATATCCCGCCCAAGCCGAAATCAAACGAATCTTCGATCCGAACTTCATTTTTAATCCCGGCAAAATTATTCGCAGTGGGTTCGAGACGTACCACAGTCAGATCCGCTCGGTCCTCCCGCAGTGTTTGATTACACCCAGTGAAAATGTTTCGCCAATCGGCTTGAATCCTTCGATTTCAACCCCTGTAACGTCCACGTCCAATCCGGAGCCACTCGTCAATGGAGAACGGGAGCCCAGCAACGGGGTGCCTAAAGAACTCGCCATTATTGAGCCGCAACTGAATTGGGACCCCGAGACGTTGGCTCACAACGCGCGGAATTGCAACGGCTGCGGTCAATGCCGCACGCACGGCCGAGTCGAACGGATGTGCCCAGTGTTTCGTGTCTCCCGCGACGAGGCCGCCTCCCCACGAGCCAAAGCCAATTTGCTACGGGCAGTGATCACCGGTCAATTGCCCCCCGTCAATCTCTCGACGACTGAAATGAAGGCCGTGACCGACACGTGTTTCAATTGTCACCAATGCCGCATCGATTGTCCGGCCGGTGTTGATATTCCGAAGATCGTCAATGAAATGCGGGCTCAATACGTTGTCAACAATGGACTGGGCTTGGCCGAACGATTGTTGCTGCGAATGGACTGGATTTTTGCGGCCGCCAGTCTTTCACCGACACTCACGCACTTCTTGTTAACGCGAACGTGGAGTCGGTGGCTGTTGGGGCGTTTGACCGGCATCTCACAACAGCGAAAACTTCCCCGCGTTCACTCGAGAACATTTTTGACTTGGGCGAAACGCCGACGACTTAACAAAGCTTCTGCGGGAGATGGCCGACGGGTCGTCCTCTTTGTCGATGCGTTCGTCAATTGGAATGACCCCGAATTGGGCCGAGCTTTGGTGGCCATTCTCGAGCACAATGGGATTTCGGTCACCGTTCCATTGAACCAGAAATTCTCCGGACTCAGCTTGATTTCCGCAGGAGCAATTAGCGCTGCTAAGAAGATTGCCTCGGCGAATGTCGCCATATTGGCCGAAGCAGTTCGGGAGGGCGCAACGGTCCTGACGATCGAACCGGCCGCCACTCTAGCGCTTCAGCACGAGTACCTGCATATTCTGTCCGACCCTGACGCCAAGTTGGTGGCGGAGCACACATTCGAAGCCACACAATTTCTCTGGGACCTTCACTGTCAAGGCAAACTGCGCACAAGTTTCCGGGAAACCCCCATTCAACTGGCTCATCACTTGCCGTGTCATCAACGTGCGACCGTCGCCGGGAACCCAGGATTCGATCTCTTGAAGTTGATCCCGCAA
>JAEUIP010000342.1 GCA_016795075.1 Planctomycetaceae bacterium | reverse complement strand
TCTGCCTATTTTGGCTCGATTGCAAGAGTCGTTTGATTTGGACCGTGACAACGCGCGTCGGCAAAAACTACCGCAAGCTCTGATTCTGGTTCCCACACGTGAGTTGGCCACACAAGTGTCGGGAGAAATCAACAAACTGGGGCAGGGCCAGCAAGCACGCTGTTTGGCAATTTACGGTGGGGTCAACATCCGCACCCAACAGCGACAGTTGACCGAAGGTTGCCAAGTTGTCGTTGCCACGCCCGGACGAGTGCTGGATCTCTACGCGCGCGGCTCGATCGACTTGAGTCGCTTGGAAACCGTCGTGCTGGACGAAGCCGACCGCATGTTGGACATTGGCTTCCGGCCGGCGATCGAACGCATCCTGGGGAAATGTCCGACCGAACGGCAAACGTTGCTGTTGAGCGCCACGGTGCCTGACGAAATTTTGAAACTCGCCCAGCGTTACATGCGCAAACCCAAACTGATTTGTTTGCCAAAGTCCGAACAAGACAACCAGACCATCGATCAATACTATTTTTCGGTGGATGGTGAAAAGAAGTACGATCTGTTGGTGGCATTATTGGAACGAGAACTGCCGCCCCAAGCAATTGTTTTTTGCCGCACCAAGTTGGGCACCGAGCGATTGTTTCGTCGCTTGGAGAAGATGGAAAACTACCAGGGCTTAGCGACGTTGCATGGCGACATGGCGCAGAATGCTCGCGAACGAGTCATGAAAAAGTTTCGCGCGGGTGAAACGCGACTTTTGATTGCCACCGACGTCGTTGGTCGTGGCATCGATGTCTCCAGCGTGTCGCACATCATCAACTTTGATGTTCCATCGTTGGCCGAAGATTATGTCCATCGCGTGGGTCGAACCGGTCGGATGGGTCGAGAAGGGGTCGCGTACACGTTCGTATCGCGTGATCAAGGGGCGGACTTGACGAGCATCGAACTGCAAATCAATCAGCTCCTCAAACGTGATCATATTCCAGGCTTGTCCTTGGAACCGCAGGAACGCACCGTCGAATCAGAAGCCGCTGCGGCCAGCACCGCGCCACCCACGCCAGCGACCAATCGCTATCGACGTTGGTAGATACTTCTGGATCAGAAGCACACAATCCCGTGGCTCGCGTTTCTTAAAATAAATGAGGACACCTCTCGCGGATCGCCGGCACTTCCGCGCGACCAAGGTCGCAAATGGACAGTATTTTCTTACTCGTACTCAGCCACCGGCGGTACTCGTACTCAGCGACCAGCGGTACTCGTACTCGTACTCGTACTCGAATGATGGCGACAATCGAGTAGGAGTACGAGTAGGAGTAGGAGTAGGAGTAGGAGTAGGCTTAACGTCTCACGTAGTAATACACCCGAGCAAAGTTCGTAATTGCTTCAGACCTTGACTGGCGATTTCGGGAATCGCCGTGATATTGGGGATGCCCGACGTATCCGGGACCTGAGGATCAACGATATACTTCGGCACGGAAGCTGCCGGAACGTGGATCAATCCGGCCGCGGGATAGACCAGCAGCGAGGTGCCGACCACGACAAACAGATCGGCGGTTTCTGTGATTTCGACGGCTGTATCGATCATCGGAACGGCTTCGCCAAACCAGACAATATTGGGGCGTAGCTGCGAGCCTTTTTCACAGCGATCACCCAACTTCAATTCCCAACCATCGATTTCGTAAATCAACGACGGGTCGATCGTGCTCCGTGACTGCGTGATCAGCCCATGCAAGTGAATCACGTGGCTTGAGCCGGCTTGTTCGTGCAACGTGTCGATGTTTTGCGTGATGATCGTGACGTCGAAGTCTTGTTCCAACGCAACCAAGTGTCGATGGCCTTCGTTTGGCTGGACCTCTAAAGCCTTTCGGCGTCGTTGATTGTAAAACTCCAAGACATGGCCTGGGTTCTTTCGCCAACCGGCGGGCGACGCGACATCTTCAACCCGATGTCCTTCCCACAGGCCATCACTACCACGAAAGGTCGGAATGCCGCTCTCGGCACTGATTCCTGCTCCGGTCAGGACCACTAATTTCTTGCGCATCGACAGATCTTTCCTTCGCTTCGTCCAAAATGGGGGCGGGCCCGCTCCGGGCATGTCTTAGGGTCCAGGAACATCGCTGCCCCCCAAAGGTTCAGCCCCTTTTAGGACAATGCCTAGTGCTTTGTCACGACTTAATTTTACGGTGGGTCTGGTAAAGGGGTCAGGAGTCAATTGCAGGAACGGCCCTACGGGTGCTTCGCACAATTAACTCCGGACCCCTTTACCAGACCCCCATTTTTAGCTGTGACAAAGCACTAGCGTTTGCCCCGTTCCCGGGTCTCGGCCAAGATCTCTTCGGTGCTGGTCGAGTCAACCAGTCGACAACAGGCGATCATTTCATCGGCCAACGCGTACCAGAAATCGGACCATTGGTAATAGTCGCACTCCCGTGGTCCAACTTCGGCGACTTCTTCGAACAGCAACACGCCACGCAAAAGATGGCGAAAGATCATTCCTTCTTGCTTCTGCAGTTTGTAGCTGGTGATGTAGTTATTGAAGTTCCAATTGAATTCACGCAAGCGGCCGATCACCCACACGGGCTGAATCTTGACATCGTCGATGCCCGGATTGTCGTATTGGAACAATCGCTGGATCTTATGAGGCAACGTTACGATACGCGGCGGTGGTTCTTCCGTCCATTCGCGTGGTTTGTCGTCTTCCTCTTCTTGTCGTCCAAACAACTCTTCGGTTGTCGCCAGACCTAAGCGCAACAATTGGGGATGTAGCACCTCCAGCGCCAATGGCCCAAACGGCAATTCGTCCGCATACGGCACGCGTGTGGCAGTACCAACCGAAGCGGGCATCTCCAGCAAACTTTCGACGGCCAAGATTCGTTCGTTGTCGTCCGCTTTCGCCAAATGGTCGATCAGATAAATCCCGAACACGGGATGAATCGCGCGCAGCCGAATAAAATCGTCCAATCGGGTTGTCGGATGTGCGTGGCGAGGTTTGTAGTCGAGGAGTTTTTGCCGCGCGGATTTGGCGCTGGCCGCTAAAGGTGTTGTGTCGGCCACGGACGATGACGGTTTGGGGACCGGTGCCGCTGGCTTTAACGCCACGTCAAACACGCCGCTCGTGGTCGATTGGATTGCGGGGCTCTTGCTGTTAGCGACAGGTGTCGGATCGTCGGCCGATGGTTCGAGTTCGTCCTCATCGTCGAAAAGCCCTGCTCCAAAACCATCGCCGCTGGGCTTCGCGTTGTTTCGATCATCACTGGCCAGAGCTTTCCCCAACGTAACGGCTGCTAAATCGTCGCGTTCGAATGGGGGCAAAGGATCCAATTCAATAAACCGCCCGCGCCACAAGGCCACCAGGCGGCGATTCAATTCCAACGATTGATTTTCCATTTGCGGGAGTGGTATCAGTCGCTTGCCGATCAACTGTCGAAGCAAATCAACGTCGGAATTGAGGTTCAACATGTAGGCCAGTAGTTGCCAAGGAATTGGTCCGCGCGATTCGAGACTAGCGGGTTTTGCCGCTTGTAATTGTTCGAATTGTTTCTGGGTCCAATAAGTGATGCCTTCGCGGCGGCGCGGCATTTTTTTCTTCAACTGTTTCTTGGCCCGCATCAAGCCCGGGTCTTTGGTATCCTCGGGGATCTGCTCGTATTTCTCTTTCCAGCGATTGTATTTGACGTCGTCTTCGTGCGCCAGCGCGACCACAAATCCTCGGTCATCAAACTGGGGCCTGCCCGCTCGGCCAAACATTTGGTGGGCACTGCTTGGCTCCACCAATGTCTTTTTGTTGAACGGGCCCTTCATCAGTGTGGGCAAAACGACCGACCGAGCCGGTAGGTTGATCCCCGCCGCCAAAGTCTCGGTACAAACCGCAACGCTGAGCAGTTTCTTTTGGAACAGGTATTCCACAATTCGCCGATAACGGGGCAAGACCCCCGCGTGATGAACACCGATGCCGCGTTGCAAGATCTGTTTGAGTTTGGGGCCCGCACCTTGCGACCAATCGAACCGTTCCAACTCGGCAATCAATTGTTCCTTTTGGTCACTGGTTACGAGTGCTTTGCCTTTGAATAACTCGGCCACCGTCCAACACTGTTCGCGATTGAAACAAAACACCAAGGCCGGAGTCAACCGCAGCGTCTCGTCGCCATCAAACATCAGCTCCAATTGCTCGGGAAGTGTTTGGTCCTCGACCCATTGAAATGTCAACGGCACTTTTCGTTCTTTGCCCTCGATCAACGTCAGTGAGCGTTCGTGCCGAAAACGCAACCAATTCACAAATTCGGGACTGTTGCCCACGGTAGCAGAGAGCAAGAGGGTCCGCACATGAGCGGGCAGCAGGCCTAGCCCAAACTCCCAAACGATCCCGCGTTCCGGGTCATTGAACGAATGGAATTCGTCCATGACCACAGCCCAGACGTCGTTCCAATCACTTTGCCCCGGATCTAACAAGCGATTGAGTAAGATTTCCGCCACCACCACTTGGATCGGGGCGTCCGGATTGATCTTGCGATTGCCCGTCACCAAACCGACGAGGTCCGGCGAATACCCCCACCGCATCACGGTCTCTTTTAGTTCGCGGTATTTTTGGTCCGTGAGCGCAATCAACGGAGTCGTGTAGTAGGCTTTGCGGCCAAGGTGCAAAGCCTCAAAGATGGCGGCTTCCGCAATCAGCGTCTTGCCCGTCCCAGTGGGAGCGCAAACGAGCACTCCTTGAAGACTAGAGAACCAAGCAAATAAGGCATCTTCTTGCACCGGATAAGGTTCGAACGGCAATTGTGCTAGGTACTGTTCGGCAATCTCGTCCCTGATGGTCTGTTTCACATCGAATGATCCGACATTCTGCTGATTTGTCATTTGGTTTCCGGCTAGGGAAGTGGGCCTGGGGTTGGTTGTGATTCTGGGTCGACCTTCGTCGGGCTCGGGTAGGGACGTTCACCAGCCCAACGTCGGGCAAGCGCTGTAACACTGGCCAACGGTTGTGGTTCGTTCGCCAAGTCGTCGCGTGGTGAGACGCGAGCCGCTTAGTAAGCCACGGGAGCCTTCCAATCCCGTGGGGATTCGATGCAACTTGCAGCAAACATTCGACAAGTTTACAACTCGCAAACGCTTGCCCGTCGCGACGTTCGCCAGGACGTGAAGGGACCCCAACTTCCGATCAATTCACGAACGCAAACTCTTTCAGGTTAAAAATCGCGTGAGCGATTCGAGTCCAAGTTTCTATGGCACCGTCGGCAGATGTTGCCGTTTGTGTTTTCAAGAACTCCTGCATTACTGATTGTTCGTTTGAGGTCATCGGGCGACCCAAGGCCGACCAAAACATGTGCTGCAAGCGTTGATTATCATCGCCAGGCAGCGCGAGGGTCTGCTTGGCCCAGTGGGCTGCTAATTCGTTGACCAACGGGTCGTTCAAAAGCGCCAAGGCTTGGGCCGGAACATTGGAACGGCTGCGTTTGCCCATGGTCGAAAAGGGAGCCGGCGTGTCAAACACCAACATCCATGGACTAAGGAAGTTGCGGCGTATCTCGATGTAGATACTACGCCGTCCC
>JAEUIP010000341.1 GCA_016795075.1 Planctomycetaceae bacterium | reverse complement strand
AGTTATTGGAACGGTTGATCGACCGCCCATCGTTTTTGTCGGGTTCGACGTCCAAGTACCGCCGCGTCGGTCATCGTCACCAGGATAAACAAGCATGGAAGATCCACGATTGGCGATAATGTCCTGCCAACCGTAGTCGGCGCTCTCTTCGATTTCATCTAACTCGTTGAGGTATTCAAAGGTTTGGTTTTTGATGCCGAGTTCGATATGAAGAACGAAGTATTCCTGCCCATTGGTCATTTTCTCGATCGTTTGTGTTGCGGACATAACGCGAGCTGTTCCAGGCTTGACGTCGATACCAAACGTCGGGACTCCATTTCGAAATTCAACAATGAAAAATCGATCATTGTTGATACAGCGTCGAAGTCGCTTTGTTATGCCGTACGGAATTTTGGAAAAAGGTTTCGAGATAATGATCCGATCGTTGAACGCGTCGTTCGTAAGTCCAGGATCGAACCGAACTCCCGCGGAATTCATGACGGGAATGATCTTTCCAAGTTTATCGCGGAGTGGCTGACACACACCGTCCGCATTCTTCCACGTGAAATCGGCTGGCTCGCCATTTCCATTGAGGAATCCGCGAAACTCCGCAAATTCAACCGGAACTGTTTCTGTTCCCGGACGTACTTGAACCGTCGCTTGAGCTTGATCGATGTTGCCGGCTGTGACTGGCTCACCAGCTTGATTCTGAGGATCTTTCTCTTTGGTTGCCGCCTCCCATGTGACCGTGGCGACGAAGTGACGGGCCGCGTGAAGTCCCTTTGCGCGTCGAAGCCGGAGTTTGATGTTTCGGGCTACAAAGTAACGCCCCTGCACAATGACAGTTTGCCCCAAGGCGGGCATACTGACTTCTCCGGCACCCGTGTCAGGCACGTAAGCAGCAATCATGTTCCAGATATTCACCCGATACTGCATCGGGTTCGGTCCGCCAACGATGATCCGATAGCTAACCGAGATCGTCCCCGATGTCGTGCTAATGTCAAACTCTTCGCCAGAACATTGACGAATGCTCTGGATTTCGCCGTCCGGAAGTTCCTTCAGGTCGCACTCGCGCATTCTCATTAAAATTCATCCAATTTGAGTTGTTCATCAAAAGATTCTTGATCACGGATGCCGTTCAGAGCTTCGAGAACCTGGGCCAAAGTCGCATTCTGTTCTCGCAGTTCTTTGAGCGTGACAGAAAACTGATTTCGTCGTTCGTCACGTTCACTTTCCTGCAGGCGAACAGAAACTCGAGAAGAAAACTCTTGGCTGGAACCGCGAAGTTCTGCGGCACTATTTATGCGGATTCGGGCTTGTACCTGCTTGTCCTCGAACTCCGATTGCAAGGATTCGAGAACGGAATCGATCTGGCGTCTTTCCACAACAGGCGAAACATCAATGCCTATCTTGCGTACTTGACCGAGTCGGCTAAGCTGATCTAACGCTTCCTCCACAGGAGTCCGCAATCCAGAAACAATTGATTCGTATTCACTCACTGCATCTGCAACTTTGTCGTCATACAACCCTTGAAGGGCCAACTTGACGTTGATCATCTTTTCGCGAAGTTCTTCGAAGTATTCCGTTGTGTCAGTGTTCTGTAGAGATCGCATTAAATCGCTTCCGCGTCTCCACTGCCTCTCGTCACCATAGAGCGCGTCAAACAACGGCTTGGCGTTATTTAGATCACGTACAGTTGATTTTGCAATCAAGTCATTGATGTCGTTCAGAACGGGAAGGGCTGTTCGCTCGAACTCGTTATACAGATCCTGGTCACGGAAAAAGGCGTTAAAGATATTCTCCGTTTGATTTGTTCGATCAAATTGAGCCTCTTCCAGTGGCGAACGTTGGATTTTCTTCTGAGCTTGTTCAAGCATGTCGAATTTTTGTGTGAGGTCTTGTACCTCGCCGGCTGCGGCATCTGCTGCAACATTCATGCCTTCTAACGCTGCCGTCGTCAATCCAATTGCTACCGTCGCAGCAACTACACCCGCAAGCATTTCAAGCCAAGCTTTGGGTCCACCAGTAAGTGCCTTGAACGTTACGGTCGTGGCCATTGCCGCAGCGGCGGCTACTCGGTATGCGTTAAATGCGACTACAAGTCCAGTCATTACGCCTACAAACATAGTTCCCCAAAATTGGGTAGCTTCTCGGTTTTTATTTACCCATGTTGCAACATCTTCAAGCCAAGCGACAATGGAACTGTTGATTAGAACTGACCAAGCAGTTGAAACGTTGTTGAGCATGATTTCAAGCTGTGTCAAGCTATCTTTGTGTATGCGTTCGACGGAGCCATTAGTATCATCAAATGCCGTTTTGGCATTGTCGATTTCATCAATCAGCGCAACCAATTGTTGTTGAAACTGACTGGCCTTTTGAGTGACTCCAAGCGTTTGAAGTGTCATTACCTGTTGTTTGCTAGAGAGACTGGAAAGCAAATTTGCAAGTTGACGAATCGTGACAGACATGCCTGCGTAAGTTCCGTCTTGATCAAAGACTGTTAAACCTAGAGATTCCCATGCTTCCTTGTTTTCAACTGCCTTAATCGTCAGGTCTCGCAATGCAATGGCAAGTTCATTACCGCCAACGTCGCTTTTTCGACCGATATTTGACAGGCCGATAACCCCCTTTGTTGCTTCGCGAAGCTCAATTCCCAATTGATTTGCTTGCGGAGCCGTGCGGATTAGAGCTTCGGCAACCTCCTCAACATTGCTTGCGGTTTGAGTTGACGCAAATTGAAGTAAGTCCATTATTTGAACGAGTTTAGCAGTTCGCTCTTCAGCGGTTCCAGTGTTTTCTCGAAACGCGCTCATTACCTCAGAAACTTTTGAAACCGCGTCTTGAGCGGCAAGTCCAGACACCGACGCAAATTCAAGTGTTTTGGCTAACGTTCTTATTGCAACGTCCGCAGACACACCGTCTTTCGCGAGTTCTTCAAGTACCTTAGCACGTTCCACAATTGGAACGTTGTTGAAAGTACTGTTGATAACGACGTCTCGCAGAGCCTTTTTCTTTGCCTCGTCAAGTTCACCGAACAAGGCGATCGAGCGGCGAATTTGTGGCTCGAATTCAAAGCCGGCGCTAATGCCCTCAAAGATACCGCCGTAAATCTGGGCCGATGCCATACCAATAAAGACGGTTCGGAAAACGCCGAACGTTCGGGTGAGGCGACTCAAGAGCGATTCTTGAGTTGAAATCATTTGGTTGGCTTGCCGCATTGACGAACGATACTCGTCCAGCGTGATTTTTCCGGCTCGTAAACGCCTGACTAGAACTTCTTGCACCTTCGCAAGCTGCATCGCTGGCGAATTGCCTCCCGCCATCGCCTGGTTGTATTCTTTCTGAGTCACAAGTCCCGAAGATACCGCCGCTCGCATGTCAAACATGCTTCGAGTGACTTCTTTCAAAACCTGTTTGTATGGCGCGACTTGATTGATTCCCGATTGGAGGATGGGGGAAATCGACGCGTCTTGGCGAAGGCGAGTGGCTTGGAGGCGGGCGACGTTGTATTCCTGTTGGTTGATCTTGGCGGCGTTCAAGGCGCGGCCGAGATCCTTCACGGTCTGACGATATTCGTCCGTGGCCGCCTTGGCCGGGCGAGCGATTTGGGTCCCGCGGGCGATCGACTCGTTGTACTTCTGGACCAAGTCGGCTTCGATTTGCAAACGTTGGTCCACGCCGGTTCGTTTGTTGAATTCGGAATCGACGGCCAAACGGCGACGGGCGGCGGCCTCTTGGCTGAGTCCGTCAACAATGTCCTGGTTGATTTTGGCGTATTCGGTCGCGCGGGCCTGTTCGGCGGTCATCGTGGCTTTGATGGCCGCGATGTTTTCCTTTTCGATCCGTGCCTTGTTGGCCGCAAGTTCTTGGGCCTTGCGTTCGGCGATCGCGGCGGGCGATTCACGGCCGTCGCGGAGGGCGTTCAATTCGTCGAAGATCCCGGCCGTCGCAGAAGCAAACTTGCGGACGTCTAAGCCCTTGTAGGCTTCCCGGGCCGCGTTGATGTCGGCAAGTTGCTGCATCAATTGTTGCCGACGCCGTCCGTTGGCGACGAGTTCTTTGTCAACGAGCTGGATGCCACGCTCGGCAGCTTTGTTGGCGGCCTCGCGGGCAACGGCCTGTTCGCTAAGTTGGTCGTCCAATCCGGAATCGCGGCGGTACGTGTCGACCGCTTTGCGAATGAATTGCTTTTGGGCGTTGGCGTCCAAAACCTTGCCAGCTTCGGCCGCGTTTTGTCGCATGACGCGAAGTTCGTTGATCGTGTCGCGGAGGCGTTGTTTGGCCGTGACAAACTTCTCGTTGAACTTGTCGACGGAGGCGGCGGCTAGTTGGGTGGAGCTTTGGGTTTCGTTGCGATACTCTTGGAAGGCCTTCTGGCGTGCTTCCTCGAGTTTTTGTCCGCCGAATCTGTCAGGGTCGGATTTGGCAGCGGCCTGCAGGTCGCGAAGTTGGTTGCCAAGCCGTTGCCGGGCGGCATAGTTCTTGTCCAGCAATTGAATCCCACGCTGGACGGCTTTGTTCGATTCTTCTTGGGCCTTGGCTTCACGCTTTAGCTTCTCGTCCAAGCCGGAATCGCGGCGAAAGTCTTCGATGGCTTTGCGAACGAATTCTTGTTGCGCGCGAATGTCCAACGGTTTGGCGGCAAGTTCGGCTTGGGATCGCATGTCCCGAAGCACGGCAATTGTTTCGGACAGACGTTGCCGAGCGGTTTGGAACCGGGCGTTGAACTTGGTGACGGCCTCGGTGGCCGCGGCCGTGGCTTGCGCGGTCCGTTCTTGGATTTGAGCGGGGGTTTCCTTGCCTTGGAACTTGGCTTGGCCGGTCAGGAAGGCCTCGCGGCGGCGGTTTTCGATTTCCTCGGAAGTAATGCCAAGTTTCTTGGCTGTGCCGGATTGCTCAAGCTCGCGCAGGGCCAGGGCGGTACGCTTGTATTCGGCAAGCGCCTCTTTCTGTACCGCAATTTGCGGACGCATGATCTGCGTGCCACGTTGGATGGAGTTGTTAAGGGATTCCTGAGCCTTTGCCGCCTCGAGCGCGGCCTTTTGACGGTAGGCCTCGTTCAATTGGACCATCGCCTTGGCGTAGTTGCCTTGGTCGATGATCCCGGCTTTGAATAGGTGATTGATCGCGCGGATCTCTTCGTTCAACTTTTGCTGGGTCGAAAGTTGGTCGAAAGATCGTTGGCGCAGAATGTCCATGGCCTTACCGGCGTCACGGATCTTGAGTCCAGCTTGGGCGGCCGATCGGGCAAACGACTCGTTGTCCTGACGGGCGAAACCGATCTGCGATCGATAGCCTTCAATTCGTGCCGAGAGCAAAACCGAGATATTGGCGACTACTGCCATGCTTTTGCTCCGTGAATAGTGCTGAGTAAATAACCGACCGGGCGGGTTCAAGGGTCGGTTGTTGTTGAACCGGCCCGGTCGGGTGACTTTTGTAGTGGACCGTTCCTACGGTCCAACTACCGATCAAATCTGACCGACGGAGCGGTCAGCGACATTCAACCTCCCTGTGCTGCTTGGCGAGCGGCGATGAACTTGCGGCGGATTTCGTTGTCGCGTTCTTCGGCTGACATGTGTGCCAACCGCT
>JAEUIP010000340.1 GCA_016795075.1 Planctomycetaceae bacterium | reverse complement strand
AGACTGTCACCCCTCATTGCGTTGGCGGCCAGAGACTGGCACCCCACATTGGCACGGCAGTGAGTTAATGTGGGTCGCCAGTCCCCTGGCGGCCGGCCCCATGTATCAGCTGTTTTTGCAGTTTCACGCGGATCTGTGTTCTGGGATCCGATTTTTCCCAGCAACACGTATCCCCACGTTGCCTTTGACAAGGAAAGAGTCGGTCCACCCGTCGGCTGCCAGAGACTGGCAGCCCACATTGGCACGGCAGTGAGTTAATGTGGGTCGCCAGTCCCCTGGCGGCCGGCCCCATGTTCACGCTCTTTTTGCAGTTTCACCTAGACGTGTTTTCTCGAGTCCGATTTTTCCCAGCAACACGTATCCCCACGTTGGCTATGAAAACGAAAGAGTCGGTTCACCCGTCGGCTGCCAGAGACTGGCAACCCACATTGCGTTGGCTGCCAGAGACTGGCAACCCACAATTAACCGCCGTTGCCTCCGGAGCTGCTCATGAAGAATGATTTGCCGTTGCCAACCAACGGCGTCGGGTCTTTTTCGAATTTGACGGCGGACATCAAAGGTCGGTCGATGCAGAACTTTTGATCCGTGAGAATCTGTCCGCGAGTGAACGCGGCAATGGGATCGACCGTTGGTTTTCCCGCATCTTGCCCCGCAGGTGTTGCACCGGGAAGAAACGCGGAAATTGGGTTGGACCCGGGCAGCAGCAACTGCATGTTCATACCAGCTCCGAGTAGGTTGCCCTCGGCGTCGATTTGTTCTGCAGTGAAACCGATTTTTTCTAATCGCTCGCGATGACTTGTTCTGACCAAGTCCGCACGATCCGTCGGATGAGTTTCCTTCAGTTTGGAAAACAGCTCATGGGCAAATTGTAGTTCGGCCAACAAATCCTCGGAGCTGAGGTATCCAGAAGCCGCGTGAAAAATTTCTCCTTCAGGGGTCAAGAACAGTGTCTGGACATTTTGTTGACCATTGCCGCGGATGCATGGTCCGGCGGGGTCTTGGGGGCGATGGCGGATTGATTGACCTGCGGTAGGGTCCCCTTCGGTACTGGTGGTGAAGCAGACAAAATCGCGTGACAAGGATTGTTGAACTTGGGGCTGAGAGAACGACACGGTCCTCATGGAGTGTCCCGCGCTTCACATCAGACCACGCAGATCGCCCAGAACACGGAACCAAACGATCGGTCGGTCATCTTGGACGGTGTCCGTACCGAGCGCGTGGGTGGTGGCTTGCTTCAAGTTGTTGTGCCAAGCTACTGGACCCTTGTTTGCCCCGTGCGGCTTCGCCTCTGCTTGATCCAAAGCCGCGGGACGGTCCGTTGGTTTTCTTTCTGGCCGGGCTTCTGGTTTGGCTTTGGGCTTTTGGAACAGCTGCCGTTCCAAAGCTTTGGCAATCAATCGCTTGTCGGGCGCACTCAAGTCGGCCACGGCCACGACGATTTCTCGACCGTCGCGAGCAGTCAGCGTCACGGTTTGTTCGCCCAGGTCATACTGCTCGACACGAGCTTCCAAGGGTTGGCCTTGGATCTGCTTCAGTTTCAAGAATTCGTCGGCCGCGACACTCGTCGAACAGGTCGATACCCAAAATAAAAACACGAACCACACAGGTTTCATAAGGTCCACTTTCAACTTGTTTGTGTCCGTCGAGCAACATCCATGGGGCGACATTGCGTCGTGACGCTTGCCAGATCGTGATATCGCACCGAAGTGTCCCGCCGAAGTAACACTTTCTGGCCTGCAACGGATCCCCCGTTCCAACCGTCCTGGACGCCGTCGCTCGAGGCCCTGTTCACGCGAAGTAGTCGCCGCAGCGGGAACGAACGTCACTCGCAAAACCGTGATTTTTACAGAAAACTAAGCGACCGGCCGAAAAGCACCACAAGTTGGCGAGTCGAACGGCAGCCAAAGGCGAATTCGAGTATCATTTTTGGCAGCCAGTGTTGACTGGTGAAGACTGCGATCACGGCAGGAGACGATGGATGGTTGTAACGTTTTTGAGATTCTGTGCGAAACTCTTGCTCGATGTCTTTGCGATCGTGGTGTTGTTCGCATTGGGCGTGGGACTAGCGGGTATGTTACGCCTCCAGTTCAGTCCCAATCAAGAGTGGACGCATGTCTATTGGTTGGTGTTGGGCTTCGTGCCGATGGCCTTATACCTGCGTTATCGCTGCGATATGGATTTGGATCGTTGGGATGTCGTTGCCGTCCTGCCAATGATCATTGTGTCGGGTTTGGTCGTCCATTTCTTCGGTTCGGGATTGTCTACAATTGTGGTCATGCTCATGATTCCATTGACGAGCAAATTGAGGGAGCTGCTACCGAGCCGAAAGTCGCCGGAGATCGTGCAAAAGGTTCAAACATGAATGGCACGGGCGAAGGTGATTTGGTGTCACACAGTTCGATCCCTTTGCTGCCGGAACTGCAAGCGGCCTACCATGACGGGTACGTCAGCACGAGGTGGTTCCAGCGAAAGATCCGCTCCAGCGCCGATCACTTGCGATTGAATCAACTCTATCGTTCGACGATGTTGAAGTTAAACCGTGCGATCGCAGCGATGGACTGGGAGACCTACGTGGCGATGCACCTACCGGAGTACCGCGAATCCGCGTTCATGGAGCACTTCGAGGTTGGCGAAACACCAGCGCCGTTGCACAATCAACTCGTTGGAAAGATTTGGACCGACGATGAAATCCTTCACTCCGGTTCCTGCTTTGTGTTGAGTGCGATGCGAACGGATTTTCCGCACACGGTCGATGACTTGATGACACGGAGCGAATTGGAAGTTCGCCGAGACTTTCCTGAGTTTGTCACCGCCTATCGGTCGCATTTGTCATGGAATCAAATCGGTCCGTGTTGGACGCTCAGCAAACAGGTGGCCATCGATTTTGCTCTCAACGAGCGTTGGCCGGTTCTGACAACGGCGCGAATTCCTAGTTGCTCGATTGTTGCCTATTTTGAGCGGCGCGGCGAAGACGAGATCGTCCTGAGGCCGTTCGCCGCGCCGGGGTTCGAGATTCTTGATCAGCAGACGATTGGTTAGGCCGTTGCCGTTGCGCTACCGAGCGGACTCGGATTCGTGACGAATCTTTACCTTGGGCATTCTCCACCAATCATTGTGCCCGCAGGGAATTTCATGAAAGTTGGCCTGGGGGATCTGCTGAGCGAGATTTTTGGCATGGGAGCAGGGAATCACGTGGTCGTCACGAGCACCGAAGATATCAACGGGGCCCTGGTAATTCTGCAGCGAATGAATGTTGTCCCAGTTATCAAGGAGCATCCAACTTACGGGCAAGAAAAAGAAACGCCGTCCCGCAACGGCACTCAATTTATCATATGGAACGACCAGCACGATTCTGTCCGGCGTCCGACTCGCGCTCGCCAACCCTGACGCGGGGCCGCTGCCAATCGACTCGCCAATCACACACAGTGGCGTAGTGGGGAAACGTGTCGCCAACCATTCGTAAGCGTCCAGTGCGGCCGAGTCGAAGGAGACGCGATTGGGTGACCCGGGGCGCTGACCGTAGCCCGGGTACTCCAACACATAAAGCGAATCCGACTTTTCAAGGCGACCAAGCGCGTAGTCGCGATCGGACGCTTGCCCTGCGTTTCCGTGCAGCATCAACCAAACATTCTTGGGATTTGGAACCTCCCGACAATATCCTACGACGTTTCCTTCCACCAGCCACGGCGATAAAGCGCTCACCGGTTCTTCATGCGATGGAAAGTACAACAGCGACCGCTGCACGAGAAACACAATCAGACAGAAGACGGCGTACAAGACAAGCAGTCGCCAGATGCTATTGATGATGGATCGTTTTCTGTCGCTCATGGTTGCCTCATCGAACTTGCTGGTCTTGGATCGTTGGGTTCCAATTCTCCGTTTGCAACACTTCGGTAGTTTGATCGGCCGTTGCCCGACGGTAGACACAGGCCGCGACATTTGGGAAACGATTCGCGATGGTTTGGAATTCGTCGCCAGGGCAAATGGCCAAGGCCGAAGCCAGGGCGTCGGCGGTCGCGCCATCGTCGGCCCAAACCAATGTCAGATTCTGGCCGATGATCGGCGTCTTCGTGTGCGGATTCAGCAAATGCGACCATCGCGTCCGATCCACTTCGAGGAACTGGGTCGAGTCGCCTGAACTTGCTAAAGCCCGATTGGCCAAATAGACACGGGGCATCGGACTTGGATCATCGGCGGGGCGCGACAAGCCAATCACCCAACCTGGCTGATTGGGCGGCGGATCACCAGCGACCAAGTCTCCAGACGCGTCAATCAAGACGCGAGTGATCCCAAATTGTTGCTTCAACAAACTCAAAACTTGGTCTGCAGCGTCACCCTTGGCAATGCCGCCAAAATCCAATTCCACGCCGGGAGAATTTTTGAGCAATTGGTTGTGGGACAGTTGGAGGCGATGACTGCCGACACGGTCGGACGCACTGCGCAAGGCCTCCGACTCCGGTGCTTTCTTTTCACGACGAGCCGCCCGCCACAATTTGGTCAACGCGCCCAACGTGACGTCGAAGTAACCGTTGGTGTTTTGGTTCACGGCCAACGATTTTTCCAATAGCCGCTGCATGTCGGGGGATAATTCGATCGAAGTTTCACAGCGGCGTGCATCGATCCGTCGCGCTTCACTGTCGTTGTTGTAGTCCGAGAAAACTCGCTCCAATCGCGCGATTTCCGCGAAACTGGCGGCAAATGCCCGTTCCGCGACCTCTTCGTCGGTGGCGTAGAGTGAAATTTGGAATTGGACCCCCATATGGATTTGTGACTTCGCAAATCCGTCCAGCCGCGGTGGTTGGGTTTCGGCTTGGAAAGCGGAGACCCGTTGCAGTCCGCTGGTTGGAAAGACGACTAGCATCGCCGCGAGAAGGACGGCAAAGTTGCAAAACATGCCAGAACGAGTGTAGGACACCGGAAGCTCCCATTCCACCGAAACAAGGGCGGCGATTGAATCCCTGTCGCCCGGGTGTTATTCTGTTAGAGCCTCCGGAGTTTGGCAACCAAGCGCCCGCGAGTCGACCTTTCCCAACGGTTTGACCGATTGGCTGAACCAAATCGAATCCCGCCCCATCCATTAGGAAGTTCGTTCATGAGTCAAAACTCTGCAAACAGTCCGTCCGGTGCCGCTCGACGTGGCTTCTTGAAGACGACCGCCGCTGTGGCGGCCGGTTCGATGTTGACTTCATCGGCCAGTGCCGTCCCCGCGTTTCACGTGGCCGGTCGCGACGTGATCAAGATTGGTTTGGTTGGCTGCGGTGGCCGAGGAACCGGCGCGGCAACCAACGCGATGAACACCGAAGGTTCGACCGAATTGGTGGCCGTCGCGGATGCATTTGAAGGTCGCTTGAAGGGCTGCTTGGAAGAGTTGTCGAAAGGTCATCCCGACAAAGTCAAAGTCTCCCCCGAAAATCAATTCGTGGGCTTCGATGCCTACAAAGGTGTTTTGGCCAGTGATGCGGATCTGATTATCCTGACCACGCCACCGGGCTTCCGTCCGTTGCACTTTGAAGCGGCCGTGAATGCCGGCAAGCATATCTTTATGGAAAAGCCGGTCGCCACGGATGCCGCGGGTGTGCGCCGAGTTTTGGCCGCCAACGAAATTGCCAAAACCCAAAATATCG
>JAEUIP010000033.1 GCA_016795075.1 Planctomycetaceae bacterium | reverse complement strand
AGCAGTTGGTGGCTGGCGAATTGGAGTTGGCGATCGCGGGCCCCTCATTCTTAGGCATGTGGCATCCACCGATTGGTGTTTTTGATGCAGCCTACGTGTTCCGTGACTTGGACCATATGTTGGAGGTTGCGAAAGGCTCGATCATGGCTCCGCATTGGGAGCAGTTGCGGCTGAAGTACGGCGTACGCGTGTTGGATACTTGGGCTTATGGGTCGCGACACGTGACTGCAAATCGGCCCATCCGAACACCTGCCGACCTAGCGGATTTTCGGTTGCGTTTGCCGGGTGCAAAAATCTGGCAAGATTCCGGCCGCGCCTTGGGAGCGCGGCCTTTACCGGTTCCGTTTGGTGAAGTCTATTTGGCGTTGCAACAAGGAATTGCTGATGGTCAAGAGAACCCCATCGCCGTGATTCGTACTATGGGCTTTCAAGAGGTTCAAGACTATCTTTGCCTCACGGGTCATATCCAATCGTCCATTCAAATCTTGATCAACGAGCGAACTTGGGATCGGTTGAGTGCCTCCGAGCAGCAGACGCTGCAAACGGTGATTGTTCAATTAGGCGATGAAGTCCATCGCAAGAGCTTGGCCGAGGAAGCGGAATTGTTGGCTCAATGGCGAGCCGATCAAACGATGAAGATTGTCGACGATGTTGACCTTGCCGCGTTTCGTACTCGCTGTCGCGACCATTTTGCGTCGGGTTATGCGTTCAGCGATTTGTATCGCGAAATCTCGGCAATGGAAGCCGAGCCAACTTCTGCGGCGGCTCCGGCAACTGCCAACATCCCTACCAGTTCGCCCCAGGCAGAATCACGGTGAACATGGAACGTTTGAATCGCGGTCTAATTTGGATAGAGCAATGTTTGTCATTGTTGATCTTGGTCGGGATCTTGGGCACGATGTTCGCCCAGGTGGTGGCTCGCTACATTTTTCGAGCTCCGTTTTCCTGGAGCGAGGAACTGTGTCGCTTGGGGTTGATCTGGATGACGTTTCTAGCGGCGGCTTACATCATGGCCCAACGTCGGCATTTGGCCGTTGATTTGTGGTCGTCTCGCGTGGGTACCGTGTGGCGTGCACGAGCCGATCTATTTGTTTATCTGTTTGTGGCTTCGACGTGTTTGCTCCTGGGTTTGGGCAGCTTGCGTTTTGTGTGGTTTGTGCATCCCGTGGGTTCGCCCGCCTTGGGAGTCGCGAAGAGTTATTGGTATGGCGGCGTCAGCCTGGGGCTCCTCTTGATGGCGTTTCACTCGTTGGTTCATGCCTGGGCCGTTTGGTCGGGACAAGCGATGAAGAACGATACCGCGACCGAGATCGACGAGACGCTGCAACTGAGTTGGGATGAGCGACGGGGCGACGAATCTGCCAAGCGAGGTCCACAATGACATTGGGACTGCTGATTGTGGGCATGTTGGTCTTGTTGTTTCTGAGAGTGCCGGTGGCCTTCAGCATGTTGCTGCCATGTTTGTTGTACGTTTCGTTCTCGCCGGACATTACCTTGGGTGTGGCGTTGCAACGGACGATGTCGGGCTTGGATTCATTTCCTTTGTTGGCGGTACCGTTATTTATTTTGACTGGCTATGTGAGCAATGCTGGCGGGTTAGCGGATCGATTGTTCCGGTTTTTGCTCTGTTTGTTAAAGAGAGTTCCGGGCAGCTTGGGCTACGTCAATGTGATTAGCAGCTTGTTGTTTTCGTGGATGAGTGGGGCGGCGGTGGCGGATGCAGCGGGCTTGGGTTCCGTATTGGTCCCTGCGATGAAGAAACGCGGCTATGACGAAGGATTCTCGCTGGGTTTGACTGGTGCGTCGTCGCTGATTGGCCCGATGATGCCGCCCAGTATCCCGGCGATCATTTATGCCGTGGCGGCAGGTGTTTCGGTCGGTGGGTTGTTCTTTGCGAGTATTGTCCCGGCATTGGTATTGACCGCGATCTTATGTGGTTCGGTCGCCATTTACGCGGCGCGACATCCGCTGCCAGAAACCGAGGAAGTGCAAGGAACTCGGCTGGCAAGTGCGACATATCAGGCAGCACCGATATTGTTGACGCCGGTGATTATTTTGGGTGGGATCTTGGGGGGTGTGACGACGCCAACTGAAGCGGCCGCGGTGGCAGCGGCGTACGTCATCGTCTTAAGCGGACTGTTTCAATCGTTATCGTGGAAATCACTGCGCGAATCATTGCAAGCGACCACCAGCACGACCGGTTCGATCATGTTGATTGTGGCCGCCGCCAGTCTGTTTGGGTGGATCATCGCGCGCGAGCAAGGTCCACAGGCAGTGACCGCGTTATTAACTAGTCTGACCGACAATCCTTATGTTTTTCTGTTGCTCGTGAATATCGCTTTGTTGGTGGTCGGGATGTTGTTGGAGCCGGTCGCCGCGCTGTTGATTATGGTGCCAATTCTCATGCCGGCCGCTCGCGAGTATGGTGTGGATCCCTTGCATTTAGGGGTCATCATGATCTTGAATTTGGTGATCGGGCTTCTAACGCCGCCGGTTGGCCTGGTGTTGTTTGTGCTCAGTTCCGTCACTGGCGCGTCCGTGCAGCGGGTTATTATGGGGACGCTGCCGTTCCTTCTGCCGTTGTTTGCGACCTTGATGATTGTGACCTACGTTCCAGCCCTGAGCTTGTGGCTGCCAAAACTGTTGTTGAAGTAATTGGTGTCCTCGTCGTAAACGCTGGTGGGCAGTGTGCGATCCTGCCGACCGCACACTATCGCGCGTTTCCGCACGTATTGGGCCAGCGAAGACACGAGCATCCCCACCATGCCGCCTGGATTGCGGTAAAAACCGCAAACTAACGAGTTCTTCATTCCTGGCACTGGAATTGCACTTAAGTGCTGGTGTTGTGACCCAACGTGTATTTCAGAATTGAAGAAAGGCTCGAATGAAGAAGAACGAACCCATTAGCAAAGTGATGAGCACCTCGCCGATTAGTGTCCACGAAGGTGAGCCGGTGTCGACGGTCAAAAAGATCATTGAGGAACAGGGCATTCATCACGTGCCGGTTGTCAGTGGCGGCAAGTTGGTAGGGATTATTAGTTGGTCGGATTTGCTCCGAGTGTCGTTTGGGGAGTTTGGGAATCAAGACGGTCGGCAACTGGATGCACTTCTGGATCACACCTACACCGTGACTGGCCTGATGTCGGCGAACCCCGTATCGGTTTCCGTGCACGGAACGGTGCGCGATGCGGCGAGAATTTTGGGCGAAGGTAATTTTCATGCTTTGCCAGTTGTGGATGGCGACAAGTTGGTTGGCATTGTGACCTCGACGGACTTGATTCGGTTCTTGGCCGAACTGTAATAGCAAGTCAAACGCCCGGGCGCGTCGCGGGCGTTTAGCTGCTTGAGAAGCGTGAGCGTGCAAGTGATTGACGCTCACGCTTTTTTGTTGTCCTAACTTAGGGGAGCGCTGGCGGGATAGTTTTCTCCCCATGTGGATAAACCGCAATCCTGTTCGGCGAGGCAAGATGGGCTTATGAGAAGCCTATTCATTACAACCGTTAGGATCGGCATCGCTGGTCGCGACCGTCGAGGAACCGGGCGGTGCCGAACTTGCATTTGATTGTCGCGAGAGATTGGCGACCTAAATGAAGGTGATACAAGTGAGGGTTGTTTGGAGGTTCGTCCTGTGTCTACCAAGTTTGCTGCCTGTCGTTGCTTCTGTGAAAGCCTTGTCTCGTTGAGAAGATACGGGCAAGGTTGGGGGCTGATTGTGTTGGCGGCTTTGATTTTGATGAGCCTGGGTTGTGGCTCGAAGTCGCAGGACACCGTCTTGGATCCGTTGGCTTTGTTCGCGGACCATCAGACCAGTGCTGCCCGACATCATCCCTACGATTTTGTTGAACTGGACTTGGGTGACTTTGATGTGGCAATCCCGGTTCCGGACAGCGTCGATCAATACCGGATCGAATTTCATGCGGCGGCCATCGCCCCCAAGGCCACCGCCGAAAAACTCAAGCCTCTTTTGGAAGAATACAAGACTCGAATCCGGGACATGATTTTGGCGTCAGCTCAGACCCTCACGACGAACAACATTACGGACCCCCACCAAGCTTGGCTCAAGTCCGAGATCATTGGCAATCTGAGCAAAATGCTCAAGACTCGTGAGATCCGCGACGTGGTCTTTTCGAATTACAACTTTGAACGACGGTAACCGGTCCTGTGTGTGATCTCCGTGGCCACGGTGACCGGTCCATTTCATTAGGCTGGTCGCAACACCAGCATGTGGATCGGCACCGAGATCGTGACTGACGCTCGAGCGCCGAGGCGTATGGCCACTTTGATTTTGCTCGGTATTGGTCTGCGTGCCGCGTGCCGCCATCGCTAAACGCTGGCCCTAAGACGCCAATTTTATCAACGCCAACGGACCCTTCCGCTGGCGTTTTTTGCATTGGGAGTTCAATGAAATACGCATCTGTTCAAAAATAGAACGAAGTTAGCCGCGATTATTAAGTTTCTCCTGGCTCCATTTGGTATGGGAAGGCGGCGGTTGGTATTGGCGAATCGGATTGGGCTCCTGGTTTTGGTATACTTCGATCGGAGGCCCGAAATACGATGGGGTTTGATTTATGCGACTTTGGGTTGAGCAACTGACAAAAAATTACGGGAACAAATGTATCCTGAAGAAACTTGATGCCGAGTTTCGGGCGGGCGAAGCCGTGGCGATTGTTGGCGTGAATGGCGTTGGCAAGACGACTCTATTGGAATGTCTGGCGCAGGTTCGTTTGCCGGATTCGGGGCGAATCATGCTTGACGATCAACCCATACAGCGCCAACGGATTGATCTCAGGCGACGATTGTTCTATTTACCTGGCATTCCTGAGCCCGTATTTGGAACACCGTTGACCTACCTCTGCTCGACTTTAGCCGCCTTCGGCAAATCGCTTTCCGCCCATACAACGCTCCCGGAAGATATTGTTGAGCTCTTGACTCGATTTGAAATCGAGCAGTTGGTTCGACAGTCGTGGACCAGTCTCTCGCGTGGACAACAATACAAAGTCCAAATCGTGTCTTTGCTGGCTGTGCATCCGGAGGTCTGGCTATTGGACGAACCTTTTTCCGCAGGTATGGACCCTTTGGGGATTCGCCTGCTGAGAGTTGCGATCCGGGAGGCCGTCGAACAGCGTCAACGAATCGTCGTGTTTACGACGCAAAACCTCGAGGTTGCCGCTCGCGCGGCAGATCGCGTCGTGATTCTACACCAGCAAAGGATCGTCGCCAGCGTTCCCACCATCGAACTCTTGCAAGGAAACAGCATGGAAAGTCTCGACGAGAACTTTGAGAAATTGATTCGCAATGCTTCCCGTGCGACATCGACAAGCTGAGATTGGTCTTTTACCGAGATAAGAAGGCCTTTATGTGGAGCACACCGCAAGAGAAACTTGAGATCGAGATTGGCAGTTTGCTGCGGAGTCGAATGTCCGGCTGGGAAGCGCTCAAGTACGACTTGGCGACCTCGTTCAACGATGGCGGAAGAATCTTCGCGATTTTTCTCGGGCTGCTAGGAGGGCTCGCCCTTTCAAGTTCGGCGTTTGCGTTTGCAAACGGATTGGACGTTTTGCCTTTGGTCGCTCCGCGCCGTCTACCGGATGTCCGAAGTGTGCTGCTCGTGTTGACGATTGTGCAGTCGGTCGCAGTGTTTAGTTTGGCCTACGTGCTACCAAGTCGTCATGAAGCCGAGAATCCTTCGAATCCGGAAACTCGAGCATGCTACCGCTCGCTCGCAAGCTTCTACCTGCGAATGCCGTTGGAACCCCCCGGTGCCTTGCGTGAGTTATGTCGCTGTACCGTGGGCAAGAATCTTATCCTCGGAGCAATTGTCGCGTTGATCACGTGTTACGTTCACTTGTTGGTCGTGTATCAACGAGGCTGGGGGTGGGAGCCTATTCTTGGGGGGACGGTTGCAGGTGTCGTTCAGTTTTTTGTGAACTGGCATTTGTTCTGCGCGACGTGGATGTTTGCAAGCCCCGTGAACGTTTCCTTCGCGAGCCGTTTGGCAAACGCCGCTCGGTGGTCGATTTTGTCATGGCCGGTTGTTTTGGTTAGCGTGCTCTATATGCCAGGACCTTTGCCAAAATTGATTGTCGATCCAAACGATCCTCAAGCGATCTTCGGTGCCTTTAGCGGGTATCTTTGTTTTTGGATTCAGATGTTCATCCCAACCGGGTGGGTCAATCGCATCGTGGAAATGACCTTGATGCCGCCTCGGAGTTGGGGATTACTTGCAGTTGTTCCCGTGGCGGGACTGCTGATCTTGCATTGGCGAAAGGGGCCATATTATTGGTACCAACTGACCCTAGATCCACAACCGAACCCGACGGCCATTCCGTTGGACGAACGACAACCGGCAACGTCCGAAGTAACATCGGAATTGGAGGGATCGTGGCAGTCACTGAACATGTTGTCCACGTCAGAAAGGCAAACCGCAAAGGTGCGAAACCTTCGTCTGGAATCGCACGTTTTGCTGCCCTCTGCCGGTGGGACTTGCTTTTCGGAGCAAACCACTGGGGCGGCCGAACGTGTTTTTTTCCCTTCAATTCCTTATAGCTTGCGGTCGAATAACTCGTGGGCCTTGGACGACCGACGTTGGCGACAAGTAACGTGGTGCTTCGCGGTATTGGTTGTGTTGGCTTTACTTGGATTAGCACGAGTCAGGAATGTCCCCCAGTACGATCTGTTGATTGTCGTGGGAGTGATTGGTCTGCATGCTTGTTCGATCCTCTCGCCCAACTGGGATCGTTGGGGCACATCACAGCAATGGTTGCCGTTGGTCATGAATCTACCGGTGCACGCCGATTGGCTGTGGGCATGGTGGTTGCGAAGATCGATGGCGTGGTGCGGTAGTTGGTTGGTGTTGTTGAGTCTGACTTGGCTACCGCTCTTGCAGTGGTTCGATCGTTTGTCGCTGTTCGCCTCGTGGCAAAAATTGTTTGTCGTCTTTTTGGCGATGAACGTTGGGGTGGCAGCGGTTGCTTGTGTTCGCAGCCTGCCGTGGTGGAATGAGCTGAATGCCCGCTTGCGCGGCGGCTTTTTTGACTTGAGTTTCTGTTCGCTTGGGCGAGAGTTTTTCGTGAGCTTTGGTTACTTCGGCTGGGCCACCTTGCATCTTACTTTGCCTGTGACCTTGACTCAGCCCAGTTCTGTTTTTCTCGGTCATCTTGGACTGTGTCTTGGATGGTCGTGGGGGTTATTGTTTCTGGTTCGTCGCTGGCTGCTCTATCCGGCGCAGGAAACGGCTTGACTTGATCTGTGTTCACGTGTACTATTTCATCAGAACACTATGCGGTTGGATTCGAAAGGAGGTTTTTGGATGCTGATTGCCATTGATCCCAGCAACGGGATTCCGATTTACGAACAGATTGTTCGCCAAGTCAAATACAACGTCGCCAACGGGACTTTGGTCTCCGGCCAGCAAGTCCCCTCGGTGCGTGAACTGGCAAAGCTATTGGCGATTAATCCCAATACGATTCAACGAGCCTATCAGCTTTTGCAGAGTGATGGGGTGCTGGAAACGGAACGTGGGCGAGGGCAGCACGTGAGTGCAGGGGCCAAGCGAACGTGTACCAGCCAGCGCGCGAGCATGATTCAGGAACGTTTGGCGTTGGTGGTTGAAGAGGCGTTGCAGGCGGGTTTGGAACCGGCCGAATTACGCGAGAGTTTTGAAGCGGTGGTGCGACGATACGTAGCGTCTCTCAAACACTAATTAAAAACGTTCTCACTTTTCCCAGGAGCAACTTATGAGTTCGGTCATTCAAGTTACGGAAGCGCGGAAAAAGTTTTTTCGACAGTTGGCTTTGGACAACGTTTCGCTGGCGGTCCCGGCCGGGGTGGTTTATGCCTTGTTGGGCGAAAATGGTGCGGGGAAAACGACGCTGATTCGCAGTTTGTTGGGCTATTACCGACTGCAATCGGGTTCGATTGATGTTTTGGGAATGAACCCCGCAAAGCAACCGCTGGAAATGTTTACCCGCTAGGGACGCCTGATGGGCTGACGGCCGATCAAGTGAGTTTTTTCTGTCACAGGGTTCCTGCCCGTCTGTATGGTTGGTGTCAGACCGACAACTTCCATCCAAGCACACCAACCGTAGGAACTCGACCATGAAACGATTTTTCAATAACTTCGGCAAGTTCATCGCCACATTGACCCTGGCTGCAGTGGCGGCAACTTTGGCTGCGGCCCCGGCTTCCGCCCAACTTTCAGCCCTCAAGAACACCCCCAAGCCGGTTGAGGCGAATGTTTCGCCCACCCAAGTGTCGGCTCCGGCCGTCTCGCCACTGGTGGGTGCTTGGCAAGGTGGTGTTCAAGGTCCCCAAGGAAACATGACGCTGCAAATGATGGTCTTTCCGGACGGAACCTACAAAGCCCGCATTGTTACCGAAGTGGCTCCAGGCCCCAACGGACCAACGGAACCAGCTTCCAACGTGTTTGGCGGCCAATGGAAGGTGGAAGGGCGAGAAATGATCACTACCGTGGAAGCCGATAACTCGGTCGAACGAAACGAATTTGAATTACAAGGCAATACCCTGGTCCTGAAGCGGATGGCCCCGGGTGGCGCGGACCTGACCCTGGTTCGCGTCCAAGTGGATGTTCCGCCAAGCAACGGACCTGTTGGCCCCCACGCTGGGCCGGTTGGTCCAAATGGACGCCCAGAAAGCGGTCTGTCCGGTGATCCCAAAATTCCGGGCCGTGGTCCGAATGTCCCGAACCCGCAACCTGAAGCGATGGCCCCCGTTGTCGGGACATGGTACGGTTCCGGAATAGTGCAAGGGCTCCAAATGGACTGCAAAGTCGAAATTCTGCCGAATGGTGACTACCAATCCCGGATCAATATCCGCAACGGCCGTGTGAACAACCAAATTTCGGAGCAAGGGACTTGGAAAATGCGCGGTCGTAAGATCTTGTTCGAATCCGATGAAGAATCGACTTACATCCCCTTCAAAGTCGAAGGCGATGTCCTGATCCTGGACTATAGCGAAGAAGAAGGGATCATTGCGATTCTGTCTCAAACCCCTGGCAAAGGCCAAATACGCCAAATCGAAGAAGACTATGGCTACTAAGCGATGCAAGAGTTGATGCAACTCGATCGACCAAAGGAACCATCAAGCGAGACGCCGCCTTGAACAAAGGTCGGCGTCGTTTGCTTTTTGGTACTCTAGAAAGGGTGATCCCATGGTTTAGGTGGTTGGTCGGAAGGGACTGGTGGCTAGGATGGCGGTCGTGTAGGTCAAGAGGCTTGGAGGGCCAATGAAATTCTTGTCCTTGTTCTTTATTGTCACTCTGACTTGTGTCGGCCCGTTGGGCCTTTTTGTTGCTCTGCCATCTCAACCCGGGGCCTAGCGACCCCGGCAGAGGTTCTGTCGGCCTTCCAGGCCTGTGACTCGCCTCCGCTGAGAATTGCAGTGGGCCTGTGTCTTGCATGCGCTGAGAATTGCACCTGGCCTGTGACTGGCTATTGCCATCGGACGACTCGGACGAGATCTGTGTGAATTTGTGGGCTCGAGGCGATGACATTGCCACTGAGAACTGCGAGTGCTTTGCCATCGCGATCACTGCATCTTCCGCCCGCTTCGCGGACGATCACCGCACCGGCCGCGTAGTCCCACGGTCCCAAGCGGTATTCGAAGTAACCATCGTACCGGCCACAGGCAACCCAGCACAAATCCAAAGCCGCACTGCCAAAACGACGAACGCCACGAATCGGTTCGTCAAACAAACGACCAATCGCGGCCAAGGTCCGTTTGACCAGATCGCCTCGGTCGTAATAAAAACCGGTTCCAATCACACTATGCTGCAAGTCCGGTCGATCCGAAACCTCAATCGGTTGTCCATTCAAAAAGGCTCCGCAGCCGCGTTGAGCTGCAAACAACTCATCTCGATTCGGATCGTACACGACACCCAATTCCAGTTCACCGTTCCATGCCAAGCCAATCGACACACAAAACTGGGGGATGCCATGAACGTAGTTGTTCGTGCCATCCAGCGGATCGATGACCCACAGTGCCGACGACGAGGGATCTCCGGCGGCTCCACCTTCTTCGCGCAAGAACTGCGAATTCGGTAACAGTTGGGCCAAACGGTCGCAAACCAATTGCTCGCATTCGAGATCCGCCTGCGTCACTAGATTGTGCGCGCCGCCTTTTTCCGCGATCGTGATGCTCGCCCGACGAGCCATGAGGAAACCGCCGGCCTCGCGAGCCAACTCGATCACATCATTCAACAGGGACTGGGGTAGTTGCATTCCGTATCTTTCAAGAGTTCGAAACCACGTTCACCAGAACGTGGAGAACCTGTAGTCAAATACATGCCGTCGTCCACGCTCTGGCGAACGTCGTTACGTGCGGCGAAGAGGCTACTTCCAGGAAAATCCCGGAAACATGTTGAAGCTGGGCAACGCCGCGGTGTCTTTCTCACGGCGGTTGATATCCAAATAGCCGTGCAGCAAGAATTTCGATTCTTCTTGGTTCACTTCAATCATGGCACCGCGGAACCAACTGAGCAGCGGCGAGGTTTCTTCGCCCCAAGCTTGGGCAGCCACGCGACTGTCGGCTGGCCAGCGATCGCTAATCCAGTAGTAGGAAAACGGATGCAGTCCAACGCCGGGGTCCGGCTGCGGAGGGGGCGGTGGAAGCGCCGGCAGAGCCTCGAAGTTGCGTGATTCATCCGCGGGATCCGGTGGAGCTGACGCTGTCCACGAGGCTTCGGGTGCGATATCGCCAACGGGTCCTTGGGGCCCCCACAACAAGTAGTTCCCATCGAGTGAGCAAACCAGCTCCGCGTTCAGCAACGATTGGGCTCGTTGTTTGGCAGTTCCGGGCTCCAAGTGAAAGTGTTGCATCAAGAGATGCAACAGTCGTGTGTTGGCCAACGAAGCTTGCCACGATCGTTGACGCCACAAGGTGTTGACCCAAGCTTCCAATTGCGATTGGGCCAAATCGCCAATCTCCAACCGCGCTTGCGCCGGAGTCTCGGATTCCACCATCTGCAAGTAAGGTTTGAGTCGCTCCAATCGCTCGCGATCGGCAGCCACCGCGCTAAAGCCTTCCTGTTGGAGACGCCAAATCCCCAATGCCGGTGACCGCGTAAATCCTTGCTCGTCCGGTTTGCTGGCCAACATCGGGAACATATCGAGCAAGCCCGACGCAGGCCAGGTCGCGATGTATCCTGGCGTTGATTGCAACAGTTTGAGCGACGTCCACCATTCGGAAGGGTCCAGGTTCTGCAGTTGTTGCGCATCACGCTGTACCGCCGCAAAAAGCTGATGAGCCGGAATGTTCTGCAAGAAAGACGATGCTGCCATGCTCAACTCCAAACGGATCACATCGTCGGGATTCGGGGCTGGGCGAACCGTCAGTGGCGGACCAATTCGATCCATCAACCATCCATATCGCTGGCTGGCAAACGGAGCCACACGAGCATCAAAGACCACTCGTTCACGCGAGTCTTCCATCGCAAATCGTTTGACACCGATCATCATTGGATCGGTCTGCCGCCATTCGGCTTCGAAGTATTTTGCTCGGTCTTGGTACCAGAGGCTTTCTTCTGCAGTTACTCGCTCGACTTGCATGTCGGCGACAGGAATCATCCATCCGCGCACGCCGCGCAACGTGTCGCCATACAAGAATTCACCGACAGGTAGTTCTTGCCACAGCACCTTGGGAGGCGCGATTCCGGCTGCCGAGGGTTGGTTTTTGCGAGTTGGTGTGGGCTCGTTGGGTTGTGTGTCACCGGTTTCTGCCGCACCACTGGCCGGTTGGACCGCGGACCCATCGTTGGCATTTTCGATGCGGCGAGTTCCGAAGAAATTGCCAACCACTGAGTTCAACAAATTGCCGCTGCTTTTTTCTCCGGACACGGCATCGGGAGCACTCGAATCCGGCGCGTTCGGTTTGCCGATTTCGCCCGGTGCAACCTCGGTCGCGTTCATTTTGGGAACGGCCAATAACCCAACTTGCGAAGCATCCGCTCGGCGGTTGAAGTTGTTAGGCAAGAAACCAGATTCTTTGAGAGCCTGAATCCGTTGTTCCAACGGAACTTGCTCCCACTCGGCAAAGCCCCCTGGCACAGGTGCTTGGTGGGCCGCAGCTGACCACGTCGCCATTTGCAGCATTTGAATTTCGGTGATGCTGCGTTGCCGACGCCGTAGTTCGATTTGGTATTGGGGCGAGAGCAGGTTCTCCAAAAAAGCCGTCGAGAGATACGCAAAGATCGTATCGTCCCGAGTCAACGGCATCTGAGTTCTCGCTTGGCGGAATTCGGCCGATTGCCCCAACGAGTCTTGACCCGCTGCTGATTGCAAAAATCGCTGGGCCAAGGCATAGGATGTTGTCACGAGATGGAAGTCACCCGCACTCACCAAGATCGAACGGACCCGGCCGTCGGGTGATTGAAGAATGGTGGCCGTGGCGTCGCCAATGGGAATCTCGTTGAGCGTGACGCCCCAGTTCGCGTTTTTGGCTGCGTAGTCGCGGCGTTTCCCAGCCAAACTGGACAACAGCAAACCATTGCGAGAATGCAAAACCAAACCCGCCGCTGCTCCTTCCGACAAAAAAGTATCCAAGCCAATCACGGCCACATCTTGAATCAAGGTGCCGCCCAACAAGTCATCCAACTGGCTGGACTCCATGGCCAATTGGTCGCGAAATAGATCGCCGACCAATGACTGGTAGCCACGCAGCCGAACCATCCGTCCCAAATCGCCACCATGTTCATCCAGCAACTGCTTGAGCCAAACTTGATTCGCCCAGTTGCCAAACCGCAGGTAGAAACATTCGCGCGGAACACACATGGCGATTGGTTCGATCGCCACGGCAGGATCGATCTGAGTGAACTGGTGCGGTTGCCACGCGATATTGGCGGGTAAGGGTTGATTGGTTGGTTCGAGCTGTAACGAACGATCGCGCATCATCGTTTTCAGATTTTCGACTTGCAGCGATTCCGCGGAGGTAAGCAGGTTCCAAGTCTCGGTCAGGGGATTGATCTTGGACTCGGTTTTCGGAGGCAAGATGCCGCTGTCGGCCAACCCCATACGCTGCTGGATCATTGTTTCCAAATAGGCCTGAGCCAGGGGCGGGTAATCACTGGCCGCGACTTGTTCTTTCAGCATCAATTCGAATTGACGCCACCAAGTTTGCATCATCGAGTTTTGCCGCACTCGTCCCACGTTGGCAGGTTCAATCGTTACTCGATGATCTTGAGCCGCATGGATGGTCAAATTGATTGGTTGGCGCCCGACAAACACAAACCAAATATCGATATCTTGCGGTGGGTCGGTCGGCTTGTCCGTAAACTGGCTACCAAGTCGTTGCAAAAAGGTCGGCATGATGCTCGGGTACAACACGCGATTTTCAGGGTCGCTAACAAAGATCGCGCGGGCCTGCCAGCGCAACGCGTCTTCCGGAGTCAAGCGGTAAACCACGTGACCAACATTGTAAGTCTGGCCAACAACCCCTTCCGCAGAAACCACTTGGGCGGACGGAGCCCCACCAAACATCCCAGCGATTCGCTGGCCCATTTCAATGCGTTTTTCCACCGCATCAACCAAGTTCGACAAACGATCTCCAAGTGGCTGATCGGAGTTCGGACGATCGCCAAGCAGTCCACCCGGTTGCAGCAATCGAGGACGTCCTTCTTGTGTTTGACCCGGACCGTCTTGCGGTGGTGGTTGCTGCCGCAAACGATCCAACAAACGTGGCCGCTGTAGCACTTGCCATTTCGCCATCACCATGTCGGGCAAGAAAAATGAAAGGCAGATAAACGTTGCGACAAATGCCAGTAGCATTTGTCGGTCATAGGCTCGTGGAATCGGTCGCATCTCTTCAGTCCTTGGAAACTTCTGCCACCATCGAATCGTAGCAGAATCTCTGTTATCTTTCTATTCGTTGCTATCACTTGCATGTGATAGCCTGTTTAGTGCACGTCCATGCTCTGGCGAGCGTGGCTACCGTCGAAATCGTTGAAGTTGATTCGCCCGGAAGTTTTAGAAACATTTGCAACGTCGCATGAGTCAAATTCCCCAAGTATCGGTTTGTTTTGAAGTCAACACGGACCGCACCGAGCCGGACGCGGTTGTCCAACAACGCGTTCACGAATTGCCGGTCCCTGGTTTGAACGACGTCCCTGACGGCCATGTTTTGGTCGCGATTTCCCATTCGTCGATCAACTACAAAGATGCATTGGCGGCTGTCGCTCATCCTGGTGTGGCGAGGAAACTCCCGTTGGTGCCGGGGATTGATGCCGCGGGCACGATCTTGGCCTCGAAATCCTCGCGGTGGAGCGAGGGGACGCCGGTGATGATCAGCGACGAAGCGTTTGGCACGACTCAAGATGGCGGCTGGCGGCAGGTGGCATGGGTTCCAAGCGAGTGGCTCTTGCCGATCCCGCCTGGGTTGACACCTGCTCAGGCCTGCGGGTTGGGAACGGCGGGCATTACGGCGGCGTGGTCCGTCCGTGCCTTGCTCGATCATGGAAGTTTGAACCGCGAATTTCCTTTGTTGGTGACCGGTGCGTCGGGCGGCGTGGGCTCGTTTGCCATCGAAATTTTAAGCAAACGACTTGGTCAACGAGTGATCGCGGTGACCGGCAAGCCTTCGCAAGAAGCTCGACTTTTGGATTTGGGGGCGGAGTCGGTCCTGCTGCGAGCGGACTTTGAGGACACCACAACCAGGTCCCTGCTATCGATGCGGTGGGCCGGCGGCATCGACACGGTCGGCAGTACGGGACTCAATACACTGATTCGTTCGACGGCCGACGCTGGGTGTGTGGCGGCCTGCGGGATGGCGGGCGGTACAGATTTGAATTTGTCGGTCTACCCCTTTATCTTGCGGGGCGTGATCCTGTACGGTATCGATTGTACTCGGTACTCGCCGTCCGAAAAAACCGCGATGTGGCAAACCTTGGCCAGCGATTGGCTGCCCCAACAAATGCTGCAGGAGTTGGAAATGATCGGGTTGGACGAGGTCCCCGACCGAGTGTTCGCGTTGATCGAAAATCGGCACAGCGGGCGGTGCGTGATTGAACTGCCCCCGATTTGATAAACCCAGATAAAAATGCTAAGGAATACAACAATGGACAAAGAGATTTTGACTTGGGAAAATGAAGGCGAGCAGCTGCGGTCGGAGAAGAAACATGCCGAAGCGGCTGAAAAATACGAAGCGATTTTGCGCAAAGACCCGAACTTTGTCCGCGCCCATTTGGCGCTCGCCGTCGTCTATTACAACCTGCAAGACTTCGAAAAGTCCGTGGCACATGGGGAAAAAGCGGTTGAGCTAGAACCCAACGACCCGTTCAATCACGTCGCGATGAGCGTCACGTATCAACGTGCTTTCGAGGGAACTCGGGATCAAACCTATATCCACCGCGCCGAAGCGGCCAAAGCTCGCGCCCAGATGCGCTGACAAGATCGGTCGGATCTTACGGATCGGTCGAACCCGACCGATCCGTCGGACCATGCCGATCAGTCCTTCTTGGGAGTCACGCCGGGCAGGGTGGCGTTCTTGATCAAATCGGCCCATTTCTCGCCGGCCTTATTGGATTCTTTGTCCACAACTTCAGAAATGGATTTCTTCACGGCGGGCAGAATCGTCTCGTCCATGAACTTCTTCTTCTCCGCCTTATCCTTGATGTCCTTGAACTTCTTGCTGAAATCCTGATCGGCTACTTTCGCGTGAATCGCTTCACCAAACTCGTTGCGAACTTCTTTGCCCTTGCCCTGAACGTGGCAAGCGTTGCAAGTGACCTTCAAGTGCGGGTTTTCTTTCTCGAACATGTTCTTGATTTCGGTGTGAGCACCGGCGGTTGTCACCGACAAACTCAACCAGCCAAACGCAACAACCAACAAACAGCGACGAACCATGAGCAACGGACTCCAAGAAACGGTTTCAGGCGGGGGCCCCAAACAAGCCCCGATATTCTACACCCCAATACGGATGATTCAACTCTTTCACACAAAACCAGGGGCGTAAATCGTCGCACAGGTAGGATAAACGGTTGCTGGACGTCGCGGTTGACGTATGTTCACCAATTTGTCGCGATGGAAGGACGCCTGAGGGACGCCTTCCAGTCCTTGGGCAGTTTTTGCCAGCGATCGCCTTGAGCTCTTCACCACCTTATTTTGGCCGGTACTGGGCGAATTGGGCTGGAGATTTCGGCAGCTGGTTCGCGTCCCACACAGTTTGGCGACCTTTCCTCGCGGGAGCTTGTTTGCCTGGGATTCAGCGTTTTCTCGTCTCAGCGACACCGACTGGGGAGCCCAAGCGGGATTCGACCAGAGCCGAACATTCGCTGGATTCGGTTTTACCAGGGACCCCGATGCCAACGGTGGGATCAAATTTGGCTACCTGAACGAAACTATAGACGTCCGAGCGGGAATGCTCGAGCCCACCGCCAGCCGTCGATCCAATTCTATTTCTGAAGTGGGCCCGGACCGCGGCTGCGGCAATTAGGAGGTGTCTATCCCATCATTTTTCTCACGCCATCGGGCCAGGCTTTTGGTAGAATAAGCCGCCGGGGCACAGCTCGAGAAATGGTCGTGTCATGAACACCTGCAACCGAATTCACTGTTGGAGTTGGTCGATGTTCTTCGCGGGGAGCTGTCTCGCGATGGGGCCGCTCTTCTGGCAGCCCATGGTCGAAGCTCGTCCGGGCATTCCTAACGATGACGGCGCCAAAGTTTACCAACAAAAGTGTGCCAGTTGTCATGGCGAACTAGGGCAGGGCGTGGCGGGCGTTTACGACCCGGCAATCTTTGGTGAACGCTCGATTCCAGAGCTGGCTCGCTTGATCGAACGTACGATGCCCGAAGGAGAGCCCGAAGCCTGTGTTGGTGACGAAGCGGCCGCGGTGGCACGATACATTCACCGCGAGTTCTACTCGCCGGCGGCCCGCATTCGCCAAGGTTTGGACCAGCCATTAAAAGTCGAATTATCGCGGCTGACCGTCCCCCAGTACCGCAATGCGGTGGCGGATCTGATCGCGTACTTCACTCCGCCCCCGGAAGAAGTCCGAAAAGCCTCCGGCGGTCGGCGGCAACGCGACCGAGAAAATCCCGCGACCGATCCAACTCCAACGGAAGAACCTGGACTTCGCGGCGAGTATTTCGCATCGGCCGGCATGAGCAAGGCCAATCAATTGATCAACTCACGCGTGGATCAGCGATTGGAATTCGACTTTGGTAATTCTGTTCCATTCGAAGGTTTGCCCCAAGATCAGTTCGCCATCGTGTGGGAAGGTTCGTTGACGGCTCGTGATACTGGCGAGTACCACTTGCGAGTGACGACTCCCAACGGGGCGCGGGTCTACGTGAACTTGGACCCAAGTTCCGGACTGCATAAATTGCGAGACGATAGTGCGGCGGCGGGCCAATTTCCCTTAATTGACGCGTGGGTGGGTTCGGGGACGGAGCGAGAAGAATCGGCCCGGATCTTTTTGCTGGGGGGACGACGTTATCCGTTACGCATTGAGTTCTTCAAGTATCAAGAGCCAACGGCGTCCCTCCGAGTCGAATGGAAGCCGCCGCATGGCGTCTGGGCGGTACTCGAAGGCGAGCATCTAACGACCGCCAATTCAAGTCGCACGTTTGTCGTCGAGACAGGATTTCCTGCCGATGATCGCAGCTTGGGATTTGAACGTGGGGCATCGGTGTCGCCCGATTGGTACGCGGCCATTACCAATGGGGCCGTCGCCGCAGCCGAAGAAGTGGTCAACCGCTTGCCGCTATTGTCTGGGGTACAACCCTTGTCCAAGGAACAAGCGGAGGATCCGGCGGCTCAAGCGGCGCGGGTGCAGCAACTGCAAGATTTTGTCGTGCGTGTTGCGACGGTTGCCTTTCGGCGGCCGTTGACGACGGAAGAGGTCGAATTGCTGCGTACCAAACCATTTGCTGATCCAACGCAATCCGAAGCCGCAGTTCGCCAAGCGATCGTCTGGATCTTGTGCTCGCCAAGTTTCATTTACTCCGACCTGTCACCCACGACTGCCCCCGACTCGAACGCCGTTGCCAATCGTTTGGCACTCGCTTTGTGGGATTCGGTCCCGGATTCGATTTTGGCGGCTGCCGCCCAATCGGGCGATCTGACTTCGACGGCAAATGTCGAGCAGCAAGCGTGGCGAATGCTCCAAGACAGTCGGACTCGGCATAAGTTGCAGGGGTTTTTCCGGCATTGGTTGATGATCGAACAACGGGACTTAACCAAAGATGCGACGCTGTTTCCCGGTTTTGACGAAGCGATTATCGCCGATTGGCGTCGATCGTTGGAGCTGTTTATCGATCACGTGGTATGGAGCGAAAGTTCCGACTATCGACAACTGCTCACGTCCGAAGAAGTTTGGCTCAACGCGCGACTGCGCACACATTGGGGGATAACTTCCGATCCGAACACGGAAACGGACTCTCGCTTCGTGGCAATTTCCCCGGACGCCGATCGTCGCGCTGGGGTGTTGACCCATCCCTACATGTTGAGTGCTTTGGCGTACCACAACAATACCTCGCCGATCCATCGCGGTGTATTTCTTTCTCGGAACGTGATTGGCCGAGCCCTGCGATCTCCGCCGGTCGCCATTGCGTTCGAGAACGACGAATTTCCGGCCGACTTGACCATGCGTCAGAAGGTCTCGCATTTGACCCAAGATGCCAGTTGTTTGTCCTGCCACACGATCATCAATCCCTTGGGTTTTGCTTTGGAGAACTTCGATGCGGTCGGCCGCTGGCGAGAAACCGAAGGGGGACGCCCCATCGACTCGCGGAGCGACTACGAAACTGAAAATGGTGATGTCGTTCCAGTATCTAGTCCGCGAGATGTGGCCGAGTTGGCGCTGCAGAGCCCAGCAGCACAACGGGTCTTTGTGGCCCAATTATTTCAGCACATGACCAAACAGGTTCCGGCGGCTTATGGTCCAGAAGTTTTGGCCCAATTGGTCGATTCTTTTCAAGCCGATCAATACCACATCCAACGATTGATGGTCCGGATTGCTGTGCTTGCGGCAACTCATTCCGGAGAAGTCCAAATTCAAGAACCCGAGGCAAACCAATGACACTCGTTCATCAACGCCGACAATTTTTGCGCGACTTGGGCCTGAGTGCTGCGGCCTTGCCGTTTTTAGCAAGTTTGCCCAGCCTAAGCTTCGGACGTAACTCGCTGGCGGAAAGGCGACAGCGTTTGATTGTATTTTTCTCGCCCAACGGAACGCTGCCCGACGAGTTTTGGCCCAAAGCGTATGGCGATGAACTTCCGCTGCAATTTTCCCCGATGCTGAGCGTGCTGCAACCTTTTGCCGACCGAAGTTTGGTCCTCAAAGGGGTGCACAATCAAATTATGGGCGATGGCGACAATCACATGCGTGGGATGTCGTGTTTGTTGACGGCCACGGAATTGAGTCCCGGCAACATCCAGGGTGGCGGTGAAACCCCCGCCGGTTGGGCCAGTGGACCATCCATCGATCAACAGATCCGGAGTTTCTGGCAATCGCGGGAAGAAACGAAAACCCGATTTGGTTCGTTGGAATTTGGCGTCGCAGTTCCGAATCGCGCCGATCCCTGGACACGCATGTGTTATGCCGGAGCCAATCGTCCTGTTGCTCCTGTGGATGATCCCAAGTTGATGTTTAACAAACTGTATGGGGGTGCCCAACAGCGTCAATTGGTCGGCAGTGTCTTGGACTTGGTTCGCGACGACTTGCGCTGTGCCGAGCGATTGATCAGTCAAGAAGATCGACGCCTCTTGGACGAGCACCTACAATCGGTGCGACAATTGGAATTGGATATCGCCGCGGCCAATGCCCAGTCGGAACTCGTGCACCCAGAGCCAGAGATTGATCCAACCATCGAATTGGTCAACGACAATGCCCCGCTGATCAGTCGCATGCAAATCGATTTGCTAGTCAATGCGTTGGCCAACGACATGGCTCGGGTGGCGTCGCTGCAGTACATGCGCAGTGTCGGCGAAGCTCGCATGCGTTGGCTGGGCGTCGAGGAAGGTCACCATTCGTTGTCGCATGAACCGGACAATAACGAAGCGGCCTACGAAAAATTAAAGCGGATCAATTCGTGGTTTGCCGGCGAACTGGCCTATTTGGCCGGCCGATTGGCCGCGACGCCGGAACCGGATGGCAACGGCTCGATGTTGGACCATACGCAAATCGTTTGGGTCAATGAACTAGGAAAAGGCAATTCTCATACCTTGTCCGACATCCCGTTCCTCTTGATTGGCGGTGGGGCTGGGTTCAAGACCAATCGCGCCTTGGATCTGGGTGGCGTGCCGCACAATCGGTTATGGTTGGCGTTAGCACAAGCCATGGGCGACAAGGAGTTGCAGACGTTCGGCACGGCACGTTATTGCGAGTCAGGTCCCCTGACCTTGAGCTAAACGTTGTTTTGGCCCGGATGGATTGTGAACTGAAATCGAACGATTCGGCATCGAGTTGTGGGCCACGTTCTTCACCTGCGACGGCACCGACCGCGAGCATGATGGAATTAAAAAAGCGTGCCAAGAAACTTCTTAGCACGCTTTATCACGAGATCACCTACAAAGTACCAATTATCGGCCGCCGGTGCGGAATTCAAACCGGTTTGAAGACCCCGCAGCGGAACTAGGTTCCCGAGGTGGAGCTGGCGGAGTCGGAGCCGTCGGCGACACGCTGGATCGACGAATTACACGTGGACGTTCCGGAGCTTGGTACTCAAACTCTTTGCCCATCATCTCTTCCAGTTTTTTGCGTTGGTCAGGATTTAGCTCGCCCAACAAATCGGCTTGAGCCTTCTTCTTCAGATCTTCCAGACGCTTCTTCATTTCCTTGTCCAGTTCTTCGGCTTTCTTCTCCAAAGCCTTCAACTGGTCGTCCGTCAGTCCCAGCGCCTCCTTGATGTCGGTACGGTGCAGCATGCCGAGCGTGCCCACCTGTCTCATTTGCATCCGCAGGGCGACTTCCTTCAAGCGTTGAACTTGGGCCGGCAGCAATTGTTCGCTGATTTTTTCTTCGATGGCCGCTTGCTGCTTCTTGATAATTTCAGACATCTCTTTGGCCTTGCTCGGGTCAAAGCCGCCTTCCATCATCTTCGACACGGTTTCTTTGATCTGTTTGTTCATGTCATTTCGAGCGTTGGTGATCTGCTCCATTTGGGCATCCATGATGTCCAGTTCTTTGCGGACTTCCGGCAGGTTGAGCAGGCTTCCCCAATTGTTCGCGGCCCCCATCATCGGGAGATCGGCGCCCAATCGGAACATTCCTGGCCCGCCAGGACCCGTCAAGAAAGCACTCGTGTCATCACCGCCAATCGCAAATACATTGCCATCCGCCGAATTGAACGAAAAGCCACTGACCATCGGCACGCCGCCGTCTACCGATTCCGCGGACATCACCACGATGCCTTCTTTCGGGGCACCTTCTTGGCCACCTTCTTGGTCAGCACTTAGAACAATCGTTGCCGACCGTTGTTCGGTCGTTTCAATGATTTCTTCCTGGGCAACGACCATCGTAGCAGGCATCAAGCTCAGTGCGCCAAGTAGGCTCTTGGCGGCCAATCCGCACATCCAATCTCGCTTCATGAATCAACTCCCAATTGGTTTGATAAAAACCAGACCGAACCACCTTCGAGGTAAATCCCCGAAACTTCCAGCCGTCAGTCTGCTGATACTGAACTCATCCCGGCCAGCGATATCTTGCACCCGCTAGCGTAAAAATTCGGCCGAATCCGGAGTACCTACTTTTGAGGCACAAATTTGAAGATTCGTCCGGCCGGATCACTGAAATAGACCTCGCCCTGTTGGTCGGTGCCGAAGGTGATTACCGGAACGTTTCCTTCCAGCGGAAATTCATAATGGGCCACGACTCGCTTTTTGGCGTCATCGTAGCGGATACCCCACATTTTGCCGCTCACGTAGTCGGCAAACAGGTACACGCCTTGCAGTTCCGGGATCGCCGACCCGCGGTAGACCAAACCGCCCGTAATCGACTTGCCCAAATCGTGATGGTATTCCCAGATCGGTTCGACAAAGTCGGCCGACGGCTCGGCACCTTGCGGCCCAAATGGGTGCATGCCTTCGCGCTTGCTCCAGCCATAATTTCCGCCTCGTTCGATCAAGTCAACTTCTTCCCACAGGTCTTGCCCCACATCTGCCGCCCACAAATGCTTGGTCACTGGGTCAAACGACATCCGCCACACATTGCGGAGGCCGTACGCCCAGATTTCGGGTTTGGCACCGGGTGTGTTGACAAACGGATTGTCGGCCGGGATCGAGTATTTGGCTTTGTCCGTTGGTTTGTCCACATCAATTCTTAGGATCGAACCCATCAACGTGCCCAAGTTTTGTCCGTTCTTGAACATGTCGTTGGCTCCACCCCCATCGCCGAGTGCGATATAGAGGTAGCCGTCCGGACCAAACTCGATCGTGCCACCATTGTGATTCCAGGCTGGTTGGGGCACTTCCAAGATGCGAACTTCCGACGCACGATCGACTTGGTTGTCCTTCACGGTGAATTCACTAATCGCCGACAACCGAGGTTTTTCGCTACTGGTGAAAAACAGGTAGAACTTGCCGTTGGTTTTGAACTGCGGATGAAAGGCCATGCCCAACAAGCCTTCTTCATTCTCGCGATCTTTGTAAGTGACGGCTGCCGAGAAATCGAAGAACACCTTTGGCTCCGAGACCTCCCGGTCGCTAGGGTCGATCGTATACAGAACACCGTATTGGGAAGCGATGAATAAACGGCCCGAGCCATCACCGGCGTGTTGAATCAAGATGGGGCGGCCAATTTCAAGATTGGGAAACGCCATTTCGATGTCCACCGACAACTTCTGCGTTTCCAGTTTCGGGTTCCCGCAAGCAGCGGCTTTGGTATGATCCACATCGTCCGCGACCATCGACACGGGCTCGTTGGCACCGCACGAGACAGCGGCCAAACTCAAGCCCCAACAAACTCCAACCAAACCAGACGCGAACTTTTGAGTTCTTCGCATACCATCTTGTTCCAAAAAAACGCATGCCGCTCGCGGACCGTCCACTGCGAACGTTCCCATTCAAACCGGTGCCTTCCAGGAAGGGCTCACCGGACAAGTCCTCATTTTATCACGAATCCCCGATCGTTAGAAGCATCACCGTCCCAATCCCTGTCGTCTGCGGGTCGACCCCGCAGCTTGCCATCGAGTGCGGGTTCACACCCGCAGCTTCACGCTATCGTCGCTCCGCGACTTATCGCAGCACTTCCGACAGCACGTGACCGTGGACGTCGGTGAGGCGGCGTTCGATGCCGTTGTGGTAGAAGGTCAGACGTTCGTGGTCCAAACCCAACAGATGGAGGATCGTGGCGTGGAAGTCGTGGACGGTCGCCACGTTCTCTATTGCTCGGTAACTGAACTCGTCCGTGGCTCCGTAACTGAAGGGAGCTTTGACACCGGCTCCGGCCATCCAACAGGTAAATCCCGCCGGGTTGTGGTCGCGGCCACTGGCGCCTTTTTGAAACGTCGGCATTCGCCCAAATTCGGTACACCACACAACCAGTGTTTCTTCCAACAAGCCACGTTGTTTCAAATCGGCCAACAACGCTCCGACGGGTTGATCCAGGACTCGACCATGTTGCTGATACTGACGTTCCAAGTCCTTGTGCCCGTCCCAATTGCTAACCCCTTCACCGCCGGTCTGATAGGCTCCGTTGAACAACTGCACAAACCGCACGCCTTTTTCGATCAACCGTCTGGCCAAAATACAATTCCGTGCGAAGGCGGCTTTGAGCGGATCTCCCGAGTCATTCGCGCCATATGTGGTTAGAACATGCTCGGGTTCACTTTCCAAGTTGCTCAGTTCCGGCACACTGACTTGCATCCGAGCCGCGAGTTCATAACTGGCAATCCGCGCCGCGAGTTCGCTGTCCCCAGCGTATCGATTCATGTGGCGGCGGTTCAAGCGATCGAGCATCTCGCGCGCTTGTTGATCGGCGGCCGGTGACAAGTGAGCCGGGCGTTCCAAATTGCGAATCGGCTGAGCCGCATTAAAGGCCGTGCCTTGAAAGGCGGCAGGCAAAAATCCAGGCCCCCAGTTGTTGACGCTGGATTGAGGGGTCCCGCGCGGATCGGGGATCGCGACATACGCGGGCAGTTCGCTGTTCTCACTGCCCAACGCCCAAGTCGTCCATGCGCCGATGCTCGGGAAACCATCAAACGTAAACCCCGTCGACATCACGTTTTCGCCCGGACCGTGGGTGTTGGTCTTGGTCGTGAGCGAATGTACAAAACACAGATCGTCCGCCATCGCCCCGATGTGCGGTACCAAGTCGGATATCATCTTGCCGCATTCGCCACGAGGCCGAAACTCCCACGGGCTACGAATCAAATTGCCTTGCTCGCCTTGGAACGTAATCAACTTGTCCGAACCTGGCATCGGTTGGTCGTGCCGCCGAATCAGTTCGGGCTTGTAGTCGAACGTGTCGATCTGGCTGCAAGCTCCAGAACAAAAAATCACCAGCACATTTTTGGCGGCTGCCCGATGGTGGGCTGGACGAGGTGCAAACGGTTGCCGAGGATCGATCTGCGGATCGTCTTGGTTGCTGGCTGCTGGCGTCGAACCCAGCAACCCCTCCTGAGTCAACAGACTCAAAAGCGCCACCTGGCGCAAGCCAGAACTCAACTCACTTAAGAACCGGCGACGACTTGGGATTGATGAGGTGGGGCAGGGCATGAGTCACTCTTGGAGGATCGTTGAGGACCGAATGGGCGTTCCGTTCGAGGCCACTCTAATCCAAATAAGTTTCCAATGCAATTCTTCAAGCGACCGGGAGTAGGCTCGAGTGCATCGTTGCTCAAATCTGAAATCTGAAATCTGAAATCTGAATATTCCGCTCTCAAACTTCAAACTTCAAACTTCAAATCCGCCATAACGGGCAAATGATCGGATGCGATCTTGGCTAGGCGACTGCGAACCACTTGACTTGTAGGAACGATATTGGGCGATACAAAAATATGGTCGACGCGCAGTATCGGGTAAGGGCTGAAGTAGGTGGGATGCGGCTTGCCTGCTTGCCCGTGCTCGACGTCTCGCAAACAGTGGGAAACCGCCGACCAAGTCGACGAATTTGGAGCGGCATTAAAATCGCCGCAGAGAACCACGGGCCCTCGAGTTTGAGCTGGTTCGAGCCACTCACGGACCAATTCTTCTGCTTGCCGAACTTGCTCCGTCGGATAGATGCTCAGATGCGTGTTGATCACTTGCAGTTTGGCGTTGGCGTTGGCGTTGGCATTGGCGTTGGTGTTGGTGTTGGTTTTGGTAGTTGCCGGTGCTGGCTTTGCGTCGACAATCGAGTTGGCGGCTATTTGTAGTTCGATCCACAGGACCGACCGAGCATTGCGAGTGGCTTTCTGTCGCTGTAATAAACCCGATTTGACCACTTCGAAAGGAATCGCGGTTAAGATGGCGTTGCCGAAGGCTTGGGGACCGTCTTCCCAAGCCGGAGCAAACGCAAAGTTCATTCCCAAGGCGTCGGCAATCACTTGCAGTTGATCGACACTCTTCGAGCGAGGGCGCAGCCGATCGACTTCCTGAAGGCAGACAATGTCCGCTTGGCATTGCCCGATCACACGAGCAATTCGTGACGGGGTTAACTCGCCATCCATTCCGACGCCACCGTGTATATTGTAGGTCACGATCCGCAGAGGTCCCATTTGCGTTGCTTCGTCGTTGCGGCTCGCACTGGAATTCGTTTGCCGCAGCAAAGGCAGCGAACCCAGAACCTTTTCGGCAGCGACTCGCAAGTCGCTGGGGCGCGGGGCAACCGCGGAACTCAAGGTCGCGTGAACATCCGAAGGGAGCAAAGTAAATCCGGTCGATTCGTCGATGCCTGGTCCGTTGTGCCCGCCGGCTTGTCCCAGATAGTTGAGTGTCTCTGCAGCTCCGCTCCAGCCGCAAATCACCAAATCCCCAGAGTTCGGCTGGTTGGCGATCGTCGACAAATCTTCGGCCAAGTATCCCAAGTGTTCGTGCTTCGCCCCAAACACATGCACCGCATTTTCAGGCCAAGATTTTTGCTGGCCGTCCAACCACATTTGCACCCGCGCTGCCTGATCGGCATCCGCAAGCGAACCCTGTCCAAACACGATTGGTGCCAGCGGCGAGCACGACAATTCTCGCGATAATTCGCAGCGTAACGCGAGAGCACGTGGGGTTAACAAATAGACATGCGCCATCGTCCCTGAGGGAACCAACAAGATGTCGGGCTCCAGTTTGGGATCTTGAACCTGAACTGCACGCCGCCAAGTTCTTGCTTGCCACCATCGCGTCAACCCAAACCAGGAAGAACGTGGTGAAGGTGGCGATTCCGAAAGGCGAAGTTCGACATGAAGGGGAGCTTCGAGTGATTCGTTTCGTTGGAGAATCAAACGCTCAGAAATTCTTTGCACCTCGGCAGCAAGCTCTTTGCACAAAGTCGCTTTAGAACCGGTCGTCGCTTCTTGGCCGTGCGTTGAGAAAATCCAAATGTCGTATTCGCGGCCCGACCCAAGATGGGCCGCTCGCCAGATTCGACGCAGACTGCGGTCGATGGCGCGCAATTGCCGCCGAGCCCGCCGCGATTCCGGTCCAAATCGATGGGACTGCTCGTCATAGCCCAGGAAGTTGACCTGAATGATTCGCGTGCCTCGCGCGGCATCATAACAAGCGCCCAACGTGGACAGCTCGCGGAGAAAAACCGTTGCAACCACACGACTGGGGATTTCCTTGATCCGTTCCCACAAGGTTAACTCTGGGCGAGGATCGGGGGCGAAGCCAAGATCGAAAATTTCTCGACCCACTTGAATGGCGCCGCGCAGCCACATCCCCAGATGCAACAATGCGGTGCTCAGGATCTTGACCGGATGTAGCGAGCGAAACGAGTCGCCCCAACCCGATGACGTGCCGCAAAAATGTACGTCCGTTGCTCCACCGCCTAACAAATTGCAGTACGAACTGCCACCCGCCAACAAACCTGGTTGCCTGGTTGCCAACTTTTCTTCGCAAACGCGGGCCGCCGCTGGTTCAATGATGTGAACGACTTGCTTGGTCGTTCGGTCATAATAACGTGAGCCAGGGATGACGCCGCGAGCCCCGTACAAAAGCTCTGCTTGCGCAGCGGCCCAATTTGACGGCAAGCCCGAGTAGCACGGCCCCATGCGATATTCGATGCTGTTCGTTAGCGATCTGACAAACGGCATCTCTTGTTGCTCCAGTGCCTCTTGCAAAACCTTTGACGATAGACCGTCGATCTGCAGCAAGATCAAGCCCGGCTCAATTGCGGTTTCCCGCTGACGTGGCAGTCCCAGCCAAGTCACCGCCCACTCGACACTGGACCACCATCGCCGCAAGCCACGTGCGATACGCGTCAAGCCCGTAATCTTGATTGGATCTTTGCGGAGAATGGGTGGGTGCGAGGGTTTCATAGGAAGCATCGGTCCAACGACAATTCGCAACGGCCTTCCGTAATCAGCATTCTCACAGATTTGATATCAGGATCGTGGATAAAACAGTCGCCCGATTGGGCCGTTGTTGGAATGCCGTCAGTCTCCGATGGGATTGCTATCCACCCGCCCCAATCGTTTGGCGTTTCGCAAATCATCGGCTAATTCGCGAAGTTCGTCAACGATCTCCAAGCGTCGCAAAATCGCCGCCGATGACATGTCGGAACTGGCTCCACGAGATTGCGATTTAGGGCTCGGCAAAGCATGGTTGTTGCCGCCGTTGGATGGGATTGAATTGTCATGCATCAGGGGTTTTCCAATCGATTCAGCGCCTCGATGTCTGCCAAGTCTTGAGCACGACCAGCAATCTTTTTCATCTTAATCAATCCAGCGCGGGACACTAGGCGGAGAAAGTTG
>JAEUIP010000339.1 GCA_016795075.1 Planctomycetaceae bacterium | reverse complement strand
ATATCGGCGCGTGAAGTAAAACCCGCTAATCCCGAAACTGACGTTGGAATCGAATAAATAAGGTTCGGTCAAGCTAACCATGTAACGTTGCAACTCACGACCGGGGACCAACTCCATTCGAAATCGTTGGCCGCCCCCACGAAAGGCTCGGCCTTCCAGTACATCGCGAAAACTTCTGGGAAACGCTCGGATGTCGAAGTTGCGTTCATCAAAGATGATCTGCCCCATGAGGCCCATGTCCGAGTTATAGGCACCACCGAAAAGGAAGCGGCCCGTTTGCCCTTCCGGTAGGAAGACATCCAAGTCAGCATAGTTTGTCCCCTGCCCCAAAATGGACGGTGTATTATTGAAATACGAAAGGTTGCCACCGGGAACTTGAGCAGTACCGTTCGAATAAATAGAAGCTGGATCTGGTGAGCCTGGTGCGAGTCCATACTGGGGGTAGACCGTGGTGCTCCCCCCAGGATAGGCGGACGTAGGCGGCAAAGGCGCCCCATACCCGTCTTGTCCAAGAACGAGATTGGCTCGAGTCGAGTTGTCCGGTTCCGTGGTCTCCACGATCGGTTGGAAACGTCCCAGTCGCTCCGAGGATTGACCATATCCGAGTGAGCACCCAACGAGCACGATGACGAACGAAAGAGTCCAGCGCATCCCCCCCATCCATTTTATGATCGGCGGTTGCGACGCTCGAACTAGCGAGCGACCGGCAATTTGTCGACAAGTCGCAGAGGTTTTCTCGGCCATCATGGCGTTCCGAATGGTAGTGGGTTGGAATCGATCTGAAGTCACAATAGTTTCGATCCGGTCATTGCGGGCTAGTGAATGCTGGTCGCTTGTTCGTCAGGTGGGCGAATGACAATCCGAGGTTGTTCACCCGGTTTTTGTGGATCACCGAACAGCTCGGAGGACTTCAACAATCGTTCGCTTTGCCGAATTTTGCGAATATCGATCAAGTCTCCTGGTTTCTGAGTAATTCGATTCAGCCCCACGTTTCTTCTCGTGATGCCGTCTCCATCAATGTGGACGTTGACTCGTCCCACTCGATAGGCTTTGCCTTCATCAATCCGGTAGACAATATCGATGACACCGGGCTCTGCGAGAAAATGAGGTTGCGCTTGCACGTCGGCAAAGATATGGCCCACACTACCATAAGCGTCTCTCAGAGTAGTGACGTCTTCATTCATCGAGTCACCGTTGAAGTAGGGCATTTCGCCTTCGGATGGTTTGAGTTTGACTTGGGCCAGCAATTCTGCCGGGTCATAAAGCGCGACACCTTCAAAGCGAATGTCACGAATTCGGTAACGTGGACCCTCGTTGATCACGAATTTGACCTGGACGTTGCCTGCATCGGGATCTCCCGCGATTTCTCGTCCAATCTTGACGCTGAAGAAGCCTAACGAAAAATAATAGGCCTCCAGCAGTTTGACATCGCGATCCACCTGTTCTCGATCCAGTTGTCCACCAAACAGCCGCAAAATTTGGGCTTTGGTTTTCACGATCACTCGGAGGCGCGCATCCGTGGCAATCGTGTTTCCTTCAAAGCTAACTGCAGTGACGTTTCGACGTTGGTCTTCATAGATCACAAACACAACCTTGGTTGGATCATCACCTTTGAGAATTTCAACGGACGAGTAAACATGTCCCCGGCTGCGGTAAAGCTCTTCAATCTTGTCACGTGCCATACGGACTTCGAAATCATTAAGCGGCTTGCCCTCGTCCAAACCGGTTTCTTTTCGTAAGTACGAATCGGAAAGCACTCGGTTGCCCACAAACTTTAGTTCGCTGATGAACGGGTGTTCTTCTACTTGGAAGGTGACCGTGATTCCGTCTCCGGTTCGATTGAGGAACGGGCCATGGACGCGCCGGATGGTGGACATTTTCCAAATGGCTTGTACATCTTGTTGCAAAAGATCAGGATCAAAGTAGCGACCGGGACGAGTTTTTAATTGCCGCAAAATTTCCGCCGTTGGAACACGTCGGTTGCCTTCAATCACGACGTCTTGAACGACTTGGCGTTGTCCCAGTTGCCCTTCGAGCTCGGAGTCGACGTAGAATTGTTGATTGCTTGGGTCGAATAGTTGCCCACGACTCTCGGTCTCATCTTGGCTCTGATAGCGAACCTGTTCGATGGGGACCGTCTTCGGTGGCGGAGCCGTGGTTGGGGGATCCCAAAAGTGCCGAGGATATGCAGGCATTCCAACGACAGGTCCTTGGATAGCCGGTTGGCAGCCGACGCTTAGGAATAGGACCAAGGTGCCCACGATAATGGTCGCGCAGAATTGACTTTTCATGAAGACCGATCCCTGGTCCAGTTCGAATTGCGGACACTGCCCAACGCACACGTGTTACCTGCCCCTGGCGGTAATTACCGAAACGAGACAACTTTCGCAAGAGATCTTTGAACTTTGACTAAAGTTATTCCAGACAAAAGCCGGTTTACTAGGCGTTGAAGTGCCTGAATCACGGCACTCGGCGAGTGTAGCGGTTTGGAAATGCTAGCGAGGTTTGTTCCGGAAACGCGAATTGTGCTTGGGCCGACCATATTGGGTAGCGTCCGATTGCGGGGCCGTCGAATCGTTGGCAAGCCCAAGCAAAGGAAACCGTTGCTCAATTGCCGTTTCCATCGCAGTTAGCTCGGCATCCAGTTGCTGGAATCGTTGTTCCAGCTGATCCAGTTTTTGTTCGCTCGAAGCGCTTAAGCCGGCGGCATTGTGATATTTTCGCAGGGGCGTCGACACGAGTACACTCTCGGGCTAAAAAACGGAAGATTGCGATCCGTAGGCCAAATTATAAGCGCTCCCGGTCGCGAAGTAAAACCAAAGGAAACTGCATTTGAGCCGCAAAGCGATCATCTTGGGCGACGCACAGGGACGCTACGTCAAACGACTCGCGAATTCCGCCCCACCCGAAATAATGGTCCAAACGGCTGATTTTTCGGCAATCGAAGCGAGTTTATTCCGGTCCGGAGAGCGGACGTTGGAGTCGCTGCGAATAGGAGGTGTAGGGCTCTCCAGAGGAGACGTCATCTTGGTGCGCTCGATGTCGCGTGGCACTTTGGAATCGATCATATTTCGTATGGACGCCTTGGCAGCCATCGAACAGCATGGGGTTTTGGTCTACAATCCCGCCCGATCCTTGGAGTTGGCTATCGACAAATACGTGAGTCTTTCGCGGTTGGCAGCCGCAGGGTTTCTCGTACCCGCGACCCACGTTAGCGAAACCTGTGCTCAAGCGATGGACTCGTTTGTGCGGTTGGGAAGCGATGTGGTGGTCAAACCGATATTCGGTTCCGAAGGTCGAGGGCTAATTCGAGTTCGTGATCTCGACCATGCCTTTCGGGTATTCGGTTCGCTCGAGTCATTGGGGAGTGTGATCTATCAGCAAGCGTTTATTGATCACGGAGGACACGACTATCGGATTTTGATTGTCGGCGATCGTCATTGGGTCATTGAACGAAAACGGGACCTTGATTGGCGGACGAACATCGCTCAAGGCGGGCGATTTGCTGCGGCAGAACTTTCGGCGGAAGTCTGTGATATGGCCGTACGAGTCGCTCAGAATCTAAATTTGATGTATGCCGGAATCGATGTGGCACGTGACCGCACCAGCGGTGTTTATTATGTTCTAGAAGCTAATGGTGTGCCGGGTTGGGATGGAGTTGCTCAATCCTATGGACAGAAAATCGAACTAGAAATTTGGAGCGATGTGGTTCGGCGACTTGGTCGCATCAGCTAAGTCAAAATGCTGGAATGTTTCATCCAAGCACTTGTAACAAAAAGAACTGGGTCGCAAATGCGACCCAGCAACTCCAATCATGCGCGTTGGCGAACTATCGAATTATTTTGGAGCTTCCGCGTCGTTTTTGGCAGCATCGTCGGCCGGCTTGGTGGGTTCGGCTGGGGTAACAGCCTTACCACCCGCTTCTGCCGTCGCGTCCATCCGATCCTTCATTTCCTTCGTGGCTTGATCGATCGTTTCTTTATTCGGCGTTGGCGTTGGTTTTGGAGCGGTATCTTCCACGCAACCACAGATCGTCAAAGCAATAACTGCAATCCATCCTAAGGCAAGCAACTTTCTCATAACATTCTCCCAAATCGATGACACGAGTTTTATTGATCTTCGCTCAGTACGACACAATCGACCCGAACGAAAACAGGGCCGCACTTCGCGGCCCCGTGATTTTGACTTTGGCTCAAAAAGTCAATCGTCCGCAACTATTCTTTGGGCGCTTCTGCATTACGTTTTGCAGACTCTTCGACAAACTTGCCCGAATCGATACTGTTGTAACCTTTGTTGCCTGCCGAAGCCTTCATTCGTTCCATCATTTCGTCAATGGATTTTTTTTGGGCTTCTTTGTCAACTTCTGGTGTCGGAGCATCCGACTCCGCGACATCCGTTCCACAGCCAACCATCACCACAGACGCCATGGCGACCAATCCCAATGTTAACAACCGTCTCATTGTACTCTCCAATAAACAAGAACCGAAAGCGAGCAATTCCGACCCAAATATGGGTTGACCAATTATAGCACTTTTCGGAAGAAATAACCAAGTATCGCGGAGGAATTTTGAACCTGATCCTGAAACAACTTTGAAACAAGTTATGGTTTGGCCTTCAGATCGGCCTGGTATTGCTTTAGGAACTCGACGGCCTCTGGTTTTCCGATCGCGGTGAAAAACTCCAGCAAGACGCCCACTGCCTGTTCATCGTGCATGTAGTCGATTGCTTTTCGAACCATGCCCCAACGTTCCTCAAGCCACAATCTTGCGACAGCCGTTTGTTGCTCGACCTTCAACGCTTCGTCCGTGTGTCCCAGTTCCTTCAAGCATTGATCAAGTCGATGCCTCACATTTGCATCAATCGGCCCTGGCCAAATTTCCAGACATTTCCGGTAGGTTTGTGCGGCCAACTCCGTTTGATTTATGGATTGCTGGTAGACCCCCAAATGGCGGAGATAATTGAATCCCCGTTCACTTTCGGGCCACTGTTCCAGCAGTTCCTTGGCTTGTTCAAAGTTGCCCTGGTTGAGAAGCGCTTGAACCAAACTTGATAGGTAAACTTCTTCCGCGACTGAAGTCGATCTTTCCTGGCCGATTTGCAGGATCTCCAGAGCCTCCGCGGTTTCGGTCCTCCACAGCCACCAACTAGCCATCGCACCGTAATGGGTTGCCTCATCCGGCTCACTGTCTTTGAAAGCAATAAACCGCTTGATGATATCTTCGTCCGAAGGTTCGATGTTGGGAGGTACAATCCCCGTGCCGACATCAAACGCTCGGTTCGCGCCATTTCGGGTAAACTGCGATAAGAACCATTGCCGAAACGCCGCTGGCTTTTCCTCTACTGGGATTTGTGGGAACCCAATCCAAAAGGCGGAGTCCGCACGATCCGGCCGGTTGGTCAAGCAGTAGATCGTGAACAAGAGTTGGTTGGACGCCAAGTGTCTCGGTTCAAGCTGAATCACTTCCTTCAACAACCTCTCGGCCGCTCGCACGCGAATTTGTGTCAGCAACATTTGCTTGGCGCGTTCGGCAATCGCATCGGGGTACGCCGAACTGGCAGGACCGATTTCTTCCAACGACGCAAACGCGTCCAAAAAGGCTTTCTCTTCCAGCGTCTCGTCGGACAG
>JAEUIP010000338.1 GCA_016795075.1 Planctomycetaceae bacterium | reverse complement strand
ATTTCGGTGATGCTGACCGTGGTTCTGGGGTTGTTGGCATTTTTTGGCTTTAGCAGTGCCTCGCAAGAAGGTGTTCGCGCTAAGGAAGCCGAGTCGAAACTCGCAAAAGAACGAACCGTTCGTGAGTCCGCGGAACGCGCCGTGACGGCGATGAAGATCATGATTGGCGCCCCATCCAGCGATTCACTGGAATCCGCGATTTCGAACGTCAACGACGAACAATTAAAGAAAGAAATTACCGACGTTCAAACCATGTTCAATAACGACTTGCGTTTGTTCGCTTCTGGCTCGGAGGATCCTGCTACCAGGTCCTACAGCAGCTTGGTGAAAAACTTGATCACCGTCGTCAATAGCACGAACAATAGCTTGCGTGTCGAAACGGAAAACGTTGGCATTGCCAATACCGAAAAGAAGGCCGATGTCGAAAAAGCGAACGCTCGGGCAGAAGGCTTGCAACAAGAAGTGACCACTCTGACCGCCCGCGTGACTCAGCTGCAGACCGAGTTGGAAACAGCCAAAAACGACTTCACAGCCAAATTGGCGGCAGCCGAAGAGGCGCATAATGAAGGCGTGAAGAATTTCCGCGACCAAATCGCTAGTCTAACCAGTGAACGCGATGCGTTGAACGCCAAAGCGAACAAGACGGAACAAGTCCTCAATGCCAAGATGGTTCAGCTGCAACAGTACGAACGAAAGAAATTCTTGATCCCAGACGGACGAATTGTTGATCTATCCCCCACAACAGGCCGGGTTTATCTGAACCTTGGGTTTGAAGATGGTCTGCACCGAAAAATCAGCTTCAGCGTGTTTGGTCGCGATGTTGAGCTAGAAGCGGGTTTGGAAAAAGCCACCATCGAAGTGACGAACATCTTGGGACCTCATTCGGCCGAAGCTAGAATCATGAGCCGCAATGAGAAAGACCCTATTCTGCCTAACGACCAAATTGTCACGGCGACTTGGGAACCAGGTGGATACAAAGTTCCGGTTGCCATCAGCGGCATCATCGACATGAACGGCGATGGCGAATCGGATCTGGAACGTCTCAAAGGCTTTATCCTGAAGAATCAGGGAGAATTGGCTGCTGTGATGAACGAAGTCGGCGAGATCGAAGGCAAAATCGATCTTAACACGAGATATTTGATCGTCGGTAGCGAACCAGAAGACGACCGATCGCGGCAAGCATTTAGCAAACTGGATCTGGATGCCGGCACTTACCGCGTCCAAAAAATCTCAGTTCGCGAGTTTTTGCATTTGAACGGATTCCATCCGGAACCAAATATTCGTAGTTTGGATAGCCCCGAACCGACCATTGATGGATTCCAACCACGACGTCCGCCCGCCAATGGCTCTGCGTTTACGCAGTAGTATGGCGTCGGTTCGGAATTGTGGAACGGAAACAAAGTCGTCTATTTAGAGAAAAACCGGTAGGACAAGCCTTCTTACGCTTGAAACCGCCGGTTTTCTTCGTTAGAATGCCCCGCCACCCCCTGACCAAAACAACCATCGTGATCGTTTTTGTAGGGTGAGTCGAGGTAAGTAAGTCAGTGTTAGTGAAAGGCGTACGAATGGCTCGGGAATGTGAAGTTTGTGGCAAAAAGCCGTTGAGCGGGAAACAAATTGAAATTCGCGGTGTGGCCAAGTACTTGGGCGGTGTTGGTACCAAAGTTACCGGCATCACCAAACGCAAATTCCGCCCGAACTTGAAGAGCGTCAAGGTTTCGACGCCAAGTGGTGAAGTTCGCCGGATGCGAGTTTGTACGCAGTGTATTCGTAGCGGGCGAATCACCAAGGCCGTCAAGACCAAACCGTTTGCGTTGCCAACGACCTAGAGTTGAACCAAGTTCGCCCGACGCTTGAAACAAGTTCGGCCGAGGTGGACTTTGGTGACGATTTCGATCGAGCAATTTTTGATTTGAAAAAGTTGTTGAACCGTTCGAAATGAGATTGCAGAGTTTAACGCAACGATACTCCGAGTACGGTTGATAAAAGCGAGGCTTTAAATGCCTCGCTTTTTTGTTGGGCTGCGCGGAAATCGATTGGGATCGTGATAACCATGGACAGAACGCTGGGTGCGAAAAACGTTGTCCTGTTGGGAATCGGCCACACACACGCTCATTTGATTAAGCAATGGGCGATGGAGCCAATCCCCAATATCAACTTGATTGGCGTTACGGACCATGGGATTGCAACCTATTCAGGCATGTTGCCAGGAGTGTTGGCCGGCGACTATTCGCCTGACCAAATGGAAATTGATTTGGTGCAGCTACTCTCGGCGGCAAGAGTGCCCTGGATTCAAGACGCACTAATTCACGTCGATCGCAAGGCCAAACGCTTGACATTCGACTCCGGACGCCGACTCCGATACGACTTGCTGAGCGTCGGAGTTGGCAGTCGGCCGGCTGATCTCCCAAACAGTGCTCGGCAGGATGGACAACCATCTTTGCCATTCGTCAGCATCAAGCCGATGCAGACGTTTCTGCAACGATTGGAGGACGGAATTCTCGCGGCCGCGCGGCGGGTGACGGGCCAGTCCGATCCATCAGTAGGGCAGGGTGGGCAGCACGAGCTTCCGCGTCCTATTCAAATCGATGTTGTTGGTGGCGGACTGGGTAGTGTCGAGGTTATCCTTTGTCTTCGCCATTTTCTGGCGCGTTGCGGGTGGCAGCCTGATCAATACCGACTGAGATTGCTGAGCGGTTCCGCCGAACCGCCGGTCGGTTGCCTCGCCAGTACTCGGCGACGCATCATGCGCCACTTGTCGGATTTGTCAGTCACATTAGTTCCCAAGACAAAACTCGTGGCCGTGGATGGGGACCGCTTGCAATGCAGCGATGGAGTATATCTTCCATCGGACTTGGTCGTTTACTTGGGTGCTGGGTCTGCCGCCCCGGCAACTCGTTTGCTTGATTTGCCCCGCGACGATCGAGGGTGCCTCTTCACAAATGCTTGCCTACAAAGCATTGGTGACGCGTCCGTGTGGGCGGGCGGGGACTGTGGCACCATTCAAGATCAACCTTTGCCCAAGGCAGGCGTCTTCGCGGTCCGACAAGGGCCCATCATGTGGGAGAACTTGAAGCGTTGGGACATGGGCGCGGCCCTGCAGCCGTACCGCCCGCAATCCGATTTTTTGAAGTTGATCAACCTCGGTGGCAAGCGTGCGATTGGCGAATGGCATGGAATCTCATTCGAGGGGCACTGGGTGTGGCGGTGGAAAGATCATATCGACTCGAAATTCATGAACATGTATCAATCGTTGCCATCCAAGTTGGCGCGGCAAATGGGTCAACACACCTCCGAACAGCAATCCATTCACTCGCATCAACTTCCCTCAACGGCAGAGACCAAGCCGAAGATGCGATGCCTGGGATGTGGAAGCAAGATTGCGTCCGACAGCCTACGGCGGGTCCTCCAAACGCTGAGCGACGAACAAGCTGACTTGCCGTTTGCCGTCGTGGATTCAAAGAAGATGGCGGACGATGTCACGATGATTCCATGGGGTCGAACACGGGAAGTTGGCGACCAGCCTTCAAGCGGTGGACTAGCCATTTCCGTCGATGCATTTCCGACGCCTTTGACCGATCCGTGGCTGTCTGGTCGCCTTGCCGTGATTCACGCCCTAAGCGATCTATGGGCCTCTGGGGTACGACCTCAAACCGTCTTGGCAACAGTCGAAGTCCCGTTTGGAGCACGACTCGCCCAAGAAGAGTTGTTGCAGCAAGTGATGGGTGGCATTGTCGCGGAATTAGCTCGGCACCAAGTCACACTTTCCGGTGGGCACACGTTAGAAGGACCGCGACTTGCGATCGCCTTGACGGTGGTAGGCCAAACAAAGACTGGGGAGATTCCGGCTCCCAAACAGGGTCTACAACGGGGAGATCGTTTGATTCTCACTAAAGGGTTGGGAACCGGCGTTGCTTTAGCAGCGTTGCACCAAGGGTTGTGCCCGGCCGCGGTGTACGAGAGGGTGTTGGCCTCCATGTTGGCCGACAATGCGATAGGATTGAAATTGGTCGAATCGTTCTCGGTTCATGCGATGACCGATGTCACGGGCTTCGGCTTGTTGGGGCACTTGCGCGAAATGACAACATCCCCATCGCTCGAGATCCGCTTGTCGATTGCAGCGTTACGCAACCATGTCTTCGCAGGCGTTGAGAATTTGGTACAGCAAGGAATTCGCTCGACGATGCATGCGAACAACCTGAGTTTTCTAACAGGCGTCTCGCGAGAATCTTCGGCGAATTCTCAGGAGTTATCGGCGGACGACGAATTGGCGACTCTCCTATTGGATCCACAAACAAGCGGCGGACTATTAGTGGCAGTACCCGCAGCAGAAGCCGTCAATTGCCTGAGTTACTTGCACGAAACGAGCCCGAAGTCAACTTGCTCGATTATCGGTTCGGTCCACACGATCGACTCGACCTCAGCAACAAATGCGAAAACCCGGCCGAATCCCTGGTGTCGATTGGTTGAGGAAAATCTGGAACGAGAATACGGGTAACCCTTCATCCAATTCCCGACCGAGTTATTCAAAGGAATGGGTTCGAGACAACTTAATGTTCGCTCGTTTTCCGGCCCCCACGTTTTCGTTCATCGGCCGTGACAATTATTAACTCCTGATTGGGCTTAAACAAATCAGGGCAACTGCTTTAGAATTGGGAGCGCCGCAGATGACTGACGGCAGAGCAGGGCAGGGTGAGATAATCGACTGGGAGTGGCAACATTGGCAAGAAACATGGAACGAGGAACATCGGTCGTTCATGCACCTGCGTGGCAACGTTGGGGGTTGGTCGCTCGTGGGTTTGTCAGCGTGTGGCTGGCCTACCACGTGTTGGCAATGTTTGTCTCTCCTTGGGCCGTTCCACCAACCAGTTCTTTGGCGGTGGCCATACAAGGTAACGTTGCTCATTACCAAACACTCTTGTACTTGAATCACGGGTATCGTTTTTTTGCTCCGGATCCCGGCCCGGCAAGTATCGTCGGGTTCACGATTACCAAAGCCGACGGTTCCCAATTCACAGGCATTTTCCCGGATCGCTATGCGATCAACCGCGATTATCCGCGCTTGAACTACCATCGCTGGTTCATGTGGTCCGAGACATTGGGACGCATGTTTGGACAATGGGTTTCCCCAGCCGAGTTTGCTCGGTACATCGAATTAGAACAAGTCCGGGTCGCGGAACTGCGGCAACAGGGACTAGCCGTCGAAGCCGATCGTTTGGTCGCCGATTTGGAGGAAGACCGGCGAGTGTGGGAGGAGTCCGAAGTTGCGCGAAAGCGAATCCTAGCACCTTTGGCTCGGGTCTTGTTGCAAAGGCATCAGGGGCAAGAAATCCGATTGACCTTGAATCGTCGGATGATCCCTTCACTTTCCGAAGCTCGAGCCGGAATGCAGCCATCGGATGCTCGGCTGTTGGAACCGGAGCGAGCATTCGAATTGGGACGATGGAAATGGGACGAGACTTCGCAAAACGTGGTGTTCGTGGACACTCCCGCGACCGCACCGGCCGCTCCCACTATTGAAGAAATACCTGCCAACAGCGAGTCAAATCGAAATGAATGAACCGCGCGGATGGTTAGGTTGGAATAACGCGGCCTGGGCTTGGGTAATGGCCTATCTGAGCTGCTCGATCAAGGACTTTTGGACCGGCTGGAA
>JAEUIP010000337.1 GCA_016795075.1 Planctomycetaceae bacterium | reverse complement strand
GAACCACGGCTAGTCCGCACGAAATCTTCGGAAAACTCACATGACAGAACCTCCGGCCAATTCGAGCAGGTTGCCCTGCCCTGGTCGGCTGTTGGGCGTCGACTTCGGAACCGTGCGGATTGGTTTGGCGATCAGCGATGTCGAGCAAAAGATCTCTAGTCCACTCGACGTGTATCATCGCCAACCGGCGACTAGGATGGCCCAGTGCTTTCGCGAATTGCTCGGTTTGGAACGGGTCGTCGGCTTGGTTGTCGGCTTGCCCATCCATACCAGTGGCCAGGCCAGTGAAAAGAGTCGTCAAGCAACGGACTTTGCGATTTGGCTGCACGACGCGACACAAGTTCCGGTCGTGTTGTATGACGAGCGATTTACGACAGCCCTCGCTCGCGAACTATTAGGCCAAACCAATCTAAGTGGCAAAAAACGAAAAGAGAGGCTCGACAAAATCGCCGCTCATGTCCTTCTGGGGGCCTACTTGGAAGCGCCCGACAAGGCACTGTCGATCCAATCGGTCTCCGGTGGAACCGGGGGAACCGCGAGTCTAGACGACGCCAGTTTTCGCGATGAACGTCGTTGAGGACGGGCGAAGGTGAAATGTGGATGTGTCGGTTTTCATCAAGAATGCCGACGCGGGGTAAACCATGTGTGGTGACCGACGACTGATAGAAACAGACCATCATAGAATTTCAATAATTGTGTTCTTGCAAGTTGTTGCGACTCTGATACTGGTGCCATCGATCGAACTACAAATCACTGGCGCGGTCGGAATCTTGATCATTGATATCATGTGCATCGCCATCGCTTTTTTCTTCAAAATCCCAGATAACAAGTTGCAATGGGTGATCTTGCTTCTGACGGCCTTGTTATGGATTAGACTTTGCTTTTTGCCCTAGCAATTGGAGCGTCGTTTGGCGCATGGATGGTATACCGTGGAGTCGGACCGTAGGAACGGTCCGCGACATTGTCGCTGACCGTTCCGTCGGTCAGATTTTCGGACAGTCGGACCGTAGGAACGGTCCGCTACATTGTCGCTGACCGCTCCGTCGGTCAGATTTTTGGACAGTTGGACCGTAGGAACGGTCCGCTACATTGTCGCTGACCGTTCCGTCGGTCAGATTTTCGGACAGTCGGACCGTAGGAACGGTCCGCTACATTGTCGCTGACCGTTCCGTCGGTCAGATTTAGGACAGTTGGACCGTAGGAACGGTCCGCTACATTGGGCAGCAGCAATTGATCCGCAAGACGATCGCGTGGATAGGTTATTGGACGCTGGCTTGGCTTACCAAATAGACCCCGGCAACAGCGATGAGGCTGCCGATGATCGCGATCTTTGTCGCTCGGTGTCCAAAATAGAAATGGACAATAGGAATCGCAAACAATGGGCTGGTGGACATCAACGTCAGGGCAATTGCCAAAGGTGCTTGATTGAACGCGATTTGACTGAGCCAGATTCCAAGCCAGGTACCGAGCCCTGCCGCTGGTACGATCTTTTTGAGATGTTCGAGTCGCATGGAAGCACGCCAGCTTTCGCCAAGTTTCCCGCGCAGTGCGATGTAAGCCAGCGTCGCAATCAAGGCAACCGTCGTGCGAATCGCGGCGGCTTCTAGTTCGCCGCAGTCTTTGGTCGCTTGTTTGGAAAGTCCACCGCCAATGGCTTGGCAAATCGCTCCACCCAAACCACAAAGTGCGCCTTCGACGACGGCGCCTTGAAACAGGCCCGGAGCCTCCACTCGCGAACGTCGGTCCGAAACGACAACGTAAACTCCCAGAAGCGTCAGGCCCACGCCCGTCCAGCCGAACCATGGCAGGATCTCGCCAAACACGACCAGCCCAATCGTCGCTCCGAATAAAGGTGCGGTGGTCGCCATGACCAGAGCGAGTCTGGGGCCCAGGATTTGAATACTGCGAAAGTAGAAGGTGTCGCCGATGGCGATGCCGATAACGGCACTAAGACTCAACCAAAGCGCGCTCTGCCAGTTCCCCCAGTTCGGCCAGGTTTGCCAAATTAGTGAGACGACCAAGACATGCGTCAGGAGTAGGCCACAGCCTACCCAATTTTTGGCAAAGTTAAGGACGGTGGGCGTCAAGCGAATCTTGCCCCAGAGCATGCTGGAAAACGTCCACAGAAGGGCCGCGGTCAAAGCACACCATTCACCCATTCCCATCGTTGAGGTTTTCCTGATCTCTAAGTTTGCCTAGACTTTGTCAACAACCATGTTTTTGGGGGCAGCCGATGGTTGTTAGGCACGGTTCTGCTGACAAAAACCGGGACTTTCGCCCATTGGCGAATGGATCCGACCCGAAGTCTTGCGAATTTACAAAGCCGAGCTCTTTACTGGACACGAGTCGATTGCGGTGCCGCGCCAATTCCCTGCGACCACTACAACTGTACTCGCCGAAGGGCGAAATCGTCGATGGTGGGCGGAGAAGCAATTCTGCCCCAAGTCCGTGTCTGGACGTTATTCTCATAGCTGGTATAGTACGCTTTTGGCATTGCGACGGCTCGCACTGCGGCTCTCAGTTCCCGACATGAGGAGTACGCGTCATGGACCATTCCGCGAGTAATTTTCTTCCCAGATCCAAGGCAGCGGAACATTCGCTGCGGGAACTTGCTGACGGAGGTTCGCCCCGCGAAGTTCGACCCATGACGATCATCGGAATCGCGGGAGCCTCGGGAGCCGGAAAAAGTCTGTTGGCTCGGTTGCTGTACGAGCGGTTGTCGGTTGGACGCCGTGCCGAAGACATCGGGATTCTCAATGAAGATTCGTATTATCGCGATCGCAGCGACTTGAGTTTGGCGGAACGCGAAAAGATCAATTACGACCATCCGGATGCCTTGGAACATGATCTGTTGATCGAACATCTGATTGAGTTGAAGCAAGGTCGGGCGGTCGATGTTCCGCAGTACAACTACGCGCTACACAATCGTAGTCCAGAAACCGTGAGCCTGGTGCCGCCAAAGTTATTAATCTTGGAGGGCATTCTTATTCTCCACGTTGCGGCCCTGGCCGAGCGTTTGGATCTGCGCGTCTTTGTCGATGTGCCGATGGATGTTTGTTTGACGCGGCGATTGCGCCGCGATATTCAGCAACGGGGTCGCCAATTGGAGTCGGTCTTGCGACAGTACGAAACGTCTGTTCGTCCGATGTTCTACAAGTTTATCGAGCCATCAAAATCTCACGCGGATTTGATCGTACCGCGAGGCGGAGAGAACAAGCCGGCCTTGGAAGTACTCATGGCGCATCTCGAAGGCGTGTTGACCCAAGCGGATGAAGCCGTTCCAGTCCAAGCTTAGTGCCTCGACCGTTCAATTTTCGATTTGCCACAAGACGCAGAGGAATGCTGGGCGGGAGCCCGCTTCCGGCAATCGCTTTTGATGTCCCACAGGTTTCCGATGTTGAACGGCGGGACGCTAGTTCGGGCCTACATGTGTCCGAGTGGTTGGAAATACGTTATCGCCGGTCACCCGCGGAAGCGAGCTTGCGGAGCGTCGTTCGGTTGGTCGGATCCCCCGCCCAACCCAGTTCTGATCCAACTGATAATCGCGGCTGTTCCGCGAAACTCGGCTCCAGCGGTTCGTGTCTCCGATTGGGGTTAATTTGTGCTCTTGCGGTTAGCCAGGGCTCCCGTGGTTGACCAAGGCTTCGAGAATTCGACGGGCCGATTGCGGTCGGTGGCTTTTCTGCCAAGATGACGGCTTTGCGGGCGAATTTTGGTGAAACATTGGCTCGAATGGAGGGGTATTTATGGGCGAAGGCCCGTGATTTTACTTTTCAGGAGTTGGATGACTGTGCAGCGAAGATCTCAAATATGGCTGTCGGGGTTGGTGTGTTGCGTTTGTCTTCTTTTTGCGATTCCAAACTCGTTTGGTTCGGTCTTTCTTCAGGATGGAGAGACGCCAAAGGCGGACGAGTCGAATTTTGATCTAGAACTGTTTTTAAAATCTTATGATGAAGTCGTCCAAACGGTCACCGAATCCCATTGGGATACCAGCCTGATCCAAGAACAGTTTCGGCCGTTAGCAGAACAACTACGCGAAAAAGCAGCGGGGGCAAAATCCGCCGCCGAGTTTCGGCAGGTCATCGAAGAGTTGCTGGCTTCGTTGAAGCAATCGCACTTTGGCTTGATCCCGAACACCTCGTACGAGCAAATGGAAGCCCGGGAAAAACGCGGTGGCACGGGCTATAGCGGTTTGACGGTTCGCATGGTCGAGTCGGATCTGATGGTGACGGACGTTCGGCCTGATTCTCCCGCATTCAACGCGGGAGTTCGCCCCGGTTGGAAATTGATCAGCACCGAACCTGCGGACAAAGTGAAAATCTTGCAGCAAGCTGAGGAAGTGGTCGCAACCAGTACGCTACGCATGGAAACAGCTGCGGCGCTGGTCGCGCAGCAGTACATCGGAGCACCGGCAGGTCGTCAAGTCAAGTTGCATTTGGAGGATTTAACCGGGACAACTCGTGAGATTCAATTTGAGATGGGGCCGGCAGTCGGTCGGCCCTCCAAGTTTGGTAACTTGCCAGAAGTTCCGGTGGAGTTCCGTTCGAAGCTGTTGGACGGAAACGTGGGCTACATGTCCTTTAATGCGTTCCTGGATGCTCCGCGAGTCATGAAGGAATTCACTCAGGCGATTGACCAGTATCGCTCGGCCGATGGCTTGGTGATCGACTTACGCGGCAACATGGGCGGCCTGATGATGTTAACAATGGGTATGTGCGGTTGGTTTGTGGACGAGCCGGTGGATCTGGGGAAAATGCAAATGAAGGGGGCGGTCATGAACCTGCGGCTCAATCCCCGCTCTCCTCGGTTTGATAAACCGGTGGCTGTTTTGATTGACGAAGCCAGTATCTCCGCGGCGGAAGTGATGGCTGGTGGCATGCAAGACGCAGGTACCGCCAAGTTGTTCGGTAGTCGAACCGCTGGGTTGGTGTTGCCCTCGAATGTGGTTCGGCTCTCGAATGGCGATGGACTGCAGTACGCGATGTCCGACTACCACTCGCTGTCGGGGCGAACGTTGGAGATTGAGGGTGTCAAGCCGGATGTGGAAATTGAGGTCAACCGCGAGTCGTTGCAAGAGGGTACGGATCCCGTCTTGGAAGCTGCAATCCAATGGATCAAGTCCCAGCAGCAATAACGAGCTGTGGGACAGTAGGACTGGACGCTCGGAATCGAGCAGTCCGAGTTGAAAATGGATTTTCAAATCAATACGAATGATGATAGCCACCCGGTGTGTTGCCGGAGGCGAAGCAACCATCGGTTGCGAGTGTTTGTCAGATTGTGGGTTGACCGAAGTATCAACGAGGAGAAGCATAGATGTTACGACGAATGATTTGGACATTGGCGATGGTCTTGATGTTGGGTGGAGTTGGAATTTGTTCCACAGCTCTGCAGGCCCAGGCAACAGCAACCAAGCCGGCAACCAAGGCCGATCAAGAATTGCCCAAAGCGGAGGCACTTTTTGACAAGTATGCGGAAGCCGTCGGAGGTCGCGAAGCGTTTTCTAAAATCAAGAGCCTGACGGCCAAGGGAACCATCTCGATTCCGCAAGCCGGCATCGAAGGCAATCTGGAAATGCACCAAGCCGATGGCAAGATGTTGATGGTGATTGAAATGGCCGGCGTCGGAAAACAGACCGTTGGATTCGATGGAAAGGTCGGTTGGCA
>JAEUIP010000336.1 GCA_016795075.1 Planctomycetaceae bacterium | reverse complement strand
GTTCGCAGCCACTGGCGACGGGACCATGTACCAACCTATGTCGGTTTTGCAGGACCAAAGTTGTTTGCCCGTTTTTGGTTCAAAGGCGAAGACGGTTCCCGCAGTGGGGACGATCCATTCTTCTCGACCCGATTCCGCTTTCATCACGAGTGGCGTGTTCCACGCTTCACGAATGGCATTCGGCTGTCCCGGACCACCCGCGCGCCATTGCTCTTTCCCCGTTGCCTTATCCAAAGCCACGACTGATTCGCTTTCGACACTTGCGTTGATCAGCACCAAGTCATCATGGAGAACTGGGGATGCCGATGAGCCCCAACCATTCGTCTGGGAACCAACGTCGGCTTGCCAGACCTGGTTCCCCTGGTGATCAAATGCCAAGACGCCCGTCTTGCCGAAGAAAACGTAAACTCGTTCGGCATCCACAGCTACGGAACTGGCGGCAAAGCCATGATCACGAATCGAATCTTCTTCGGGCAATTTGGCGGGAACGGCTTTCTCCCAAATCAGTGCCCCATCATTTAAGTTGTAAACCAGCAAGTGACGTTTCAGTTGATCTTGGCTTCCACCGGATTCACCAGGTACAAAGAACCCGGTATAGGCCGTCAGATAGACCCGACCTCCAAAAACGACAGGTGTCGAGGCTCCCGCGCCAGGCAGGGCCGTCTTCCAGGCGATGTTCTTGTCGGTTCCCCATTCCAACGGCAGTCCGGCATTGAGGGAAGTCCCCAACCCGGTCGGCCCGCGGAATGCCGGCCAATCCTCGTTCGTCGTTTCTTTTGCAGGTCCTGTTTGCGCGGAAGACCTTTCGCGGCCTGATGCTTGAAGATCGGTTTCGGCCGACGAGACCGACTGGGAATTTTCGATCGTGAAAGGGCTTTCCGTTGAACATGAAGTATGAAGCAGCAAATTGCCACTGACCAGAATCGCCATCATTCGTACGAAAACATGCATCGGACTGTCTCCGGAAAAAAAACCAGACCCACGAAACTTGATTCTAGCAGAATCGCCCGCGCTAACCAGCATCTTTGGGTTCATCGATTCAATCGGAGCGCTCGGAAACTTTGGCTTTTGCGATTGGGCAGTCTCGTAAGTCTACGTGAATGATGCCGATTGCCTAATCTTTTCCGGTCGCAACACCTGAATAAGGAACTACAGGGGAAACTCATGCGATCGCGTCGTGCGTGAGTAACCTCTTGTACAGCCGGCGTGCAGTTTCTTGAGCGTTCTTGTGCCTTGCGCACTGTGGACGAACAGGATTGGAGGCTCGTACATGCAGCGGAGGAAAGGACAACATGAGCTGGCGTACGTGGTGGAACTCCCTGCTGGGGAGAATTTGGGAATGGACCAAGGCCAATTCGGTGGCCACACCTCCGTCGTTCCTGCACGTCGAGGAGTTGGAGCGCCGCGTCTTCATGAGCGCCTCGCCGTTGGGCATCTTTGTTCCTGATGCAGATGTCCTCGGTGCTGACAATGCAAATCTGGACCTGAACGACCCCATTTGGGCTTGGCATCCTGACGGATCGGAGGCTTCCGCAAGATCCGTTGATTCAGCTGCTTCGAACGATTTGCTCTCGTTTACGGCCGCAAGCGGCGAGATCGTGGCCTTTGATGACACGTCTTATTTCGTGGGTAGTTTGGATCGACTACTAAATGTTGAGTTCGTTGGCGCGAGCGTTGTCGATCCGGTGTCGCGCCACAACTTCAGCGGCGAAAGTCTGCTCGATGCCTCGTCGGAAAATTATCAGAACGTATTCTATGCGGACCTTTGGTCGGGAATAGATGCAGTTTTCGAATCCGACGTGGGCACGCTACTCAAGAGCACTTATTACGTCGACGCGGGAGTAAGTGTCGATCAGATTCATTTGGAATACAACCAGGATCTCAGCCTGGATGTTCATGGCAATCTTGTCATGAACTTCGAACGCGGCACGATGACCGAGTCGGCGCCGATCGCCTGGCAAGACATTAACGGGGTAAGGCATTACGTCGACGTCGCTTTTCGCTTGATTGACAACGACGAAGTCGGGTTTGTCGTGGGCGACTACGATCTTAATTATCAGCTGGTCATCGATCCTACGCTGACATGGCATTCGTTCGTTGGCGGTAGCGGGACGGATTACGTTTACGACATTGCAATTGACTCTAGCGGCAACGTGTACGTTTCAGGAGCCAGCAGTGCTACTTGGGGCACGCCAGTTCGCGCGTTTGTTTCGGGCGAGGATGGGTTTGTTGCGAAATTCAATAGCACCGGAACGTTACTTTGGAACACGTTCTTGGGTGGAAACGGCAGCTTTGATCACGCAACCGCCATCACCGTCGATGGCAGTGGAAACACGTTCGTCACGGGTTTTAGCAATGCGACCTGGGGAACACCGGTGACGGCCTATGGGGGTGGCGATTTTGATGCCTTCGTCGCCAAAGTTGATACAAGCGGCGTCCTGCAATGGAACACGTTTGCGGGTGGTTCAGGGATTGATGCTGCTTACGGAATCGTGCTGGATTCAAGTGGCAACTCGTACATTGCGGGAAATAGCAACACGACATGGGGCACACCGGTCAGGGCCTATTCGAGTGCCGAGGATGGATTCATTGCCAAGCTAAGCAGCACAGGCTCTTTGACCTGGAATACTTTCGTCGGTGGTACCGGCAACGATCGGGCGGATGACTTGGCCATCGATGCCAGCAATAACGTCTACGGAGCCGGCTACAGCAATGCAACCTGGGGATCGGCAGTCCGCAGCTATAGCAGTGGCCAAGACGCCATTGCCTTCAAACTGGACAGTTCCGGTGCGCTCACTTGGAATACCTTCTTGGGGGGAAGCGGGACCGACTACCTCGGGAAAATCGCGATCGACAGCAGCGGCAACAGCTATTTGTCCGGGAATAGTAACGCAACTTGGGGAACCCCCGTTACGGCCTATTCATCTGCCGCTGACGCGTTGGTCGTGAAGCTCAACAGCAGCGGAACTCTGACGTGGAACACGTTTCTTGGTGGTAGCGGAACTGACGTGGCCAGAGGGATTGGCATCGACTCCTACGGCAACGTGCACGTGGCAGGATACTCGACCGCAAGTTGGGGAACGCCCTGGCAAGCCTACAACAGTGGCACCGATGCTTGGGTCACGCAATTGAGCGGTAGTGGCGCGACCTCCGCAATCGGCTATCTGGGAGGAAGTGGAACGGACATCGTTTTGGGTATGGCGTTGGACTCCAGTGGAGACATTTACGTCGGCGGATACAGCTCCGCGACGTGGGGTTCGCCAGTTCGAAGCTACCAATCCGGAACCGATGGTTGGGTTGCTAAGGTGGCTGCATTAACCAGTGTCGTCCGAAACACCAACGACTCGGGGGCCGGCTCGCTGCGGCAAGCAATCACGGATGCCAATGCGATCGCCGGAACCGACACGATTCAGTTCAATATCGCCACCAGCGACGCAAGCTACAATCGAGACGGCCTGGGAACGTTTGTGATCCAACCAACGAGCGCGCTGCCAACAATCACCGAGGCCGTAATCCTCGATGCGACGACACAGTCGCAGTACGTAAGTTCGCCAGTGATCGAAATCGACGGCAGCAACGCTGGGGTGAACGCCAATGGCTTCAGCATCGGCAGCACCGGCGGTGGTTCAACGATCAAAGGTTTCGCGATCAATGGTTTTGCCAGCGGCAGCGGAATCCTGGTGACGACCGGCGGTCTCAACAACATCGAAGGAAACTACATCGGCATCCGGCCCACAGGTAGCGACGCCTTCGAAAGTGCTGTTGGATGGTGGAAGGGTGACGCAGACCTGGACGACGCCGTTGGGCCGAACAATGGCACCTTGGTAAACGGAGCCACCTATGGCACCGGCAAAGTTGGACAGGGGTTCTCGTTCGACGGTTTCGACGATTACGTCCAGCTCGGTTCGTCCAGCATCTTCAAAATGACGAATGCGTTCACGTTGGAAGCGTGGATCAATCCAACGGGGGCGGGCAGCGGCGACGCCATCATCTTCAATAGGGAGGGTGAATATGAGATTGCTCGGAACTCGGGAACGGGCGAAATCCGTTGGGCGGTGTCGAACACGTCCAACCTCTGGACATGGGTAGGTACTGGTTACATCGCGCCACTCAACACGTGGACACACCTGTCAATAACGTTCGACAACGGGACGGTGCGAGTTTATGCCAACGGCGCGTTGGTGCATACTGGCTCGATTTCGTCATCGACCATCGGTGACAACTCGCCAGCGCAAAACGACCTTCGTTTGGGTGGTCGACAGGCTCATGCCAGCGGTGCCAACTTTCAAGGGATTATCGACGAGGCCGCCGTCTATTCACGGACACTAACCGCCACGGAAATCGCCGCTAGTTACAACCTAGGACTCGCCGCTAAATCGGCGGCCAAGGTTTCAATCGTCAGTCAATGGCAAGCCGAAGGGGACGCAACCGATGCCCGTAGCCTGAATAACGGGACCTTGACCAACGGCGCGACGATCACGAATTCGACAAACGGAAAGCTCGGAAGTGCCTTTAGCTTCGACGGGACCGACGATTATGTATCACTCGCGGATTCGTCCAGCTTCGGGTCGACGGGAATGATGACGGTTAGCGCGTGGATCAACCCTGACATCCTCGATGCGGTCGACCCACGAGACATTGTCGGGCAATGGAATGCTTCCAGCAGCCAACGTGCCTTTGTGATGCAACAGGCGACAAACGGAAAGCTAAGTTTCTTCATCAGTCGCGATGGTGCCCTGGATTACACAAGCGTCCAATCAACCGCAAGCCTGAAAGCTGGAGTTTGGCAACACGTCGTGGGCACCTACGATGGCGCGAATCTCCGCGTCTACATCAATGGCATGTTGCAAGGAACGAGCGCAGCGTTTGCCGGGACGATGTTTGATTCAAACACAACGCTACGTATCGGTGACTCGCAAGCATCCGGCAGCGTGCCGTTTGATGGGCGAATCGACGAGGTGCAACTGGTCAATCGAGCGTTGTCCGACAGCGACATCGCCAATTTGTATGCAAACCAATCTCGCGACGCAAACACCTTCGTCGCCACACCGATTGCCTCCTACAAGGCCGAAGGGAATGCCAACGACTTCGACGGCACAAATGAAGGCTCGCTTATTAATGGAGCCACGTTCAGTTCCGGCGTAACTGGCCAGGGATTCTTTCTCGACGGTGTGAATGATTACATCCAAATCCCGGACGCTTCCGCTCTCGACTTTACTACGGCCATGACACTTGGGACTTGGATCAATCCAACGACGGTTAGTAATGCTCGCATCTTCGACAAAATTACAAGCGGCGGCGTCGACGGCTATCTGCTGGATATTGTAGGTGGAAAGCTCCGATTGCAACTTGGCGGAACTTCTGTCACCGGTGCGACAACGATCAATGCCGGAGAATGGATACACGTCGCCGGCGTTTACGACGGAACATCTATCAAGGTTTATGTCAATGGTGCGCTCGACACGTCCGCCAACTACAGCGGTGGTGTGCCAGTCAATGCGCTCAACATGCGACTGGGGGCGGACTCGAATGGGACCAGCCTGTTCAGTGGTCGAATCGACGAAGCGGTGGCGTACAACCGAGCCTTGTCGGTCAGCGAAATAGCGACGCTTGTCGCTTCCGTTTCTCAAAGCACCATTGGCAACCAAACGGGCATCACGCTAAC
>JAEUIP010000335.1 GCA_016795075.1 Planctomycetaceae bacterium | reverse complement strand
TTTCAAACCAACAAACGATCAAGCAGGACTATTTCTTCTTGGGCGCGCCCTTGGCAGCAGCACCACCCTTGCCCTTGTTCTTCTTCGACCCGTAACGGCTACGCGATTGGTTACGCTTGTCAACGCCCAGGGTGTCGCGGCAACCACGAATCACTTGATATCGCACACCTGGAAGATCGCGAACACGACCACCACGAATCAACACGATCGAGTGTTCCTGGAGGTTGTGGCCTTCACCAGGAATATAAACCGTGACTTCCTTGCCGTTGGTCAAACGCACGCGCGTGATTTTTCGCAGCGCCGAGTTCGGCTTCTTCGGGGTCATGGTCTTGACTTGGAGGCAAACGCCCTGCTTTTGCGGACATCGTTCCAAAACCGGCGACTTGGAGAATTTTCGCTTGGCTTGGCGGCGTTTGCGGATCAATTGATTAATGGTTGGCATGCGACTTCACATCATCACAAAGTGAGCAGGTCCCGAGCTAACGGGTCTCGTTACGGATATCCCAATTTTGGGAACTCGGAAGTTTAACGAGCCCGGGCTAGATCGTCAAGCGAATCGGAAGGAAAAACCGCTCCGAAGCACTCGTAGTAGTAGAAAACTGATGGCCAGGCTAGATAAAAGCAGGATCAACCAGATGGGCCCCCCTCCCAACCACACACCGCCGGCCACCAACAACCAGCCAAAATCGCCCCAAACCGACGATTTGGGCAATCGATTGGGCCAAATTACCCCCAACAGCCAGACAACCGCCATCCCAACCAAAACCAGCACCCAATCCCAACGAACCCAGGTGCTGGACCCCGCCGAATCGTGCTGCGTCGTCGCCGCCAGAGTCAAATACCCCGCCAATTTTGTACGAGAGCCGGATTCGGGCCAGGGCTGTTGGGCGACTCCCAACAACGGATGGTCCAGCGGTAATGGAGCGGCCCCTGCTTCCGGCGTCCAAACCCCAGTCTTCTTCGCAAAAACCTCTTGGATATTCACTTCGCCGCCGAAAGACGAACACGGTTCAACGACTAATTCTTCAGGCCATTCAAGCCCGTCCATAACGTCCACCAGAACAGGCAGTGACTTGTCCGCGGACACTTTGATTAATTCCAGGTCTGCCGATCCGACCGCAACTTCCCACGAAAGCTGCAGCGTTATCAAGGAAAACTCGTCCAGCGGGTCGAGGGCGACTTCGACTTGCTGGACAATCGCCTCGTCGCGGCTCGATGGTACTTCCGGACTCGACCATTTTTCCTGACTCAACGGACTTCCTGAATTCGGCTGTTTTTCGAGTGTTGCGTTCGCCGGTAACGCTGCGGCGGAAATTCCGGTGGAAGCGGTCGGAAGCCAAACGTCCGCCGGACGCTGATCGACCCACGCTCGCTGGACCTTCACCCCGGACGGGACCGATAAACTCACGCGACTTGCTCGTTGGTTCCGGAGCAAAAACTGTTGCACGGCGTCCAGTCTGCGAGGAATAACTGCCCCGCTGCTGGGATTCGGGGTCGAGTCCAACTTCGTCACGACAAGTCGATTCCCCAATAGAGCAACTCTTGGCCCCGCAACCTGGCCGCGCTGGGCTGCATCCGGAATTCCGCTGGCCTCGGTCGACGAGGATTCCGCGTTTTCTTTTGAGGACAAGTCCAGAACAGATTCCGTTCCCGCGACACGACGTGGGACTTGTTGGCGAATGAGTTCGATTTGATCCATGGACTCGACCGTATCGGACGAGACGACAAAATTCTGAGGTTCCACTAACGAATGGTCGATATTGGGCGTTTCGCTTCCACTTAACGACCGCCAACTCCACCCGCCGGTCAGGTCGCGTAGCTGAACGGTTTGCCCAACATCAATCGGCGCCATCAGCCGGACCCAGGGCAATGATGTCTCGGTTGACGGCAATTTGACTTCGACATCCAAGTCAAAGCGAAATCGGCCGACGACCGGAGTCCGCAACAGAACGATCACCTGTTCGTACGTCGCTGTAGGTTGGGGCACCGTCCAAGCGACTTCGTTTTGCGCAGCGGTCGCGATCGAAAGTCGCTGGATCCGAGCACCTTTCGGCATGCGAATAGGAAATTGACTAAGCTCACCGTGAGTCACTTCGATCTCGCCGCTCACATTCATCGCCGCGGATCGTTCATTCAGCTGAATGTCTTGTCGCAAACTTCCAATTACTTGAGTCGGCTGTAGCGAGACTTGGCCGACAACCGCAGGGCTGGCCTCCGCCAGGCTCGGCAGTTCTTCGTAAACAAACGTGTCCGTGACCGCGGGCAACGAGTTTACGCCGCCATCCCGTCCGAATTCGCTGTTCGTCGTGGGCGCGGTGAGGTTGCGACTATCCCCGTTTGCCCGCAATCCCGACAACTCGAACGGACTTCCACGCCGGTAATTGGTCATCGACAAGTCGACCGGGCGATAGACCAAACCATTTCCCACTCGCACGACAAGCCATTTGCGAATTCGCAAATGCTCCAGATCCAAAAACGCCACTTGAGGTGGAACCACACCCCCAAAACTTCGGCCCGAGTACTCCCAAGGAATTCGCAACATGTGATTCGGATCATGGTCTTCGCTAAATCGAAGACGATAGACGGGCCCAGCTTTGGCCGCGAGCGGTCTTTGCTCATCGGGCAATCGCTCCAATGTCCAGGTCGGAGCGTTCGCTTGAAAACTCGGCGGCAACGTCATTCGCGAGTCGACTTGAAATAACCATTCGGGCTGCGTCTTGGCCCACCGCCCTGCCGTCAGTCGCAATTCGCATTGGACGCTTTGTGGCTGAATGTCTAACCATGTTTCTACGGAAGCCGTGGGCCAATCCGTCGCCTCTGGCTGAACTTCGATCATGAGCTGCTTGATGCGGTCGACACGAAAGCGACGTTGAATCGAAGAGCGAAAGCGGACCATAGGATAGTCCCGATCCGCAACCATTGCTTGCCACCCGTTGGGGACACCGTTCAAGACCACGTACGAATCGTTGGCCCCCAAGGTCGACAGTTCCAACGCCGACCCGATGGATTGCAAGTCATAAGAAACCGACAACAAGCTCGTCCCGGCGTCCAACGCCACCTCGATCAACTCGCCTCGCTTTTGAAACAAAACGGGCACACCATTAACTCGTACTTGACGTACGACATGATCCACCTGCGCGTTGACAGGCAACAAGTGCAGCTTCTCGGCTTGCGTCTTACAGGTGTATTGTGTCGTCAAACGAGAAAATCGCTGCAATTGCGAATCATACTCGAGCGTGTGTTGGGCGTTGCGAATCTCCAAGTCGCGAACCGAGCCACTGGCCGCCGCCAAATTGGACAATCGGCGATACAACTCCGGCGAAAGATAAACGACCTTGTCACTCGGTTTTTGCTCGCCATCCACGGGCACCACCACCGAATAGTAGGTGTCGGGGTTCAACTTTTGTGTCTCATCCTGCAGTCGATTTGGTTTCACTGCGGAGATGGCCGCGGAGTCAAACCGTGTCTCGACAGAGCTCACGACCGCCGCCAGCGACTCCGACGACATCCCGAGTTGGGCATTCAACCCTAGCCACACCCCCCAAAACCATAAACTGCTTGGTACGCTACGTAGACCACGAATGGATTGCGAGAACTTCGACGAGGATCGATCCACTGCAAGCTCCGATTCTCGCTGCACAGGCCGATTCAAGATCCGCCATAAATCACTCCAAGAACATCCGATCAACAATCCAAGCAGCGCCGTCGAAGCGAACATGTAGTAGGGCCACGAAGCCAACATTGCAAACGCCAAACAACCGCCTCCCAACCACCACAACGCTCCAGCTCGCGACCGACGCCACCGATCGATTCCTATCGCGACCACACAACCCACGAGTAAGATCACCCATTGAGATGCCACAAAAAGTCGTTGATCCATCACCCAGACCCGGTCGCTGGTGATGGGCGTCGCGGCGAGTGGCACTTCTTGTCGCCACCAGCGATAAGGCTCAGGCGGATTACCCGCCGGAGCTAGGACACGGCTCCAACCCGGAACATCCATCGTGTCTGCTTGCGCCAACGTCGACCACCCCAAGGTCCAAACCAAAGGGCTAATCAGACGCCGCCCGACCGACAATTGAACCAGCGTGGATTCATTGGGAACGGCAGTTAACGAAAAGTCTTGCGGCACACACACCAAGCGTTGCGAAAACTTGGTTGCTTGCAGCAGTTCGTTTCGAGCCGGAAGGGCAATCAATCCCGAACCCAAAGCAACACGGGAATCATGTGGTTCTCGCCAACGGATCTGGATCGACTGCGCACCGGTTCCGCTCAATGGGATCTCGATTCGATTGGCGTCTTGATTCGGTACAACCACTTTTCTATCAACTTGGACCGAAGCTAATGGCGTTCCCACCGGCAGTTCGATCGTGATCGTGTCGGCCGTTTCCGAAAAGACCTGGATCAACAGCCGAGTTGCCCAAGCGTCTTGCTGCCATGTATCGATTTGCATCGCACTGGTCACCATGGCCGAACTCCAAACAACCCGAACCGGACCCTGGTTGAACCGAACTTCACGCGGATGTTCGTAGAGCGACACCGACTCGAAATTGCTCGGCGCGGCAGATGCCCGATCCGAACCCTGAATTGCCTGCCCGGCACGGGGCCCGACCGTCGCATCGGGCGACACGGGAACACTGCGTTTCTCGTTGTAACAACGACGACTGGCGGATCGAAAGTCACTGAGTTGCCGCAAACGTTCATCCAATCGGTTGGGAGGTGTTTCGATAGAAAACACACGTGAAGCCGGAACCGACGAGTCCATCACGCCGGCGAATGAACGAGCATTCGGTGCGAAATACAACAACATGACCCCGTCTGATTCAGGGACCCATTCTTGTTCGATCACAATGGAAACAGAATCACTCAACGGCTTGGGGAAACGCACTCGGAAAGTAACACCGTCCCCGACCGGGCTGACTTCAAATGGAATCGGGCGACCTTGATCGTCTTGCACACTCCAACGTCCCGCCAGTTGGGTTGGCCGCGAACTCGCCACATCGACATCGTAAACCGGACCGGAAGGTTGGATCAAAAGGCGATGCCACTGTCGAATGATTCCCGTCTCATCCAATTGATTTTTCGTGTAGGCCAAAACGTCGTAACTGCCTGTCAGTTCCGCATTGTTTTGCAACGTCAAGCGAGAAGGTTCATCACTGAAACGAAAACTTCCGGCGCCCACGACTCCGCGTAGCTCGGCCGCCATTCGCCTCGCTTCTTCATTGGTCAAAATCTCCCAGTCCGTTGGGTCGGCTCCTCGGGCCTGGATCCCCGCTGTTCCGCGCAGACTCACCAAACACGGTCGCGATGGTTGGCCGGACTCCGTCAGCCCCGGCACAATCTGACAATCGATATCGATGGGCCATTGGTTTACCGGGCGAACCGCACGCACTCGGACCGCCATCAATCCCTCTTTGGGATCGGTGGGCATCGCCACCAAAATCGTTGGCTGATCCCCTTCAAGACTGGGCGTCCACTGCAACGGAGTCGTACTCGCCTCAGGAATCCGATCAGCCGAAGTTTCCGGCAGCTGTCGCAGATCCACCACGGCCACTTGTTCAACTTGCCACGAATCGGCAACCTTCAACTCCAAAACATTCGATTCGCGGAAGCGATTGTCGAGCAAGAAGTATTGATCCGCTTCCAGGTTCTCTTGTTCCGCCGTCAACAATACCACATCGAGTGAACTGGGGCGAAGCGGAGCACTT
>JAEUIP010000334.1 GCA_016795075.1 Planctomycetaceae bacterium | reverse complement strand
CATTGGACCAAAGGTAACCGGTCCAGTGCGACCCACGATTTCCAGTCCAGGACCTTCGACCATCACACTGGCCTTCAAGTTTCGCAGTGGTTCATCGCATTGATTGACAAAAGTCAAGTTGAACGTCGTGATATCTCCGACGCGACCTTGGCGGTCTCCTTCGATTTTGACTCCCAGGCATGGGGCCACAACTTGAGTCTCGGCACAGGCGCGGGTTCGAATTTGGTCAACGGCACTCGCGACATCGAAACACAATCGTGCTAAACCAACGGCTTGATCGGACTTGAATTGGATGTCGATCACATTGGGATTGGACGCGGGCGGCACATCGCCTAAGTTCCAAACAAGGCGATTGCCGTACTCGGTGGGCTTGGGGTTGCTACTCACAAAAGCCAGTCCCTCGGGGAGACCTTCCAGGGTCACCGTTGTCTCTCGGGAGGCTTGGTCGCCGGGATTGGTGATTTCCAAGCGGTAACTAAACGGAGTCGCAATTGCGACGGTCCGCGGACCGATGGCTCGAATCGTCAATGCCGGAGCAACCCAGCGGATACTGGTTACTCCACTCTCAATGACTTCAAAACCGGCCGCATTGTTGGCCGGTCGAATCACGTCGGCGCGAATAAAGGTTGTCCCCGGTCCAATTTCGTTGCTGGGTTGTTGGATTTCCACACTGGCATTGCCATTTGGTCCCGTGAGAACCTCGGCGGTTTGACTGCCCGAAGGTAGAAACTGAGCGGGAGCACCACCCGCAATTTCGTAGCGCACTTTCCAATTGCCCACTCCCAGTCCATCCTGGGTTTGGCGAATGTTGGTAATGAGTGGGTATTTGGCCCCGGCCGTTGCCGTAGCGGGAGCCGGCAGGGTCCATAATGCGTCCACCCATTGGATTTCCATCGACTTGAGACGTTTGTCCCAGGCCTCGGCGTTTGGTGCCATGGCCGTGATGTACGAAGTACCCGGCGAGGCAGATGACACGGTGAGCCAACTTTGACCTTTCTCCACGTGGATGTCGTCCACGTTTGTCGGGGTGCCGCGTTTGATCAATTCTTCCTTCCGCGACGTGTTCAACGTCAAGAAGTCGCCCGACGTCTTGGTGGCTTTTGCGGCAAAGAACCGTGGTAGCTTGTTGGTCGAACGCCCTTGGTAGTCGATGATTTGCCCAACGCTATCTTGCGAAAGAGTTAGCTCGATGGGTTGGTTGGTGACAAAGTACCCATCGGCGCCGCAAATGCCGGCTAGGACGACAACTTCGCTGCCGACGGGGGCGACGATTTTTGAGGGTGTGACCAAGAGTTCGCCACGCTTGCCACGCTGGCAAATTTTGTATGGATTTTCAGCCGGGACACCCAGTTCTTTGGCTTTCCTTTTTAGTTCCAAGCAACTGCCGATGGCGCCTTGGTATTCACAGGGCGGTGACTTGGTAACCGGCGGCAAAAAGGGCGTGACCACCATTGGTTGCATGGCAATCGGTGTCGCAACGGTGGGTAGCGGTTGTGTTCCCACGGGTGGTGCCACTTGAACTCCTGACCCAATCACCGGGCCCATGGGCGCCAGGATCGGTACAGGGGCAATGGGCGCGACGGCCGCCGTTGCTGGATTCGAGCCTCGAGAAAAGCACCCCAGTCCTTGAAGACAACTTCCGAACGTGCCGGATAACTGCGTGCGGTTCGGCGGCGCCATAAAAATACGTTCGCCGTAGGGATCGATTCGCGGAACGCCCATGTTCTGGCATCCGATTTGAAGCAATACACAGATGACTGCCAAGAAGGCCATTGCCGTCCCGCCGAGTTGAATTCGGTGTGTCATCCGTATTTCCTTATACGAGCCAAAGTGACAGCCCAACCATTCGACGGCGGAGCGAGTCTGCGCATTGAGCCAAATCGAGCCGGCGCGGCGGCGGAACCGTGCGACTAGAAACGCCAAACTCTAACACTTCATTTGCGGAAGCCGGAAAAAACCGTTTGGGAAAATTGGATTATGGGGCGAAATGGGCAACTTGTGGCGATCGTATCAACGAGGCCACGATGATTTCTCAAATCGCAACGAAAAATAGAGTTAATTCGGTTGTAGCGGTCGTAGCAGAACTTCCGAAAGTACCAAATGAAGCGATTTGTTTGCTTCGATTCGACTGCCGTGTTTCGACTGAGGGTTTATTAATGAAACGCTTTTCCTGGCTAACTGCTTTCGTCTGTTTGCTATCAACTTCAGGGACTTATGCGCAGCAGTATCGTCCGGTCGAGCCACGCAACGACGGCGAGTACCGTGATTATCAGCCAGCTCCAAGCGGACGTCCGGTACGTCCGGTTCGCTATCAAGAAGAAATCCAACTGGAAGACAACCGGAATGCATGGCCAGTAACTGGGCCGACTAGCCGACCGGCCGACGCTAGTGAAGCGTCGCGAGCCGTGGCCGAGCAACTCCGGCAACAATACAACGCCAGTGCGAATCAACCGGAACTGCAACATTCTCAGGGGCGCGGACCAGTGTACTATCCAGCGCCTCCTGTGGCTCCGGTCAATCGTTCGGGGGAACGGCCTCGTTCTACCGTCGTCGAACCAGCACGTTTTTCAAGGCCAGCAAATCGCGGCTATGATGATCCGCAAAGCACGAACGTGGCACCTCCCGCCATCGAGGCCGGTATTCAAGGGCCAGCGGTTGTACCGCAGCCAATGGACCAGCACTATCCTGTACAAGGTCAACCTTATCAACCAGGTCCTGGAGCCTACGATCAAGGTTGCGAACCCGGCTATGGCGACGCGGGGTGTGACGACAACATGGGATATTATGACCAAGCTCCTGCGGGCCGATTCCGCGCCCGTCGCGGTATTGCCCCAGGCGGTTACGGTGAAGAACGCTACTACGGCCCCGGTGATTGCGGTGACGGTTCCTGCGGGCCGGGCTATGACGACCAAGGCTATTATGATGACGGCTATTCGGATCGTGGATTTGCCGGCGAGCGACGTCGAGGATCGGCTTCCGGCAGCTCACGTTTGGCGCAACTCTTCGACAAGTGTGGGCGCGATATCTATACGGTGGTTGGAGCACGCTGGTTGTACATGAGTCGAGATGGGGCCGACTTCCGCGAATTGAGTTACGAAAACGCGATGCCAGCCGAGCGACTGCTCGTGTCCGATGCAAACATCGGTCACCAACACGGGGTCGAAGCGTTTGTTGTCCGACAAGATGAGTGTGGAAAAGGCTGGGAAGGCCGATATTGGGGTCTGCAATCGCAAACCAATTCGGCGATCTTGGGCAACATGCCGATCACACAGTTGGCTGGCCTTGGTCTGGTGACCATCGGTCCCTGGGGCAACGTCGATGACGTCTACAACACGGCTGATTATCATCGGATCCAACGCAGCAGTGAGTTCCATAGCTTTGAATGGAACTTGCTCAACCACGCCAGTGTCTGTGCGAACAACAATTGGTTGTACCGAGGCATCTTTGGCATTCGGGTGATGCGACTCCGAGATACCCTCCAGTATTCAGCGCATTCGTCCACGAATTTTGGATTCAATTTCAATCAACTGAATTACGACATCTTGACGCGAAACACGTTCGTCGGTGCCCAAGCGGGCGGTTCAGGCGAGTACTGTGTTACCGATAAGTTGCGACTCGGTTTGGGGGCAAATGCGGGTGTTGGAACCAACTTCATGGAAGCCGATCAAGTCATCTCCAACAGCAATGGCGTCTTGGGTGTGATCCCGGGCATTGGCAACTACTCGTACATGAACGAAGACACCGACCTCGCAGTATTCGGCGAGTTTGATGCGCGGATGTACTACCATGTATCGTGCAATTGGCGACTGAGCCTGGGCTATCGCCTGCTGGGATTGACCGGAGTGGCTTTGGCTCAGGAGCAGATCCCACACACCCTGTCGGACCTGAACTATGTCAAACGCGACGGCGGTCTGCTGCTGCACGGTGTGACCATGGGTGCTGAGTTTAGTTACTAGTGTCTCGGCTTTTGACAACCCGCTGCGGTCGAGCAGGCTCTCCCGGGGGGGAGCCTGCCGAGTGGAGCGGGTTGGTTCGTTTGCCACAGAAGATTGCGATTGCGGCTTGATCGTCGGTTCCAACCTGCTAAAGTTGTCTTAGGCTGTGTCCCCAAAGCAGTTCGCTCCTGGAGTGGGTATCCGAAATCTCGGACAAAAAACACGTCTGGAGTAGGAACGCCCGCTTTTTGCGACAAAGCCTAGTGCTTTGTCAAAGTCCCGAAGTCGGGTAACGGCGTTTACCCGCCCGTGGATATTTCCAAGTGGCACCACGCTTTGGCAAGCGTCGCTACGCGAAAACCTAACTTTCGACAAAGCCCAGAGTTTATCCGCGGTTATTGGAAATTCCGTGCCCAGAGGTTGGTGCGGGGTGGTTTCGGATCGGCACTCTGTCGCACCAGACAAGAAATTGGCAAACGATGAATGACATCACGATCCTAGTTGTGGAAGACGATCCAGCGATTCGATTGGGAGTTGTTGAGACGCTGAAATCGGAAGGGTTCCGGGTTATCGTCGCCGAGGATGGTTACGCGGGGCAAAGAATCGCTTTAGAAGAGACGTACGATTTGGCCCTGTTGGACTTGATGTTGCCGGGCATCGATGGGTTGCAGATTCTGGAGGCCATTCGCGGGGTAAAGCCGGAAGTGCCGGTGATCTTGGCGACGGCTCGGGGTGATGAAAACGAGCGCATTCGAGGCCTGCAAGCGGGGGCCGATGATTATGTGGTCAAACCGTATAGCGTCAAAGAGTTATTGGCTCGAATCAAGGCCGTGCTTCGTCGCTGTGGCGGTTCGCCAGAGAACGAGCTACTGACGATCAACGGTGGAGTGATTGATTTTTCGCGACGCGAAATCACGTATCCTGATGGTGCCTCGGCTTCGCTGTCCGAACGAGAAAGCCAACTACTCTATTATTTGAATCGACATCGTGATCGGGCGGTTGCTCGTGGCGAGTTGTTGGCCAAGGTTTGGGGAATTGATCCGACCGGGGTAAATACCCGAGCCATCGATATGTTGGTTGCTCGTCTTCGTGAAAAGTTGGGGGACAACTGCGATAGCCCGCAGTTTTTGCTAACGGTTCGTGGCAAGGGCTACATGCTTTGCCGGACGCCGCCGCCTGACAGTGTGAGTTGATGAAGCAGTGGCGAGTTTGGTCGATTTATGCCGTCCTCATGGTATTGGCTTTCGTGGCGATGGCCTTGATCACTCGCAGTTCGTTCGTCATGGAGCGAGCCCAAAGAGCCTCGCTATTGAACGCGTTGCAGGCCAGGTTAGAGATTTCGCATCAGCAACAGATTGCGGCCGCAGCTCGGACGATTGATCGCGAGTTGGTCAGTTTGGTCGTTTCCGAATCACTACGCTCTCCGGCATTTTACCAACAACTGCCGGTCCTTGCTCCCGACAAGACCGCGATTAGCGGTTCGGCCCAGTTCAACTCGTTCGCGAAGGCCTATTTCCAAATGGATACCGCCAACGGGGTCTGGGGACTTTCGTTACCGGGAGCGGATCCGGAACAATTGCGCGACATGTTGCGCTCGTTGAGGTGGCAGGAAGACTTGCCGGGCCCGTTGACCGGACGACAAGCCGGTTGGTTGACAAAGCCGAACGAAATGTATCGGGTCAACCGGTTGGTGAATCGACCACAACGACGCAACGACTCCGACTTTCCATTGCCGAAGCAAACTGCAAAATCAAGTCGAGAATTTGCCGAAAACGCCGCGACGACTTCGTCTGGTAACGTGTTGGCACTGGTCCCGGAAAAATACCCTCGACCACGATCTCTAGCGCCGACGCCGCAAGCTTCCCCAGCCAGTGGAGGAAC
>JAEUIP010000333.1 GCA_016795075.1 Planctomycetaceae bacterium | reverse complement strand
AATCCACTGGTTCAGCCAACGGAACCACCATACTGTCCGGGAGAGGTTCTAAAGTCGTGAACGTATAGCGGTCGATGGGTTGCCACGGTAGCAACCAACGCTGCATGGCATTCCAGCCTGCGGCGGGAACTAACAACAAAGCAATCAACATCACGCCAAGTGGCATGGCCACGGTCCACAGCCATTGCCGATGACGCGGAAACGGCACGGCATCGCGCAGATCTTTGTCGCTTGTCTCGCGATCCGCTTGTGCCAAAGCCGCTCGACACAACGATTCGCTGGTTCCTTGCAAGTCGGGCGACTGTACCAACTCAACAATTCCCAACAGATAATCGCCCAAACGAGGGTACGTGATCTTGAGCATCCGAGCGACCTGCTCCAAACGCCGACTCCGCCAGACCCATCGATGACAAACCCACGGAAACCAAACTGCCAAGCCCAAAGATCCGACGGCTAGAATCGCACACCGCAACCACGCCGACGTATCAACGAACCGGTCGAGAACAAAGACTAGTAAATAAGACAGCAACAAACCAAACAGCGCAGCACAAACCCCTTCGATCAACTTGACCGTCCAAACCCGCCGCCTAAACTCCAGCAACTTGGCCTTGGTCCGTTGGGGAAGTTCCAGTTTATTCATTTTTCACAGTCCATGATCCGGGCAGATAAGCCAATCGATGAATCATCAGCACCATCGATTGTACCCGTTGGAATTGGCCCTGTCATATCCCGAATCTCACGAAAATAGGATTTTCGAAGGCGGCCCATTTTGTGCCTCCTCGGCCTGCTGATAGCACTACTTGTTGCCAGGAATTTCCGTTTTTGGAGACATTTGATGTCAGCGCGTCGGCCAGTTCGATTGTCGGCGGAACGCCCCCGCCAAAAGAACCATCGCACCTATTTCCGGCTTGGAGACTGAATTGAGAAACGACCCCACGTGGATTTCCTCGTCGAGCATTTCCCAGAGGCGACTCGATGTCACCTGAATTTCCGAAAACGCTCTTGAGAATTATTCCCGGAAGGCGAGAATGACGCCGGAAAAATTGGCAATCAGCTCCCACAGAATTCAACTCGACCTGGCATGAATCAACCCTTAAAAAAATATGTAGATGTCCAATGGACAGCCGAACTCGATGCCTTGATCGGTACCGTACCTGATCGAGTGGTTGCAGAACGGTACGGGATTGCTCCGCGCTCTGTCCATCAACGGCGGCGAAAGTTGCAAATCAAGTCAAAAGCTGTCTCACGAACTGCTGCCCCACGCTGGACAAAGAAAATCGACAAGCTCATGGGGACGATGCACGATACGGATCTGGCCAAACAAATTGGCACAACCAAATATCATGTTCGTAGTCGTCGAGAGGAACTGGGGATCTTGCCGTATGTTGCTCCACCATTGCCTCCGAGCGAAATGGCTCCCCGAAAAAAGTTGGTGCTCACCCAGACGCAACAACGCAAATTGGGAACGGTCCCAGATACTCAGTTGGCCGACCAATGGGGATGCACGGCTGGTACGGTCACTCGCCTCCGAAATCAACTAGGAATCGCACCATTCATCGAGGCGAAGGAAACCGAATGGACAACCGGCATGTTGAATCTGCTGGGTGAGATCCCTGATGGGACATTGGCTCGCGAGTACGAAGTATGCCCGGTCGCAGTGAAGATCAAACGCATCGAACTTGGAATCTTGCCCTACGGCAAGAAGCAGATGGATCCAGAGCCGGAGTTGCCTGCCCACGTCATTCCACTCATTGGAAAAATGACTGACAAACAAATTGCCGACAAGTTCAAGGTCAACCGGGTACGAATTCGCGTCTATCGTGCGTTGCATAAGATTCCGCTGGCTGACTACTCGAACCCCACGCATCATGACTGGACAAAGGATGAGGAATCTGTGCTTGGTACGAAATCGGATGGCGACGTGGCCCGGCAATTGAACATTCCGCCCATGCAGGTTCGACATCGCCGAGTGGTTCTGGGGATTCCGCCGTTTGATCGGAAAGAAAAAGTCTGTTGGTCGGCCGCTCGAGTCGAACAATTAGGGAAAATGCCTGACCAATACCTCGCAAGACAATGGGGCTATCCTCAAGCGGACGTTCGAAGCAAACGAGAGTCGTTGGGAATTCCACCATGCCGACATAAAGAACGTCCTTGGACCAAGGCTGAAATTGCGAAGTTGGGGACGATGTTGGATACGGAGCTGGCCAGGGAGTTGCGAATTTCGCAGACGGGAGTGGCGAAGAAACGCGAAGAGTTGGGCATTCCTCCGTTCCGATCTGGAGGCCCATACGCTTGGAAGGCCAAAGAACTGAAAAGACTAGGCCAAATTCCCGACGATGAGTTGGCGATGGAACTCGGTTTGTCTTATCAATTCGTCGCGGCCAAACGAGTGGAACTTGGGATCTCAGCTCGACGTCGCAGTGACCTTAGGTGGACGAAAGAAGTTATCAAGAAGATGGGTGTTATCTCGGACGCTCAGTTAGCGGCGGAACTTGGTTGCAGCACTGGCTTGGTGAAACAAAAACGTCAACAACTTAACATTCCACCGTTTACTAGATGATCCAGCGCGAAACCATTCTTCAACCATTAACCACTAATCGACGTCCGGAATTCTCGGATCAATTTGGTTTCGCCAACCGAATTCCGACGAAGCACGATCTCGTTGATCCGCTGCGCATCCAATCCAGGTAGTTCAACGCTGCAATCAATTTCGCGATACTCGGCATTCTCAAGTCGATACATCCTCAGTAGTTCGCCGTTGTGACGCCAGACTTCTGGCACGTTCATCGCGGCGAACAATTTTAGTTTTTCAATTGCGGACGATGTCATCTCAATCTCGACGACCAAGTCAGGCGGTGGGTCGACTTCGAAATTCATTTCTGTCTGACTCAAGACCTGCGCTGCGTGCGTCACATAGTAAGATTCGTCGGGTTCGAACCCTTTTGCGAGGCTTGCACACTTGACCGTCATCGACGCCACGCTGATGATTTCGATTCCCCGAACCTCCGAGTAGGCTTCGACGATTCGCCCAATTAAACATCCGATATTTTCATGTTCCCGCATGGGGCTCATCATTTCCAGAACTCCTTCGTCATACGTCATCCTGGGGACGCTGCCATGTCGTTGTTCTGACAGCGCAGCGTAGGTTCCCCAGGCAATGTTCTCCAATACCATCCGGGTCTCAGGCGGTACCAAATAGTTTAACGGCTTCGTGTCCATGGAATTTCCCTTCTACGATCACGATGTGGAACACCCATTATATCACCCCAGCCAACTTGCGACCAATCCAGAACAAACTCAGCAAACCAATCAGCAGCCCAACCCAGACCGGATGAGCCCAGAGACGGATGCGGCGAGTTTCCGGTTCCGGCTCAGGCATCTTCTTGATAGCGGCCAAGATTTGTTCGATGTCGGATGGTTTCACCATCTGACCACGCGTGATCGCAGCGATCTCTTGTAAGGGAGCGAGGTTCACCGGTTGCCCCAACCGCTCGCGTTGCAAGCCTTGGACGCTAATCGTGGTGGCTAAGGTCGCGCCAGTCTCGCGACAGGTCAACGTCGCTTGATGCTCGCCGGTTTCCAAAGGTACAAACGCTCCCGTAAACAAACCCCATTGACCCGTTTCAGCTTGCGATGTTAGTTGAATCGTTTGCACGTTCCCGGACGGCGCTACCATTTGCACAGCGACTTGGCCCGCTTGGAGGGGCTCGCCATTGGCACCCATCACGTTGGCGTTCAACGAAAGGGTCTGTCCTGTTCGCGGACGATCCGGCGAATAGAACAGACGCATGGAATCGCCTCCGGCCATGTTTCGTTGGTAAGCCATCCACCGCGCGACTTGTCCCCAAAACCGATAGTGGTACTTGTCTTCGACACCTTCGCGCCAGCGCCACGCACCATCCGTGCCCATGAACAAGATCTTGCCCGCTCCGAAGGTTTTGGTCACCAACAATGGAATGCGACCGTCCGCGTTCGATTCGCTCGAGTGAACCGCCAAGACTTGCGAGCCAATCTTCGCACGCAAAACCGGTGCGTACCATTGGAACCCCGGCAACCGATTCCACAACGCCATGTTGTTTTCGGCCGAGTCCGCTAACTTGGTCAGCAGACTTTGACTTCCAATTTCGGTCAATTGCAGCTGCGCAGGTACTCGGTTTCCCCATCCCCGAGGCTGGGTCGTGTCGAACGAAATCGGAAACAGGTCCGACAATTCCGTATCGACCAACGACAATTGTTTGCCGCGCAATCCGGGCATCAAGATCAAGCCAGTCGCTTGGTTCTGAACCAAGCCTTTGATGCGTTGGCAATCTTCCGACGTCAGTTGACCGTTACCAACGCCCACATCACCCAAGAAGATCACGTCAAAGGACGTCAGTTCGTCGACCGATGCCGGGAATTGTGGCAAGTATTCTTTCCCACCGCCGACTGCTTCAATATCGGGATGATACAAGACACAGCGGACTTCAACCCCAGGGTCACGCGACAAAGCATTCTTCAAATACCGGTATTCCCAACGCGGATACGATTCAACGATCAAGACTTTGAGTGATTCGCGACGGATTTCGATGGGCACGGTCATCTGATTGTTTTCTGCGATCCGCTCGCCGTCCGCAACTTCGACTTCGACCGTCACCGAATAATCACCGATTTTCTGAGGGTTCCAAACGAATGCCTGTTGCAAGGTGCCATTAGCCGGGATCGTCACGCGACTGGTCATCCGCTCTCCATCATTCGAAGAAAAGACGACCTCCAATTCGGCGTCGCGCGGCAAGGTGCTAGAAATTGTGAAGGGGACTCGGGTCGGCTTGTTCACCACACCGAAAGTCGGCGCTTCGACGCTGACGACTTCCAGATCGGGCAGCGGTGTTTCGCTCCCAACAGCGACTGTGTAAACCGGCACGTCGTTCATGCGCAATTGAGTTGCGGCTTCGCTGGGCGTATTGCCTAAATTCCAACTGCCATCGGAGATCAGAACCACGCCGCGTAGATTGGAGTGTTTTTCAAGGGTCCGTTGCAACGCCATGTTGATGTCGGTGCCGGTGGTGGGCTGAGCCAACTCGGAAGAGAACGGTTCCATGATCACTTGAATCGGCCGAGTGCGATCCGCAACCGCTGGCGCCCAGAAGTCCGCCGCAATCAATGGCTCGATCGAGGCCTTGCGCGACATCATGTCTGGTGAGACGGAATTTCCCGTCACGGGGATATCCGCCGTGTTCATACTATCGGATTCGTCTCGGAGAACCACGAGTACGGGATCGGTGTCGGGCAAGAATGATTGGATCCATTCTGGTTGACAGATTGCCACAGCCACCAAGGACACCAACAAAACACGCAGCAGCTCCAAACCGACGATCCACCGCTTGTAGCCGGAACGTTGCATGGCCATCCCCGCCAACACGATTCCAACCACGACCAACATCACGGCAAGAGCGACGTTCAGTGGCGAGGTCCCCGCGAAGCTAAAGGTCTGCGATTCGATCATGCGGCGGCCCTCGCCGGTTCTTGCGCAGCTTGCCCGACACTTGTTGCTTTTGGCGGCAAACACAACCACGCTTCAATTATCAACGCCAACCCCATTGCCATCACAAACAACCGCCAGATTTCGCTGGCCAAACTCTTGCCACTGCCAACTTGGTCTTCCACGATTTGAAAATCCAGTCCCGCGAGCACGTTTTCCACTTCGACCCGCGTCAAGGTTTCGCTACGATCTTCAGCGGTAGGGCGGTTGAGGGCGATCCACTGCGTTTCGTTTCCGTATACTCCCGCCCGTTGACTGCGCCCGCCTAACCATTCATCCTCCGACGTTGATACAACCCGCGTTAGGTCGTTGACTACTTGAGCAGGAAGACTGCCGGC
>JAEUIP010000332.1 GCA_016795075.1 Planctomycetaceae bacterium | reverse complement strand
GGCATTTAGTTCGTGGGTCTGGCTGCGGGCGGTGAAGGCGATCTGCCCACTGAGACAATAGATCGTAATCGCACCCTCGACCTGATGCTCGGGGATCTCATGGCCTTTTCGAACCACCATTCGAATAGCCTCGAACGTCGTTTCTTTCACAATCGCGACCGTTTTGGCCTCGGCCAGAGACTCGCCGGTGGGCTGGAGATCGATGGGCGTTCCTGGATATGCATGTTGAGGCGGGTGGGTCTGCGCCATGGTGGCTCTTAGTTTACTAATGAAATGGATTCGAAACACACTGACTTAGCGACAATCAGAAACGGATAGTTTCCGTGTTTGGTGTCAGTACGTGCGGTCGCGCATGGTGCATCCCAACCACGAAGATATTAGAATGTTTTTCCAGATATGAATTGAACGCGGCGTTTCAATGCACTCCTTTGCATTGAAGCGAAGCGGTCATTTTGAGCGACAGGGATCGATGCTTAGACCATCTTGCGGCAAGCTGCGGCGCATTCGCGACATTGCTTTGCACATGCAGCCATTTGAGCATCGGCCTTCATCTTTTCGCACTCTGCTGCACAAGCTTCGCAGGCTTTCGCACAAGCTTCGCAGGCCGCTGGAGTAAGCGTGCATGAACGCGCTATGAGCTTTGCACTCAACCCGCAGAAATCTTGACAACTCATCGCCATGGCGGCACACGCCGCATGCTCTTTATGGCCACTTGCCAAATGCGTCACACAGTAATTGACGGTCGCGTTGCAAGTTGCCTCGCAGCGCTGGCAGATATCCAAGCACTCTTGGTGCAATTTGTCTAAAGCAGCCGTTGGTTTCGAAGCCGCTACGCTTTCTTGTCCACGCGAAACGCCCGCCGCAATACCCGTTAAAGCGACTGCACCGGCGGCTGCCAACATGTGTCTTCGATCCATTGCCATTCTCCTTAAATTGAATGGGGCTCCGTGCGATTGCAAGGAGTGTCATTCCTAGCCCCGAACAATTCGGAAGCAAATGGGAACGATCAAGTCTGAAGTATCGAGGCAGCTTGCGGCACTGAACATCAGGCGGTCCTCCATTCGCCATTGGTGGATTCAGCCACTCACTCCCATTATTCCCGGGGGGGCCGGTGACCTGAACCCGACAACGAGCCACCCTTCAGTCCGGTGGGCGATCACACTAGACTTATATTGACGATTTGGAGGCCGAACATCAGCCAATCAAGAAAGAAGTTTAAAGGGGTAGGCGATGGAGTGTGACGATCTCAAACAGACAAAAGAAGCCGATGAAAAATACGAAAGCCATGCGACACTCCGGTCCTTCGGCCGAGCTTGAGGCGAAGGGCTTGCACCGGCTCGCTGGTGAACGCGTGCTACTGGATAACATCTCGCTTTCGGTTCACGGTGGCGACCGGATCGCAATTGTCGGTCCCACCGGCAGTGGCAAGTCGCTGCTGCTGCGATCTTTAGCAATGCTCGATCCAATCGACGCTGGCGAAGTCCAATGGCGGGGCGAGTCGGTACACGGACGCGACATCCCAAGATTTCGTAGTCAAGTCATCTATCTTCAGCAACGACCGGCGCTGGTCGAAGGCACTGTGGAGGAAAACCTGCGGCAGCCGTACTTTCTGCGAGCTCACCGAGACAAGCATTTCGATCGTGAACGAGTCTCGCGGTTGTTGTCGTCGCTAGGCCGAGGCGACTCTTTCTTGTCACAACATCAGCGAGATCTGTCCGGCGGCGAATCGCAATTGACGGCGTTGCTACGCGCCGTCCAGCTTGACCCTGCTATTCTGCTGCTTGATGAACCCACTGCGGCACTGGACTCCGATTCGACAGCCATGGTGGAAAGACTGGTGATTGATTGGTTGAGTGAGATGCCGTCGGATCGGGCTACCGTTTGGGTCACGCATGACGACGAACAGTCGCGGCGGATATCCAACGCGATGCTGCAGATCCACGACGGCAAATTATCGAAAGACGTCCATGAACGGATACGTTGAATTGACTAATGGGCAAGTCGCACTGGCGGGTTTGTTGATTCTTTTCAACGGAGCGATCTCGATCGGCTTGCGTTTGCAGATGGAACCGTCGCTGCTTCTGGCCAGCGTACGCACGACGGTCCAATTGCTGCTGGTCGGTCTAGTGCTGGAATGGGTGTTTCGGCTTGAGCGATGGTACGTCGTACTTGCCATTGGCGCAATGATGACACTGATTGCTGGGCTGACCGCAGCTGGGCGAAACCAACGACGTTACCCCGGCATCTGGCTCAACACGGTCATCTCGATTTGGGCCAGTGCTTGGATCGTTACCTCATTCGCGTTATTAGCGGTGATGCGAGACACGGAGCCATGGTACGATCCGCAGTATGCGATTCCGCTATTGGGAATGGTACTTGGCAATACGCTCAATGGCATCTCAGTAGGGCTCAACACATTCACAGAGGCACTCGTCACTCGCCGGGACCAAGTGGAAGCTCAGCTCGCGATGGGCGCCTCTCGCTGGGAGGCCGCCCTTGCACCCATTCAACACGCAGTACGAACGGGCATGATTCCGATTATCAATTCGATGATGATAGTGGGTATCGTCAGTCTGCCGGGCATGATGACCGGTCAGATCTTAGCAGGCATGGCTCCGGTCGAGGCGGTCAAGTATCAAGTGGTGATCATGTTTCTAGTCGCCTCTGCCACCTCACTTGGAACGGTCAGCGTCGTCCTCTTGAGCTTTCTACGATTGTTTAGCAACGACCATCAATTTCTGCACGGCAAGATCAAGTGAAAAAACTAATCCTCGCGGGTAAATTTGGCGATTTGTTGACTCTTTATCAGCTCGAGGTCGCGGAGCCGACTGGCCAACGCCGCGACGGAAGGGGCCGCGCTACTACTCTCAATTCGCGTAATGAGCTCATTCAGCCGATCGCCAGAAGCAAACGCACAGTCAATTGTCTCCGCCAGACTAGGGTCTGCCCCGCAACGACACTCGACGGCGTGCAACGCTTCGTCACTAAGTACCGGACCCGGGATTAGAAAAGTTGAGTGATCGGAATGCAAATCATTCATTTCTGCTTGGATTACCTTGAACGAGTGCTCTTCAAGTTCGACAAGATGCTCAAGCAATATTTCCGCTTGTGGGTCGGTTACCCCAGCCCCAATCTGACCGTATTGCTTGGCCCGGCCTTGGTGGTAGTCAGCTAGCATTGCCAACACTTCGTAAATCGTGCTCGGCTGGTTCATCGTGCATCTCCTGGACGCGGATCGGACTATCGAAGTCAAACGGGATGCCCTATTGTAGATATGCAGGTGTAAATTTCCCAGGACTGTAAGCGAGCGTTAGCATGACGACCCCACAATTCACGGTGCGCATCGAACGCCAAGACCATCCATCAAAGCCCCCGTACTGGCAGGCATTCACATTCGACCGCGAGCCTGGACTGAACATCACCAGCGTGTTGCAGCGGATTTCTGCGAATCCGGTTACCAACGAGGGGCTAAACGTCGCGCCGGTCGCTTACGATTCAGGTTGCTTGGAAGAGGTTTGCGGTTCCTGCACAATGCGCATCAACGGGCGCGTGCGGCAAGCCTGTTCGGCATTGGTCGATCGCTTGCTATTGGACGAGCCGACTGAGATTGAATTGCGGCCGATGAGTAAGTTCCCGGTCGTTCGCGACCTCTGCGTCGATCGTTATCGCTTGTTCCGTGCCTTGGAAAAACTTCAATGTTGGATTCCCGTTGATGGTTACTATGACATGGGGAGCGGACCCAAGCAATCATCGGAGCAACAAGAACAAGACTATCCGCTCAGCCAATGCATGAGCTGCGGGTGTTGTCTTGAAGCGTGCCCGCAGTTCAATGAGGTTGTCATCGATCGACGACCGGATGAGTCCGAAGATGCATTTGAGAAACGCCGCGACGAGGAGTTTGACCGACACTTCATTGGCGCCGCGGCGATGAGCCAAGCGGTACTGATGAACTCGAGCCCAAACGGTCAATCGCTTGTAAAACGCCGCATTGAAGCGATGATCGCGCCCGGTGGAATTCAAAATTGCGGAAAAGCGGGCAATTGCCAAGCCGTATGCCCGAAAGACATTCCGCTAATGCACGCTTGGGGACGAGCCAACCGAGCCGCAACCCGCCATGTTTTAAAGAAGTTTTTTGATGGCTGAAATTTCTCTCAATCCATTTGCCCGCGGCGTCATGCGTCATTGATTCAACAAAGCAAACCGAAATCTCAGTGGATCAAGCGAACTCAAAAAACTCCATCTGACGCGCATTGACGACTCGCATGAAAAAAGCGTTGATTCTTGCGTTCACACACATTCATCGTTCAACCGTCTTCGATCGTACCACGAGTTCCGTACAAATCGGGCCGATTGGTCGCTTTCAAAAACCACCAATCTTTCAAATTGTCGCTTGCTCGATTGCGACTATTGTTTGCGACAGGACTACTTTTCTTTCCTGTATACGCCGAAAAAAAACAGCTGCGAGTTGCCGGCAGGCGTGACGTGTTTGTACTGGCTGCAGTTTACCAGTTCGAACGATGGACCTAACTCTGCTTGCATCGTGGCTTCATCGTATTGGCAAATCGGTAGGCCGCTGCAGTGTTCGGGCCCGCCTTTGGCGAACGTTCCTACGATGAAGTGCCCACCGATTGGCAGGGATCGCTTTAGCAAACCCACGTAGTGCCTTCTGTCATCTGGATAAGTGATGAAGTGAAATACAGCTCGATCGTGCCAAAAGTCGAACTCACCAATTGCGTCGCGCTGCGTGATGTCGGCGACGATCCATTCGACCTGCGAAGCCCGTTCACCAAGTCGAGCCTTGGTCGATTCGATGGCGGTTTGCGAGATATCGAGTACTGCGACATGCTCGAATCCCGTGCCGAGCAGTCGATCGACGAGGAACGACTGGCCACCGCCGACGTCAAGCACTCGGCCTCGTGATTCTCCAGCAACCTGGAGGATCAAATCCAGTGATTGCTTCGGATCAGGTTCGTACCAGCTTACGTCGGTCGAATTCTGTGTTTGGTACACGTTTTCCCAATGCTGCGTCCGGTCCATCTTAGCTACTCATCTTGTGTGGCGAAATGAAACCAACGGGATTCTATTCGGATATGCGAATACAACAACCCGGAGTGAGATCTTAACTGAAATCGACACGAAATCAGCGACCGTGCTGCTGCGAGCCTTTGCGCACCCGACTCGACCGGCAATCCTTCAAGAGCTTTCAAAAGGTCCGAAGTGCGGGGGATCCGCATCGGGGATACATGTGTGTCCCCCGCGATTGCCCCTACTCGTCCAATTGCCGCGCATTATCCTGGCCAGCGCCGCGCGCGGCCGATGGTGCTCTGGGCAACAAGATTCATTAAAGGCCCGAAACGAAAGTGGCAATTTGTTTGGTTGCTGATACTGCATAACTGCGGAGAAACTGCAAGTGGGTGTGACTAAATGGCCGGTCTCGTCGGCGGCACACTCCATCATGCTTTCAGGCAAGAATTCGGAACAACCAATCGAAAGGACAAACATGAGAACACTGGCAAGAACCCTCGCATCCATCGTCGCCATGACGCCCGCGCTTCTTTGCTCGGCCACCACATTCGCGCAAACTGCCGACGCTAACAAACCCGCAACTATCGAAACAAGACTGCCCGACGGCGCTACTCCAGAGCGTGTTTCACCAGATGAGTTCGAAAAGGAATATGCGCTGGTCGGAATGTCCCAAACGATGCATAGCAGCACGTATCTCGGCCAGCGTGATGGTCGCGCGTACCTCAGCCATCGTTCCAAGTCCATAGTGAGCGGCAAGTGGTCGGACCGAGTCATCTATGTGGACCTCTCTGAGCTAGATAAGAAATTTCGTGACTCCCTTCCGAAGGCAGAGATGAAGGCGCAAGGAGTAACA
>JAEUIP010000331.1 GCA_016795075.1 Planctomycetaceae bacterium | reverse complement strand
CAAACCCGTACGAACCTCCGAAGTCTGATCATGCGAGAAGTAAACCGAGTTCCCTAACGTCGCCGTGTCCGGTTTGCGCGGAGGTAACGAACCGTTGGCGCGTCTGTGTTTCCCTGTTCGGCTATCGATGCAAGTCTTGTGGTGAAAAACTCTGGCTAGAGATTGGTCGGGATGCACGTGCGTGGTTGGCATTGGCGTTTGTGGCCTGCGGTTTTGGTTCAATGGTGTTTGAGAGAACGTTTTTTTATCCGACTACCAATTTTCAATCTATAAATATAATGTTCTGTATCTACATTGTGGCATCGCTATTTCTGCCCTGGAAGTACGGCGTTTTAACTTCACGGAAGAAATAAAGCATCCGTTCACGGTTGTTGGTCAATGCTAGGGGCTGGTGCGTTGCGCAAGTCATCTGTTTGTATTTTTGAGGCGCTGGAGTGCTCACGGGTTCCACATCCGATGAAGCCCGTTTTTTCAGCGACTTGCTCCACGGCACCCTACATTTCTTGAACGGTTACGAAATAAAGGTGGCCGCTCAAATCCCAAACGCGGGCCGCCGCCAATTTGGCGGTTCGCGTTGTTGTTCGAAGCTAAGTTGGAATTCGCCAAATTTGCTCTGGCCACGCGGTTAACTATCGCCGCTGGCTTCGTGAACGGTTACCTCCGAGCCGATCCCGTGCATCCTCACTGTGTTCTCCGTGTCCTCTGTGGCTTCATTCCACGCACGTGCCCATACGCTTGTTGTTGAAGACTTCCTCGGAGTTGAATAATCACTTAAGCTGCAGCTCGATGTGGTCATGATTTTGAATGACGGCCACGAGCGTATGGAATAAAGGGCCGAGGGCAGCTTCGCTTCGTTTCGAATGGTTCCAAACCAATAGGAAACCACCTTCAGGGGTACCAAATCCTCCGTAAAGCATGTCGTCGAGCGCATCGAGATTGCCCTGCCATGGTCTTGAAAGCCCGAGGCTTGAAGTAAACTCGGCAGCCGTGTTAGCAGGAGACGTGCATTTTCGCCCATCAACGACCAAAGTTGTTTTCATTGCGACCCTTTGCAAGTAATACGTTTGCACCGAAACTTCGTTGCCAAGTTTCGCGGACCATGGAGGCACCGGGAAACGCCGGGACGGATTGACGCCTCATGAATGTGTGATCGACTTTGCAACGGCTTATTCCATTCGCCAAATTTCGACCCCGTCGCGCTTGCAAAGTGCAATCATGTTATGTTTTTGGCCACACTGAATCGTTTTACGCCGGTTTGATTCCAGACCTCGCTTCCATCCACTACTTTGTAAATACCAAAATGTTCTTGCTTGTCCCGGATTACCAAGTGTTCATTGTCCAATGGGTAAAGGTGTTGGTCGTAACCACTGGGCGGAATTCGCTTTTGCCATTCGGGCCCCAATTTCCCGAACTCTTGACAACGGATATCTCGGATATTGCTACTTATCCAGTGCCGACCGTCTGGAGAGACCACCAGCCCAAACGCGCGATCTGCTTTCGTTTCCATCTCAATCCGAGTCTCTGGTTTGTCTAGGGGAAAGACAAAGATCGCGGGGGTGTGATCTTTCTTCGCTGTTTGCACCAAAACTTGATCGTTGGGTAATGGGAGCATCCGAACGAGCGTTCCCGGCAGAGTCGAGCGATGTGTTTCAGGCCATCCCTGCTGACCCGTGGAACGAATGACCAATTGATTCGTGACAGCGCCTTCCTGTTCGGTCGTTAGCAGCATTTGTTGTTTCGAGAAATAACGGAACTGCCCCTCCGAAGCGATGGGACCTGCCACGGTTTCGCTCGTATCGGAGTCAATCGCATAGAGCGTCCCGCCCGTATTTACGAATAGTAAGCAGCCATCGTCTGAAAAGTGGAGCGATTGGACTTCGGCCGAATAATTTCTCTGCTCCCCGATCGGTCTGCGAGCGGCCACGTCCCAAAGTTGAACGGAATTCATGGTCGCCCGCGTCGCGATGCATTTGCCAGTTGGATGAATGGCTGGGTGGATGATGGTGTCTTCTCGCAGTTGGTGTGGAATTGGTTCACCGATCTGTTGGCCCGAATTGGTATCCCATAACCGCACAGAATCCCAGTCGGCGGTGTAGCCGATTTCATTGCTCACGAATCCGACTTCGCCATCGCCAGCGGTGCGAATCGGTTCACCAATGGGCACATTCTTCTCGAGATCAAATAATCGGACGGTCGAGCCGAAGAACACAGCGATCAACGTTTTCTTGTCGCTGCTGAACTGCACTTCACGGCCGCCGGCAAATCGTCCCGCATTTTCACTGGGAGCTGGCAGATTTGCGACTCTTTGAAAACGGAGCTGAGCGTGGGCTGCCGAACTAAAGACGGTCAACCCGATGACGGATAACAAGATTCCAAAATGCGACATGACCGAGTCTTTCCTGGAGAAGAAGTAGCGAACCAGTCGATCCATCGACCATACACTTGCCGCATTATCGCGGATAACAATGCCGGCAGAAAGCCGCTACCCCGAATCAACCGTGGAACAATAGGCTCAAATGCCATTTCCGGGTCCGCCGCGAGCGATTTCCGTGTGGCCTTAAGTCGATCGATCGAAGTGGTTTCGCTGATGGCGATCGGTGAATGGATGAGGATCGGCAAAACCAGTCGTTGGGGGTTAGCCGGCTAAGCCCGAGTGGCTAACACCCAAATTGAATGGTGAAAAAGCACTAGCTAACTTCGCGGTCAATTGGCAGCGTCGACTTTACTCCAACGCGTTCCAGTGAGCGTACTCTCATCGTGTTGGCTCTGGAATGATCGCGAACTTTGCACTGTGTTCTTCACGATCATTGAGATCGATGGTCTTATTCAGCCAAATGACGAGATTTTTGCCGGATTTTGTTGGCTCAAAGCCGAAGCGGTAGTCGACACCGCTCGTCAGTTGGTTTCCGTCGAGTTCAACTCGAAACGGCGTTTGGGAGTCATTCCAATCATTCACCACGAATGCCGGATTGACCAGCCACATGGTGCCATGCAGATACTCGTCGTCGTAAATTGCATCGAGGGTGAAAGCGATTCGCTCGGCGCCAGGAACCGTGCGCGGGACGACATAGGCTTTCTGCGTTTGATCAAATGTAAAATTGTTGTATTCACCGGCGCTGTCGTTCGGCGATTTTTTCACGTTGGGCATTTGCAACTCTGGAGGCGCGATCCACGACCATGCGAGATTCAGGATTTTATCGTGCGTCCCGTTATGAACCGTCATACCGTGGAGATAGACCTGCTCAATGGTCTTTTCGGTGCGTCGGAAGTGCCAGTGGTTAATAAGGTGGCCGATGGCTGAGACATAGCCGATGCTTCGATCGTCATACCCCGTCCAAGTAGTGAAAGGAAACTCCCGGTTGTCTTCCCAGCCATACGGCTGGACTTGAACACCGTAGGGAAGTCCAATTGTAAAGTGTTGGAACTTGGAGTTTGTATGCAACAACATGATGTTCGCATCACGAAACTCGCCGAAGTCAGATGGCGGACCTTCGGGCATTGCGTACGAAATTTGCTTGGCGGTACCCTTGGGAAAGACACGGCCCGGTTTCGCATCAAACATTTTGAAAAGCGTAAGCGTTGGTTCCGTGGAAATATCATCCGTGGGCACATGTCCCGGCGGTCCGATGACCACCGTCTCCATAAACTCATGAACCACATTTGGAGGCTCGCGAAAGAATCCGAACGGCTGACTCATCGCCGCGAGCGCTGTGTGAATTCGCATGTGCCTTACGAACGTCCCATCAGGATAGATCGTGAAACGTTCCTCACCCCACTCTCCGTTTCCATCATTGTAGGGCGAGCCGGTTGCAACATCTTGACGGGCGAATTGTCCCTTCGAATTGACAAGTGCGTAGCGGACCCGAACGACAATCCGAGCAGGGGATTGGTGCTCAATCCAAACCCGGGCAAAGCGTCCTTCCTTGTCCATGCCCGCCTCGAAGGAAGCATCGGCTCCCTTGCCATCCCAGCGACGCGGGTCGTACGTCTCGGCCGCAAAATGTGCCACTTTGATCCCGTTTTCAGAAACCGTGCAAAAGTGCCACGGTAGGTCGAAGGACATGGTCGTCGGCACGAGATCAAACGAAACGGTCACCGCGCCCGTTAATTCAGTCGAGGGCAGGCGTTTTTCACTTACTGGGCCTTGGGCCGCGAAATCCACAGTCTGAGCGTCAGCGACGGCCCCGATACCCAGCAAGAACAGGGACAGAATTCGGTTCGTCATCGAAAATCCTGGTGGTCATTCGCATCCGTTAAGCGGCCTAAACTGGATTCCCCGCGTCAACGACCAACTTTAACATGCCAGTTAGTGGCAATCCAGATCGGAGCTGGAACCCTTAGGAATCGGATACTCTGCCCCGGAAACAATATGAAATGGATAATTCGGCTGTGGTCCAAAAGGAATCTGACTCTTTGAAGAGCTTGTAGGAATTTCGGACAAAAAGGAAAAGAATGACCAGAGAGGGGCAAACCGGTCAGCACCCCTTTTGGAACAGAGCCTAGCACCAATGGAGTTCGCAAACTTCAATCGGAACGTAAAAAAGCCCAGTCGAAGCAGTCGATTTGAAAGAAAGTGGAGGATAACGGACTTGAACCGATGACCTCTTGCATGCCATGCAAGCGCTCTCCCAACTGAGCTAATCCCCCGTGGGTGTCCAGATTCTAGCGACCGGCCCGTCGCTGTCAACCGCTACCTCGGCAGTTCGACAATCGCCGGGTGGACAACCAGCGATCCATCGTTTTTTCGGAACGGTTTCGGCAAGGAAGGCCCTAACTCCACCTAGATCCACTTGCGGCAGTTTGCCGAAAAACTCGACCGATTTCCATGTTCTTTCGGGAAACGTCGAATAAATTCGAAGTTGCCCACAGTTGGCCACGCCGATCGACGGATGAAAACTTCAAGCTTGGACAGTGCTTTGAATTAGGCTCCGATGTCTTTCAACGTCACGGCGGTGCCACGATCCACCGCTTCCCGCATCAGCAAACAAGCCAACAACGCCGCACGAGCATGGGCCAAGGTCGCGACCGGCTGACTTCGGTCCCGTACGGCCTTCAGAAAGGACTCGACGGCCAACACATTGTTGTCCACGTTCGCCGGTCCTTCAAACGCCACGCGATCCGGACGGTTCTGATCGGGGCGGTACGAGAAAGTCCCCGAATTAAAATCAATTCCGCCCGTCGTGCCAATCAACCGCGTGTACTCCTCGTTGAACTTTGTCGGTGGAACCCACGAATGGACGATGTTCACGATCACGCCGTTCTCGTATTCCAAGACTCCGGAATAATAATCGTGCACGTCGCGATCGGCTTGGTGTTCGCGAAACAAATCGTTGCGACCAAATCCCACGGCTCGTTTGGGCAAACTTCCGGTCGCCCAATTAAGCACGTCCCAGTTATGCACGGCCTGCTCAACCATCCAATCGCCCGACCGTCGGCGTTGGCCAAACCAACCCGTTAACGGACCCCAAGAATTCGACCACAAAACGCGACCTTCCAACAAAGCGCCAATCTCGCCGTCGTGCACCAACTTCATCGGTTGAATGAACCGCGGATCGGCTCGGCGTTGAAACCCCACTTGCACGATTCGCCCACTTTGTTTGGCCGCTTGCTCCACGGCGTCGCACTCGGCGACGGTCAATCCCAATGGCTTTTCAGCATAGAGATCCTTGCCGGCGTTCAAAACATCCACGTAACAAGACGCGTGCAAGTCCACCGGCAACGCACTAACCACCACGTCGACACCCGCGTGGTCCAGCAATTGTTTCAATGATGCCAAAACTACCTGTTCCTGATTTAATGATTCCTTTAGTCGATTATTTTATATGTACCCGGGAACTTGAGAGTGTTCCAAAACGTAAACTATTGAATTACACGATTTT
>JAEUIP010000330.1 GCA_016795075.1 Planctomycetaceae bacterium | reverse complement strand
ACTGCCTTTTTGAACTGAGCCCTCGGACGTTCGCGTCTTCGAGGGCTCAGTCTTTTTCTATCCGGGAAAATGTTTGGAGGTTGACTCGAAGACGGCTACAATATCATGCGATCCCAGTAGGGCGCGAACCCACTTGGGTGACCCTGTGGAAGGAAGGCTACTTGGACCTAGTTGCCAAGGAAAAGCCATTAGGTTCAGACCCTTTGGGGATCGATTTGCGGCGAACGACGGGGCGGCAGTGCCTAGTTTCGTTACTAATATACAATTGAGCAGCGTCAAAAATGAGGCGACTATGTGCGTTTCTTATCCCGAAACACTGCAGGACCGACTGCAAGACTTGGGCGATATTCCTTTGTCGCGCATCGTCATGAACCCGGCACCGGGGCTTGCGACCACGAGAGACTGGTTGGTCATGTGTGAGTCCGGCAGGCTACACTATGAGTTAATCGATGGAACGCTAGTGGAGAAGTCAATGGGATGGTTGGAATCCTTGCTGGGGATGTTGCTTGGCCGTTGGTTGGGCAACTATGTTGCTGAGCACCAGTTGGGCGTGGTTACTGGGGCCGATGGGTTCACGGAACTTTTTCCAGAGATCGTGCGAGGACCAGATGTTGCGTTTGTGTCTTGGAACCGAATGCCGGAGGGCAAACTGCCGACCTCTCCCTTACCTCGCTTGGTTCCAAACTTTGTAATTGAGGTCCTGAGTCAAGGGAACACCTACGGCGAGATGTCCCGTAAGCGGCGCGAGTACTTTCAAGCCGGAGTCGAATTGGTTTGGATGGTTGATCTCCGCGACCGAACCATCACGGTGTTCTTTACTAGTCAGCAGTTTGAAGTTGTTAAACAAGGCGAGCGGATTGACGCCCGACCGGTTCTGCCAGGCTGGACGTTCGACACGGCCGATTTGTTTGCGATCTTGGATCAACAACCACCTTCGGGAGCATGATGTAGGAGGATTGACAAGGGTGGAGGACAGCAGCGTTCCAAGGCGTGTCAATCGCGGGAGCGTTCGTTATGCAGCAGCCGTTTTTTCATCTGTGTACCTTCCGGAGCGGAGAAGCCAACGAGCGCTCCGTTGCTGGCGATGATCCGATGGCAGGGGACCACCAAAGGATGGCGATTGCGAGCCATCACGCCGCCGACCGCGCGGCTGGCAGCGGGCGAACCAACGCGTCGGGCCAATTCACCGTAACTGGCGGTTTCTCCCCAAGAGACGTTCCGGCAGGCCTCGATGACTTGGCGTCCAAAATTGGATAAGGAACCCAGGTTGAGCCGCAATAAGCTGAGGTCGGCGAAACGACCGGACGCGAATTCTTGTAGTCGGCCGATCCAGTCCCGCAGTTCGGGGTCGGTTTTGTGATCCAGTTCTAAGCGTTGTCTGGCCAAAACACTTTTGGTCAGCGATCCGTGCGCCACGGCCTGTTCGGCCAATTCGGCCGTCGGGTGGCCAAACGTGAGGTACTCGATTTGGGTACGAGCGAGTTCGTCGGAAGAAATTATCAGGCCCATCCAGCCAAGTTGGCTCGGAAATACGAGTTGTTTGGCATGAGTTTGCGGGTTCATCGCCAGTTGGGACCTTCTGGAACAGTTGGACGCCCACTACACTGACATCGGTTTGTTGCTGAAACAGCCAAGGGGGCACTCGCCCTGATTCTCGACAATGGGTCCGAAAAAACGGTGCGAGGGTGTGGCGGTCGTACGAAGCAAAGACGGTTGGGCTGCGGTTTGATTTTAGGCGAGTTTGAATGTTTGTCGATCGTGTGCAGATTAAGGTTGAGGGTGGGCGTGGTGGCGACGGATGCGTTGGATTTCGACGCGAGAAATACGTTCCCAAGGGTGGCCCAAGTGGCGGGAATGGTGGGGATGGTGGTTCGGTAATTGTGGTGGCTCGTGAGCAGGTTAATTCATTGGTGGCCTTGGCCCATCGCACGCATTGGGTTGCCGAGAGAGGCGTTCCTGGACAGGGTTCCGATTGCCACGGCAAGAAAGGGCAAGATATCTTGATCGAGGTTCCGGTGGGGACTTTGATCCGGGACCATGCAACCGGGTTGGTCCTCAAGGATCTGGCCCGTGATGGGGAAGAGGTCGTTGTTGCGTTGGGTGGAAAGGGCGGTAAGGGAAACGCTCATTTCAAGTCGGCCGTCAATCGAGCCCCGCGGCAGCACACGAATGGGGAAGAAGGTCAGCACCGCCATTTGGACTTCGAATTGAAGGTCATCGCTGACGTAGGTGTGATTGGGAAGCCAAATGCTGGCAAGAGCACGCTGTTGAGTCGCCTGAGTCGCGCGCGACCGGAAATTGCTGATTATCCATTTACGACCAAGTACCCGAACCTTGGTATGGTCCAATTGGATCTCAATCGCAGTTTTGTCATGGCGGACATCCCTGGACTAATTGAAGGCGCCCATGCGGGGGCGGGCCTCGGGCACGAGTTTCTCAAGCACATCGAACGGGCGGGAATCTTGGTGCATTTGATCGAACCCCTGCCAATGGACCAGACCGATCCGATCCAGAACTACCTGAACATTCGCGACGAATTGGTGAAGTACAGCGACAGTTTGGGCACTCGGCCGGAAATTCCCGTCGTCAGTAAAGGCGAATTACCGGAAGCCGTTGAAGTGCAGCAACAGTTGTCGAAAACCATTGGTCGCCCCGTCTTGATGATCTCGGCAGTGACCGGGGCTGGACTGAAGCAGTTGACGGAAACGATCTATCAGGCACTGGTCCAAAACAAAACGGCCCAGAAGTAGTTACTCGGTGCTCATCGCAACTTCGAACCCGGATTGGCGCAAGACCGATAAGCGGCGGGCTTGGTCCAAGTCGTGAGTGACCATTTCGTCGACCATTTCCTCAACGGTGATTTTCGGGGACCAACCGAGTTTGGCTTTAGCCTTGGAGGGATCTCCCAACAATGTCTCCACTTCGGTCGGGCGATAGTACTTGGGATCGATTCGCACGACGGTTTGTCCCAGCAAGCGATTCCACTTCTCTTCCTCGCGTGAATCGCGTGCATGCGATGGATCCACGGCGGTCACGATACCGACTTCGTCGACGCCATGGCCTTCCCATTTCAGGCGAATTCCCAGCCGCTTGCCGACCACTTCAAAGAACTGGCGCACGCTGATTTGTTTGCCGGTTGCAATGACAAAATCCTCTGGCTTATCCTGTTGCAGCATGAGCCACTGCATTTCGACATAGTCCTTGGCGTGTCCCCAGTCACGCAGCGAATCGATATTGCCCATGAACAGGCAGTCTTGCAGTCCCAAGGCAATGTTGGCCATCCCGCGGGTGATTTTGCGCGTCACAAAGGTCTCGCCGCGCCGGGCGGATTCATGATTGAACAAGATTCCGTTGCAGGCATACATGCCATAAGCTTCGCGGTAATTGACCGTGATCCAATAGGCATACAACTTCGCTACGGCGTAGGGCGAACGAGGATAAAACGGTGTGGTTTCCTTTTGGGGAATTTCTTGGACCAAGCCGTAGAGTTCCGAGGTCGACGCTTGATAGAACCGAGTCTTCTTCTCCAGGCCTAAGATGCGAATCGCCTCCAACAATCTCAGGGTGCCAATCGCGTCCACGTCAGCAACGTATTCGGGTGACTCGAACGAAACGGCCACGTGACTCATCGCGCCCAAATTGTAGATTTCGTCTGGTTGCGTTTGTTGAATGATGCGAATCAGATTGGAAGTATCGCTGAGATCGCCATAGTGTAGGAAGAACGACGGGTTGTCATGGGGGTCTTGGTAGATGTGGTCGATCCGCTCGGTATTAAAACTGGACGCCCGCCGCTTGATCCCATGTACCAAGTAACCTTTGGAAAGCAGAAGTTCCGCCAAGTAGGAGCCGTCTTGTCCCGTGATGCCGGTGATAAGTGCCGTTTTTTGAGTTTTGCTCATGGATTTCTTGCCTTAAAGATCTGTCCGGTGGTGGATGGGCGATGAGGATGGTTGTAGGGGTCAAGTATGGATGGCATTGTTCGGAACGTCAAACCGGTTGGAGTTGGCTTTCCAAGCCCCGAACATGACCGCCCAAAAAGTCCGCATAGGTGCTTTGGAGGCCGGCACGGAAATCGATTTTGGGGCTCCAGCCCGTTTTCTCAATCAGCCCGATATCCGTCCGTTTCACGGGGGTGCCGTCGGGTTTGCTGGTGTCGAATAGAATTTCGCCCCGATAACCGACCACTTCAGCGACCAAACGAGCCAAATCGGCGATAGCGATATCGACACCGGTTCCGACATTGACCCAGTCGGGTGGGTTATCAATTTGCAGCAGATGCACAATAGCGGCGGCCAAATCATCGACATGCAGGAACTCTCGTCGCGGTTTGCCGCTTCCCCAAACGGTTACGGAGGGAAGTTGTTGGAGTTTCGCTTCGTGAAATCGCCGTAGTAGTGCCGGCAGAACGTGCGAGTCCTGGGGGTGGTAGTTGTCCCCAGGTCCGTAAAGGTTGGTTGGCATGGCGCTATGAAACAGGACTCCATATTGCCGCCGATAAAACTGGCACATTTTCAGGCCGGCGATTTTGGCCAGGGCATAGGCTTCGTTGGTTTCTTCCAATGGGCTGGTTAGCAGGGAGCTCTCTTGGATCGGCTGGGGGGCCATCCGCGGGTAAATGCAGGTGCTACCCAGAAACAAAAATCGCTGGACGCCGGTTTGGTACGCGGCGTGGATCGCGTGCGAGGCCATTGCCAGATTGTCGTAGATGAACTGGGCGGGGTAGGTGTTGTTCGCATGGATGCCCCCCACTTTGGCGGCGGCGAAAATCACGATTTCAGGACGCTGTTCCGCAAAAAAGGTCTCAACCGCGGATTGGCGGGTCAGATCGACGGTCGTTCGATCCGGGGTCAGTAATTGGGTGGCGCCCATGTCTTTGAGTCGGCGCACGACCGCGCCACCTACCATGCCGCGATGGCCAGCCACAAAAATTCGCTTTTGAATCATTCACTTCTTCCCAGCTCGATGTGCCCGCCCGTTTCATACCATGATTTTGCCACAATCGGCAACCGCAACAATCGGTGCAACGCCAAAGAAGCTTGCCGTGGGGCGGGTTGACAGAATCGCTTGCCTACGGCCCAATTGGGGGCCGTGGCAGGACAAGTTCGTACGACGTACCCTTCTCATTTTCAAATAGGAGTTCGATTCATGGCCGGGTTCAAGTTAAAAGGCAACGATTTCAATACTAATGGGGACCTACCCAAAGTTGGCAGTGCTGCTCCAGCTTTCGCTTTGTGCGGGACGGATCTTGGCGAGATCAGCTTGGCTAGTTTGAAAGGCAAAACGGTTGTTCTGAACATTTTCCCAAGCATCGACACGCCGACCTGCGCCTTGAGCGTTAAACGGTTCAATGCCGAGGCCAGCAGTCGGCCGGGCGTTGCCGTTCTGTGCGTTTCGCGGGACTTGCCATTTGCCCAAAAGCGGTTCTGCGGGGCCGAAGGTTTGGCGAATGTGACCTCTGCATCGGATTTCCGCACCGGTGCGTTCGGACGAACCTACGGGGTTCAAATTCAAGATGGACCTTTGGCCGGTTTGCTGGCTCGATCCGTTGTTGTTATTGGTGCGGACGGGAACGTGAAGTATACGGAGCTTGTACCGGAAACCGTCAATGAACCAAATTACGACGCGGCTTTGGCTGCTCTGTAATTGAGCGGCATTTTAATTGAAATTTAATCGAGTGGGAGTGTCGCAAGACACTCCCATTTTCGTTGGTGATGGGGAATTTCTCGTTCGGCCGTTCCTGCTCAAGTCGTTGAGCCAGGACTGAGATCTTCCGGGTCTTCCGTCGCCAGTTCGGAAAGTGAACTGCGCTGCCAATCGATTTCATGGCGAACGGGACGAGTGATTTGATCGAGACGCTGTTGGAGCTGAGTATCGAGTCTTGG
>JAEUIP010000032.1 GCA_016795075.1 Planctomycetaceae bacterium | reverse complement strand
CGGTTGGCTGTCGACGTTTCGGGGGCGAAGAACAGGTCGTGAACTTTGAGGGCTCGGTTCAAGTCGTCGCGGACGAGTCCCGGTTGGACCCGAACCCACTGTTCGGCTGGGTTGATTTCCAGAATCTTATTGAAATGGAGCGACAAATCCACAACGATCCCGGAGCCAACGACTTGTCCGGCTAACGACGTTCCCGCGGTCCGCGGAATCAGGCTGGTGCGTTGCTCGGTTGCAAAACGGATCAAGGTTCGGAGATCCGCGTCCGACCGAGGGACCACCACTGCCAGCGGCAATTCACGATAGGCGGACGCATCGGTCGCGTACAAGCGACGGCTGACTTCATCGGTCAGTACATCGCCTTGCAAACGCGCGGTCAAGTCGGCCAAATCAGGCTGGTTCGACATACGAAACGGGAGTTCTCGAAAGGAAACGGGCGTCAGCGTCGCATTCTCGATGCGTAAGGACGACTGACGGCCTTCAGTTTAGCTTGCCGGAGAAATTTTGGTAACGGCACACCGGTTGGCGTGCCAAACGCGACTTCAAGCAAAGCCTAGAAAGGCCCAGAATTCCGCGTCGCGTGTTTATAGTGTGGTGCGGGCGAGTATTGTCTGCCCCATCCCTGGCTCACGAAGTTGTGAGCCGAGTTCGGCATGAGCCGCCGATCGGCCTGGGATTCGTACGCGTCGAACCGGTCCGGTAATGCCATCCGTTGGCCTGTGACTCCGGCGACTTTTTCTGGTACTGCCGATCTGGTTTCGGGTATGGTAAATTGCAAACGATTCGGGGAATGAACAAGAGTCGGGTGCAATGCGAGTGGGATCATGAATATTGGTGTGTTTGGCGGTTCGTTTGATCCTGTGCATTACGGTCATTTGTTGTTGGCCCAGCAATGTTTGGAAAGTTCCTCTTTGGATCGAGTGCTGTTTGTTCCCGTGGCCCATTCACCGCTCCGGCCGCGAAGTCCGATCGCCGACGCGAAGGCTCGGGTTGAAATGTTGCAGTTAGCGATTGCGGATCATCCCGGCTTTGCGATTTCGACCATCGAGTTGGAGCGGGGCGAGATCAGCTATACCGTGGATACCTTGCGAGCCTTAAAGCAAGGGGCGCCGAACGATACATTCTTTTTGCTGATGGGATTGGATTCGCTGTTGGATTTTCCACGCTGGCATCAGCCGCAGGAGATCTTGAGTCTGGCTCGGTTGTTGGTGGTGAATCGGCCGAGCACCAGCGGTCCAACCGCCGCCGAGGCTTGGCAAGTGTTGCGCGGCTTTGCGACCGACGAACAAATCGATGCGATCAGGTCGACAATTGTTGATTCGCAACAATTCGAATTTAGCTCGACGGACATTCGCCAGCGAGTTTCGAGCGGTCGTAGCGTCCGTTTTCGCACGCCGCGCGCGGTTGAAAAATACATCGAAACTCAGGGGCTCTATCGCGGATGATTCCCCTGCATTACATCGACTTTGTGCCACGACAAGTCAAGGCTCCGGGGCTAATCTCGGAGGGGCTTTACGAAAACTTCGATGCGGCCGTGAACGCAGCCAATCGTTGGCTAGCCGAGAACCCCGTTCAACTGCTGCAAGTCGAAACAGTCGTAATGCCCAATTTATGGAACGATTGGGAAGAAGGCACCAAAGATGGCAGTATCTCGACGAGCGGTGACGCCCCCAGCCGATGGCATCAATTTCTTCGCGTGTGGTATCACCCGTTACCGGATTCTGCCCAGGCCACTAATTGATCGAGGTGTGGAACAGGCCATTGTTCGTTGATCACCAATTGAAGTGAATTTTCCAATAGTTGTAATTGGTCGAGCGGTGGGAGCGCCAGATCGATGAACAGCTGCGGTTGCTGATTGATTTGGCAAATTCCGCCACCTTGCCCATGCAAATATTCATAGCGAATGGCGATGCCGCAGTTTTCGGCCAATTTCAAGCCACGATTGAATCGTGTGTTAACGACATGTTCCATCTCGGCTCTCCGTTGTGGAAATGGCCCGTCAAAAACGGTTTCGCGACGGCCGGTGGCGATTGTAGGGGTTTGGGTTGGAGAAGCCCAGGTTAGTTCGACGATATCTCTAATGAAGGCAGGATCAAGTGACGAGACGTTTCCCTAATTCAACTGAATCTCCCAGAACTCCATGTCTACAACCGAATCTCCTCAAGATGAATTGCAAAGACTTCGTGCTCAGGTGGCTCAGTTGCGGAACCGAGCCGCGTTAGGTGAGCTACTCGGGACCACGACGCACGAGTTCAATAACATTCTGATGACGATCATGAACTATGCCAAAATGGGCATCCGTCATCCCGATCAAGCCACCCGAGACAAGGCTTTGGACAAAATCTTGGCTGCTAGCGAACGTGCGGCAAAAATCACGCACAGCGTCTTAGGCATGGCGAAAAATCGCAGCGGCAACTTTGCCCCGGTTGATTTGGTCCAGCTAATCGAAGAAACCATGGTCCTGTTGGGTCGCGAGATGCAACAGTTTCGAGTGCAGGTAGAGGTTCAAGCGGAAGCCAACTTGCCCAAAGTTCGCGCCATTGGAAACGAGATTCAACAAGTCTTGCTGAATCTGCTGACCAATGCTCGGCAGGCGATGGACAAGGGTGGACAAATCATCGTCAAACTATCGCATTTGCCCCAAGAGAATTGTGTTGCGGTTTCGATTCGCGACTATGGGAGTGGCATGCCACCCGAAGTTCTGCATCGCATTTTTGAGCCCTATTTCACAACGAAATCCGGCCCCGATTCGTCCGGCAAAGGCGGAACCGGTCTTGGATTATCTGCCTGCAAGGAAGTTATCGAGCAGCATCAAGGGCGAATCCGAGTTGATAGCACGGTCGGTAAAGGGACCATGTTTACGCTCTTTTTGCCAGTACACTCGCCTAGTCCAGCCCCATCCCCGGTGGAAGTTGCGGCTGTGCACACGGTTGGCTAGGCGAGCTATCCTTCTGTCGGTCGGAGGGCGTTACTTCGTCGGCACGGGTGTCAGAATCAGTCGGACGGGAGTGCCCAACGGTGGGATGAGTTCCGTGTTGGCCTCAAACATCTGATTTGCAGCGGCGTCGGAACTTGGCGTTGGCAAGTCTAAAGTCGCTGTAGCAAAGTTCGAAACACAGACCAGTTCACCGCCCTCCGCCATGTAGTACTCGCGGCCGCTCTCCTCATCGTTGTACATCAAGCTACCTCCAAAGACCCAGTCCATATCGAGTTCTTTCTTGTCGCGGATGTTTCGAACCCAACGTCGGGCGGGTACGGTTTGCAGTTCGCCGTGTTCGTCTTTCCACTGAACTTCGATGAGTATTTTCGTGCCCTCAGCCGCTTGAAACTCCGGATCAAACTTTGCGGGATGTCCGGGTTTGGCCCCGACGGCCAATAAACCGGCATGAATCAATTGGGAGTTGCTAAACACGGCCACCACCGACTCGTGTTCTTTGCCAGAATCTAGCGGGCAGGCGAACATTTCTAGCATGGCATGGTTCTGTACCACTTGTCCATCGACTAGTAAACGCTTGGCCTTTCGATCTGCGAACACCGGATAATCTGGTGATAACTTGACCCAACCGTCCTCGACCGGGAGCACCGGGGGCTGTTTTCGCCGATCGACAAATTCGGGTTCCATATCCGCCGGCGCGATATTGGTCATGTCGGGTAATTCGGCCTTCACGGGAAACAAGTAAGCATGGGACCAGAAGGCAAACGAATACTGCTGCAGATGACTATGATTCTCCAAGCGAATCCGCACTTCTTGATTCGCAAACGCCGTGAGGTCCAATTCCAAGTCCAACCATCCGTGACGCGTCTTGGTTTCGTCGACCACTTGGTTATAGAGTTCCTGGTCGTTGACGACGACGACCAACTTCCATGCCCCCGACTCATGGTGATGGACTCCCAACCGCAACAACATGGGTTCGGCCGGTAATTGCACGGTTCGTTGTAAGACGGTGGGTTGATCGGCCGCTGCCGGGAAAGTACGTATCACGGCTTTGCGATCTTCGTGCGAGACGAGCAATCCCAAGCCGCCATCGAACCACTGTTGTGTGGAGAAGTCGGCAAAGGCTTCCGCCAACAGTGGCCCAAACCGATCAACCGACCATTGGGTTTGTTCTTGCGCTTGTCCCTCCGGAATTCGACCACTGTTGCGATCGTTTGGGTTGTTCAACAGCAATACCGACAACAGGTCTGCGATTTCTTGATCGGTCATCTGCCGAGTTTGACCTTCGGGCATTAGCGAATTCGGGCTGACTTTTTCTTGTTCGATTTCATTGCGTGGGATCGATGCGGTTTTCCCACCTTGCAAATTCAGAACCAACCGTTCGGGAGTATCTTCGATCACCAGTCCCGACAACACCCGACCGTCCGTCGTTGCAACGAGCCTGGCTTGATAGTCGGTGCCGATCACCAAATTTGGATCAACCATGTTGGACAACAACTGCGACAATGACGCGCGACCGTTGGCGTCGATCGCTGGCCCCACTTTTTCGCCACGACCTGCAAGCTGATGGCACTGCCCACAAACTCGATCGTAAACCACCCAGCCACGGTTAAAGTCACCAGGCGTTTCGTGGACAATTCGCCGGACTCGGGTAATCTCATCGATCATGAGGCCGCGATTTCCGGTCTGCATCGTTCCCCATTTTTCGGAAATTAGCGTCGCCAGTTCGGCATCGCCCATCAGCAACAGTCGTTGCACTTGGGTTTCATTGACCATGTCTCGTGTGAGACCCAGCGGCCCTGTGCCTAACACATTGAAAAGAGCTTTGGCCGATTCAGGGCGACTTGTCAAAGCATCGATAATTCGAGCGCGAGTCGTGGGTGCCACTTGGATCGCCGCCTTCACCAACAAGTCCGCGACGGATGCGTCAGGCAAGCGAATCAATTGGTCAATCACATGATTGATGAGCTCCATCTCTTGGCCCTGTTGCAGGACTTCGTCCGCCAATTGCAAGCTGATCTGGAGAGCTTCTCGTTTTTCCGGATCCCGAGCCACAAACGCCAAGGTCGAAAACGTCGCGCGGCGTTGTTCCAGAGAAACGTTTTTATCGCGGAACGTCGTCGCTAATTTTTTGACATCGATACCTGCTCCCGCGCTGATCAAAAGTCGATCGAATTCGGGACTACCTTGGAGATGGTTCAGATCAACCGATTCGGCTTGAAATGCCGCTTGAATCTTCTCGGGTGAAATCTCTCCATTGAGTACGCGTCGTTCAATCGCCTGCAAGATCCGTTGGCGACCTTGGGTACCCGTTTCTGACTCACCCAACTTCGCTGCTAATTCCAAGGTCCGCGACAATGGTTGGCCTGAGATCAGGACTTCCGCCAACCGTGGAGCCAAATCTGCAATCATGGGTTGATTGGCGAAGTTTGGGTTCGACACGAGTTCACTGGCAACTTCTGGGTGTTCGATCATGACGGCCAACAAATTTTGCCAGAGAATACGTGGGAACAGGCCGTCATCCGCTTGGGTTTGCCCAGCGACTTGCAACATCGTGTCCAATCCATCGCGACCTAAGACTTTTCGCGCGGCAATGATCGTGTTCAATTTGGCAGTTGGACCCAATGGCAATGCGGCCAACTTGGGCAATTCTTGGCGCAATGCCGCCTGCCAAGATCGGGCCAACGCTTCATCGCGTCGCAGCGTGGCATAGTTTCCCGCCGCGCGAATCGCAAAGGCTTGGACAACGGGGTCGGAGTGGCGGCACAACTCAGGCCAAAGTTCTAGCGAGATACCTCGGCCACTGACCAAAGTCCACATTGCATGCCGCCGCGCGTCCGGCGATTCAGCAGAACCAGTTACTAACTCGATCAACTTCTCATGCGCGGGTTTGCTCAATTTCCCCGCCAACAAACGCTCGGCCAATAACCGTTGCACGGTGTCTCGCACGTAAACATTGGCGTTTCCGAGCTGGTCAATCAACGCTTGGTCGGATTGTTTGGCAAGGTCGAAGTTATAGACGCGTGGCGTGTCTTGATAGCGGATGCGATACAGTCGCCCCTTCAGACGGTCGATGCCATTTGGGTCACGGTTGGCGTCTTGGTAGCAGTGGTATCGATCGTACCAATCCAAAACATACAAGCATCCATCGGGCCCCGTCTTCTGCGCGACCGGCATAAACCAAACGTCATTGGCTTTCAGGATATCTTCATTGCCACTGGCGCGATACGTACTGACATGGCGGGCAATTTCATCGACATTGATTGACCCTCCGTGGATGTTGCCCATATAGAGTTTCTTGCGAAACGATTCGGGATACGCTGCCGAGTCAAAAAAGTGGATGCCACAATAGGCCGCCTTGAAGTGCTTGTGATTAACAATCGAATCGATAATCCAAGTGTTGGGCGGGTACGGGCCGCCTTGCCGCAAGTAATAGCCGCTTTCCGTGATGTGCCACAAATGATCGATCACGCAAGCGCTCACAAATGCTTCGCCTTGGTCGTCAAAAGCGATTCCCCAAGGGTTGCTTGTGCCTTCGGCAAAAACTTCAAACTGTCGAGTCTGCGGATCGATTCGGAACATGGCACAGGTGAACTTGTGCGTCCGTCCGTCCTGCAGAACCGTTGAGTAATTGAACACCCCATTCAGCCCGTACAGATAACCGTCAGGCCCCCATGTCAGCGAGTTGGGCAGTTCGTGGGTGTCGTCACGCCCGAATCCCGTCACCACGACTTCCGTCTTGTCCGCGCGATCATCACCGTCCGTATCTTGCATGAACAAAATGTCCGGTGAGTTGGCGACCCAGACCCCGCCATGCCCAACGGCGATACCAGAAGGTATGTTCAAACCTTCCGCGAAGATTTTCACCGAGTCGAATGTGCCATCGCCATTGGTATCTTCCAAGATCCGGATCCGGTCTCGTCCCGGTCCCGCTTCTCGGCGTGGGTATTCAAAGCTTTCGGTGACCCATAGACGGCCGCGTTCGTCGAAAGTCATGGCGATCGGGTTCTGCAGGTCGGGTTCACTGGCCGCAACTTCGGCTGTAAACCCGTCGGGCAGGTTCATCGCGGCGATCGCTTGACTTGGTGTATATGCATCGTTGGGTACCCCGTCTTGGTTGTGTGGAATGACGCGGGACTCTTGGTTGTCGTCTTGCATCGCACAGGCGGCACTCCCCCACCAACAGGCCATCCATAGCCAACTTGCCCCCGCCAACTTCCAACCACGGCATTGATTCGCAATCATGTTCCACTCTTTGCTTCAAATTCGTCAGGCATCGCAAACTGGCCGCCCCGGAGAACCTCCAATATACCACTGCGCAACCGTTGCGTCATTCTGTCGTTGAACGTTGTGGCAAAGCGCCCCAGGTTTGGGTGGCAAATGGTGCTTGGCAGGAGGTGGGAAATGCTGTCAGGCAGTGGCGGGAAACCAGGACCAAAAAAAAGAACACCCTGACGTATGACAGGGTGTTCTTGAAAATTCGTTGACATGACCCTAACCAGGTCGCGACACAACTTAGCCAGCGTTGGCTTCGGTCGTGACGGTCTTGGCTGCCAATGCTTGAACAGCTGCCTTGTACTTGGCATGTGCCAGGTTCAAGCGAGCGGTCAATTGGCAAGTCGTCTTTTGTTCGCCCACAACGTATTCAATCGGAGCCGACTTTTCTTTCGCTTGAGTTGCGGCGCACGAAGCACAAGCGGCTTTCTCACCAGCCACTTCGAATTCCATTTTGACCGATTCAATTGCGGTGCTGACCAATACCGTTTGCTTTTCAGCTTCGACCGGGCAGGTCACGGCTTGACCCGCAATCGTGGTGTTGCCACTTACTTCACACATCTTGGGCGAGGTAAAGGCTGCAACAAACGACTCGGTTTCTTCAACCAATGCGGTCATGGCAGCGGTTGGGCAATCGAAGGTCTTGTCAGCAACAACGTATTGAATCGGAGCCTTGTGCTGTTCGGCCAACGTCTTCGCTTGATCCGAGCAGCAAGTCTTTTCCGTGCCCACAGCGTAAGTCATCTTTGGCAACTTGGCCATTGCGGCGGAAACGGGGCACTCGGTGCAGGCGCCTTCTTCGCATTTCTTGTCATCCGCGGCGGGAGTCGAAGTCAGCACGTTGGCTGCTTTTTCTTTGCAGCATTCGCCACTTGGTTGGCAGTCTTTTCCGTCACAAGCCTTTTCGGTCGTTGCTTCGGTCGTGGTCAAGACTTGAGTGGCTTTCTCTTGGCAACAAGCTCCGCCGGCACATTCCTTCTTCTCGGTTGCATCGGTCGAAGTCAGCACATTGGCTGCTTTGCTTTGGCAGCAAGCTCCGCCCGCACATTCCTTCTTTTCATCGGTACCGGTGGAAACCAGTACGTTTTGAGTGCTCGAGGCACAGCATGAAGGCTGGGTCGCACCGTCGGTGGCAACTTGGACTTGAGCGGCACCGCCGCCACAGCACGAGCCCTCTTTCTTTTCAACGCTCGAAACCGATGCATTGGTTGTTGAAGCATCGGTTGCATTCGAATCCAGTCGTTGACCCACCACGCCGGTACCGAAGGCCAACAAAACTCCAGCCACGATGATCGCGCTGATTGACAAGGTTTTCATGAACTCTCTCCAAAAAATGATCCGAACCCCCACGTCCTATTGTAGGGAAAACTGCCTCCCAACAACAGACTGTTGTTTGTAACCCTTCGAATTGGTTTCCAGTGGGCGGGGTGCCTTTCGCGAAATTTCCAGGATCGCGGACGCTGGGAGGAACCGTCACCACGGCTCGTCCATTCCAAGTCCACGATTTGGCCCGCAAGGCTATATCCACGTAAATTCCCTAGCCAACGCGACTTACGTTGCTGCCGTCCCCAGACGCTGGAGGTTCTGGGGGAATGGGTGGAATCGTGAGAGCGGGTAGTTTCGGTCAACGGATCAGAGGAAATCCCAGCAACTTTCGCTGGCGGTTGATCCATTCCAAAGTCGAACGATCGGCTCGAATCAGCTTCGCCAAGCGAGCGGTCGAGACACCGAGTCGCCGCGCGGCGGTGCTGAGTTCCCATTGGCTGGCCACCACCTGGTCGAGAGCTTCGGCGACCAACGTCGGGTAGTCCCAGTGTTCGGCCGAGACATCCGCCGGTCGATCAATACAACGGGCTTGCCACAAAGGGGATGGTGCGTCGCCCGTCTCGGAGGGCCCACTCGAACCAACCGTGAATTCTGGTGTATTTTCCGCTTGGTTCTGCGATTTTTGCGCCGGCCCGGTGCGGACCAACAGCGACAATTGCCGGCGCAGTCGTCCGAGGGCAACTCGCCGGTTTTGACTTTGATCCCGCCGTTCGTTGGCCTCGGCCAGGATTTGCGTCGGTTGGTGGATCATGACCACAGCTGATTCCACTTTGTTGCGGTGCTGTCCCCCAGGACCCCCACGCCGTGTAAATTCGACGCGGCATTGACTCAACAAAGTTGCTTCATCCAATTTGCATGGATGTTGGCACATAAAAAAGTAATTCATCGTTCGGGCCTAATACTTTGTCAAAAGTCTAGTTTTAGGGTCGCTTCTGGTGAAGTTGTCAGGAGTCAATTGCCGCAACGGCCCATCGGGTGCTTCGCCCAATTGACTCCTGAAACCTTTACCAAACGCTGAGTTTTGGATTTGAAAAAGCACTAGGGTGAATCCGAGAGCAGTTGATCGCGTTCATCGTATTGCCAGGTAAGAATTGCGTCGTCGACGGGAATCGAACGCTGCTCGATCAAACGCGAGGCCTCATCGAGTAGCAGGTAGGCCTCCAAACCATCGTACCACGGAAAGAGCAGGGCGCCGGATTCTAACTGTTTGCCCCATTCTTGATGCTCCCGAACGCCTTTCTGGAGGTGCTCTTGAGCCAGTTCCAACTCCCCGAGCTGAAAGTAAGTCATGGCGCGAAGTGGCGCGACCATTGGAGGCAGTAGATCGCCGCGAAATTGGGTTGCCTTGAGCAAATCCAAAGCCTCGTCCCACTTGCCGGCGCGATAAGCGACCAGCGCATGAACGCAGGTCACGACTTCACGCGGCAGTCCGGCCAATGGCCCGGGGCCATCGAAGCGTCGCGGTCCCTCCCCACGTTCGGGCCGTCGTGGTGGAGGACCCGTACGTTCCCCTGGATTCTCTGCCGAACGCGGATTTTCGAAATCACCCTGTTCATTTCGACCGCCTGGTCCTCCGGGTTCACCCGGAATACTGGGCCCTCTTCCCCCGGGCCCCCCAGGTCCAAACGGTCTGCCAGGACCGTTTCGACGGCCAGGACCGCCGGGCGGACCATTGCCTGGCGGTCGCCCTGGAGCCAGGCGGGCTCGTTCCAGGATTTTCAACTCGTGCAGTCGTTCTCCGATTTCGGCGGCAAAGGCGGTCGATTTTGGGGAAAGACAGAGCCCGCGCGCGGCCGCCAAGACATGTCCCGGGTCGGAGCTATCCCGTAATTGGGTTTGCAAGGCTGTTTGCAAAAGGTCAAAAGCAGCCGCATCTTGTTCGTACAAGAACAGCGGAGCGACGGCCCACCAACTAGGATTATTTGCGGGCGCGCCAAGATCCAAGGCTCGCGCATAATCGGCGGCCGCTTCCTCCCACAATCCTTGTTGGGCATACAAAGCACCACGGCCGGTCCAAGTCAAATAGTGTTCTGGCTGCAGTTCCGTGGCTAGCGAGTATTGTCGCAGAGCCTCGGCAATTCGTGATTGATCCATGTTGGCTCGAGCACTATCGAGCAAGATGTTGGCCTCGCGGAGGTTCGCGACGGATTCCTGAGCCGCTTCTCTCAGTTTGTCGGCATCCTGTCGGGCTTGGTTCGCGACCCAGGCCCATCGCAAACTAACGCCAGTACCCGCCATCAGCGAAATCAACACCAAACTGGTCGTCAGCACGAGCCATTTATTTCGCGAACAAAAACGGCTTGCCGTGTACCAAGTCGATGGGGAGCGAGCCAGCACGGGTAGTCCTGCCAAGAACCGCTCCAAGTCCCGGGCCATCTCGCCGGCGGATTCATAGCGTCGTCGGCGGTCCTTATCCATTGCCTTGAGTACGATCCAATCCAGATCTCCGCGCAATTGACGCGCCAGTTCGCGTCGTGTCGCGGACTCGGTCTCAACGAGCGTGGATGAACCAGGGGGGGCTGCTATAGTCGTGACACGCGCACTTGGCCGCAGTGGCTGGACTTCGCGAATGATGCGACGCAATTCATCAAAGGAAGCCGACTGGATTTTTTGCCGATCAAACGGAGTTGTACCCGCCAACAGTTCGTAAAGGAGCACGCCCAAGGCATAAACATCGGTCAGTGTGTCGACATCCTGCGCCTTCATTTCCGCTTGTTCCGGACTCATGTACATGGGAGTTCCCAGCAACTGAGCAAACATCGTGTAAACGGTTTGTTCGGTCAGCTTCGGGTCCATGGCTTTGGCGATACCGAAGTCGATCACTTTGACGATCGGTTGTGTGTCATCCAAAGCGACCAAGACATTGGACGGCTTGAGGTCGCGGTGAATGATGCCTTTTTGATGGGCGTGCCCGACTGCGTGGCAGACATCGATCATCAATTGCAATTTCTGCGGGATATCGAGGTTCTTCTGTCGGCAATAATGCGTGATGGGTTGTCCTCGGATGAGTTCCATCACCAAATACGGTTGCCCCAGGTCGGTGGTCCCCGCGTCGAACACTTGAGCGATGTGAGGGTGATTCATCATTGCCAATGCTTGGCGTTCTAGTTCAAACCTGGCCAAGACTTCTTTGGAGTTCATGCCTGGTTTGAGCAGTTTGATGGCAACCCGCCGACGAACCGGTTGCCGTTGCTCGGCAACATAAACTTGTCCAAAGCCACCTTCGCCCAACAGCTCCATGAGGCGATAGGAGCCGATGATTTGCCCGCTCCGATCCTCATGAGAAGTTTGCCCGTTGGCGGCGGCCGTTGCCTCGGGACCAAGGGGAGCGAGAACACGAGCGGCGGCCGCCAGTTGAATCGGCAGATGACCGGACGCTTCGCCTTTATCGAGTAGGGACTGCCGTTGGTGGGCTTCCAGCAAGGCGACAATCGACTGCCGAAGTTCCGGATCGCCCTGGCATTGTTGGTCCAGCAACGCATCGCGGTCCGCTGGGGAGGCACAATCCAAGGCTTCCCAAAAGATCTCACGTTCGTTTTGCGTCGCCATCGTTGTCGTCTCGGTACCAGAGTTCCCGTTTCTTATTCTAACCGATCCTGAGATTTCCAAAGACTCGGAAATTCGTTAACTTAAGCAAATCTCGGCTGGAAATCCCGGCCGCCTCATTGCCAAGCCTTTGCGTTATGAAAGTTCCCATGAGCAGTAGTTCGTCCCTCGACCAATTGGCCATCAATACGATTCGCACCCTCTCGATGGACGCAGTGCAAAAGGCCAACAGCGGTCACCCGGGAACCCCCATGGCCTTGGCTCCAGTGGCGTTCACGCTTTATAGCCGCTTCCTGAATTATGATCCGGCCGATCCGAACTGGCCCGGTCGCGATCGGTTTGTGCTGTCCTGTGGCCACGCGTCGATGCTGCTCTATTCTTTGATCCACCTAAGTGGGGTCAGGAAGGCCAATGGTCAGCCCAGTGTCACGTTGGAGGACATTCGCAACTTTCGCCAACTGCATAGTCCGTGTGCGGGGCATCCGGAGTACGGCTATGCCGAGGGAATTGAAACGACGACCGGTCCGCTAGGGCAGGGCATTGCCAACAGTGTCGGCATGGCGATTGCCGCCCGACACTTGGGAGCCCGTTACGATCGTGGCGACATGAAATTGTTCGACTACAACGTCTATGCGTTGTGTGGCGATGGATGCTTGATGGAAGGCGTGGGTTGTGAGGCGGCGTCCTTGGCAGGCCACCAAAAGTTGTCGAATCTGTGTTGGATTTATGACGACAACAAAATCACGATTGAGGGACATACCGACTTGGCCTATTCGGAAGATGTTCCCGCCAAATTCCGGGCTTGTGGTTGGCACGTGCAAATTGTCGAGGATGCCAATGATGTCGCGGCCCTGGACGCGGCCTTCACCGCGTTCGAAAAGTGCACCGACCGCCCAACGCTGATCATTGTTCGGAGCATCATTGGCTACGGGGCTCCGAACAAACAAAACTCGCACGATGCCCACGGCGCTCCGTTGGGCGAAGAGGAAATCAAACTCGCCAAGGCTTTCTATGGTTGGCCAACCGATGCGAAGTTCCTGGTTCCGTCCGAAGTGCCTCCGCATTTTCAGGCGACTTTGGGAGTCCGGGGCGCAAATGCGAGGGCGCGATGGTCGGCGACATGGGACAAGTATCAGCAACAATATCCGACCGAGGCCGCTCAAGTGAACTGCCTGTTGACCGGCAAATTGCCTGCGAGTTGGGACGAAAAACTGCCGAAGTTCGAAGCGAGTCCCAAGGGCGATGCCACCCGAAATTCGAGTGGTAAAGTCATTCAAGCTTTGTCTGCTGCAATTCCGCACTTCATCGGTGGTTCTGCAGACTTGGCCGGTTCCAATAAGACCGACATCAAAGGGGCTGGCAGCTTTTTGCCCCCATCGCCAGCCGGCAAGAACTTCCATTTTGGAGTTCGCGAGCATGCAATGGCCGCGATATTGAATGGAATGGCATTGTCCGGAATTCGATCGTACGGCGGTACGTTCTTTGCATTTACCGACTACATGCGCGGCGCCATGCGACTCAGCAGCCTGATGCATCTCCCCGTGATCTACGTCTTGACGCACGATTCGATTGGATTGGGCGAAGATGGTCCAACTCATCAACCGGTCGAACACTTGGCGGCTTGTCGTGCGATTCCGGGCATGATCGTGTTGCGACCGGGTGATGCCAACGAAGTGGCTGCGGCCTACAAGGCTGCGTTGTTGAATCCTCGCCATCCGGTCGCCATGGTTCTGTCGCGTCAAAACGTTCCGACCATCGACCGCACCAAGTATGCTTCCGCTGAAGGTACGTTGCGGGGCGCTTATGTGCTCTCGGATAGTCAGGGCACGCCCGATGTGATTTTGATTGGCACAGGCACCGAGCTGCCGATTTGCGTTTCGGCGGCGGAGACATTGGCAACTCAAGGCGTTAAAGTACGTGTGGTCAGCATGCCCAGTTGGGAATTGTTCGAACAACAAGACGACGCCTACCGCGCCAGTGTCCTGCCCGAAACCGTGTCGGCACGTGTGGCTTGCGAGGCTGGCATTCGGCAAGGTTGGGACCGATATTTGGGGGCCCGCGGCGCGTTTGTGGGCATGAAAAGCTTCGGTGCGTCCGCTCCCTTTGAGCAACTTTACGAACATTTTGGTATCACGCCAGCCGCCGTTGTCGCGGCCGCCAAAACACAAATCGCAGGTGGATAAGCCTGCGTCAGTATTTGGTCGAAGCAGCTATCTGGTCATTCGCAACCATTTTTCGATTGCCAAACGATTGCTGGCGAAGGCCATGCGATTGAGTTGATCCGGGGAAGGCCTCGTCCATTGAAACGCCGAGAGTTCCCCATCCACCAGTTCAACTTGCGTGGATTCGCCAACTTGGCATTGGTAGAAGAAGTCCAACACAGGAACGATGAAATCACCGTGGTGATACTGATTCGGGTACGTCAACAGTAGTTGCGGCTCTCGAATGGACAGTCCGGTTTCTTCGCGGACTTCACGGGCGAGCGCTTCTTCGGCGGTTTCACCGGCATCGACGAAGCCACCTGGCAAACCCAGTAGTCCCAATCCCGGCTCACGGGCCCGCTTCACCAGTAACAACTGTTGGTCTTCGTTGACGATCAACGCTCCGACAGCTGAGACGGGTCCAAAGTAGAAGCTCCATCCGCAATGGGGACAAAGGAACGGGGACCTCCCGGGATGCGGGTGGGCCTGGCCGCAACGCGGGCAATACTTGAATGCGTGCGAGACCCCAAGCGTCGTGGACACCGTGTTCATTGGATCGGTCATTTAACAAGTCCCTGGTGTTGATTTCAACATTGGTAAATGGAGGCCAAACGTTCTCGCGGTTTCCATGGCCGTTTCGTAGCCAGCATCGGCGTGCCGCATGACACCAGAACCGCAGTCGTTGACCAATACCCTGCGCAACCTCGCGTCGGCTTCCCGCGTGCCATCGGCCACAATCACCATGCCTGCGTGCTGCGAGTACCCCATGCCCACGCCGCCGCCGTGATGCAAACTGACCCAAGTCGCTCCGCCGGCCGTGTTCAACAAAGCGTTGAGGAGAGCCCAGTCAGAAACAGCGTCGCTACCATCGCGCATGGCCTCGGTTTCTCGATTGGGACTGGCGACCGAACCTGTATCCAAGTGATCGCGCCCAATCACAATGGGAGCTTGAAGTTCTCCCGTGCGAACCATTTCGTTAAAGGCCAATCCCGCACGGTGGCGTTCTCCAAGTCCAAGCCAACATATCCGAGCAGGAAGACCTTGAAACGCAATCCGCTGGCGCGCCAGGTCCAACCAGCGATGCACGTGCGGACGATCCGGGAATAGCTCCTTGATTTTGGCATCGGTCCGGTAGATGTCTTCCGGATCACCCGAAAGCGCTACCCACCGAAACGGACCTTGCCCTTGGCAAAACAACGGACGAATGTACGCGGGAACAAACCCAGGAAACGCGAATGCATCGCGAACTCCCTGGTCCCGGGCAACTTGTCGGATGTTGTTGCCGTAGTCGACGGTGGGAATCCCCAGTCGGTAGAGCTCCAACATTGCGGTCACGTGAGTCGCGCACGATTGCGCGGCCGCGGCTACCAAGTCGGCATGGCGAACGGGATCACTCTGGGCGACCTGCCATTGCTCGACACTCCAACCGGCCGGTAAATAGCCGTGGACGAGATCATGCGAAGAGGTTTGATCGGTTACTAAATCCGGGCGGATTTCACCGCGTTGGACGCGCTGGACGATTTCCGGCAATACTTCAGCGGCGTTGCCCAGTAGAGCAACCGAGACGACTTGATCTTGTTGGGTCGCCCGCTGTATTCGTTCTAGTGCGTCATCCAAGTCACGGGCCTGAACATCGACGTACCGAGTCCTTAGTCGAAAATCGATCCGGCTTTGTTGGCACTCGATGGTCAAGGAACAAGCGCCGGCCAAAGAAGCCGCCAATGGTTGGGCTCCGCCCATTCCCCCCAATCCCGCGGTCAAAATCCAACGCCGTTTCCAGGGATTATCCGATGGAATGTTGTGGTTGGCTCCGCCAACCCTCAACGGATCGCGGAGCGATCCACTGCCCACATTGTCGTGGTTGGCTCCGCCAACCAGCGATGGATCGCGGAGCGATCCACTACTATGAGTGTCGTGGTTGGTTCCGCCAACCCGTGATGGATCGCGGAGCGAGCCACTACCATGAGTGTCGTGGTTGGCTCCGCCAACCTGTGATGGATCGCGGAGCGATCCACTACCGTAGTGTTGCCGACCGGCTTCCACGAAGGTCTCGTACGTACCTTGAACAATTCCTTGACTGCCAATGTAAATCCAGCTGCCAGCGGTCATCTGGCCATACATCATCAAGCCCAACCGATCGAGTTCATGGAAATGCTCCCAAGTTGCCCAACGTGGGACGAGATTGGAGTTGGCCAACAAGACACGTGGCGCATCCGGGTGAGTTTGAAAGATACCGACGGGTTTGCCGGACTGAATCAGTAAAGTTTGATCGTGCTCTAGTTCCAAGAGGCTCGCGAGGATCTGGTCATAACACTCCCAATTCCTGGCGGCTCGTCCGATGCCACCGTAAACGACTAAAGCGGCCGGATTTTCGGCAACTTCGGGGTCCAAGTTGTTTTGCAGCATTCGATAGGCTGCTTCCGTCAGCCAATTCTTGCAATGCAACGTTGGGCCGCGGGGCGAACGAATCACGCGGATTGGGTCGAACCGACTTGCCGCGTCAGGCTGGCCACTCATGCTTACCTCGCGACTCATAGGAAGCGGATGCGGAATGTATTCTTTGGCCTTTTCGACCAAAAACACAGCTTACCCGAAGGAGCCGTCCCGTGAAAAGCTGGGAAAAGCTCTCGGACCGTCGGTTCGTCTGGTTGTGAATGCCCCTGGCCAGCCGTTATCTTAATACGACCGAAAGGGCAATGTGGAGGAAGTCTTGACTTTGCCGCAGGCCTCGGTGCTTTGAACCCACATCGATCAGTACCCTCTGGTCGCTCAGCCTAAATAGACGGAATGAAACGATGGATGATTCGACAGATGACGACAGCGAACAACTGGCGGTTGACGAATTATCGCTTTGGCTGCAAGAGTCCACAGAGTTTGGCATGGCCCCGAAGTCCATTTCGGTTGTCGAATCGTACGAGGCTCCTTGGCCTTGGGAACCGGAAGACCAAGAAATTCACTTGGTGCACTTCGTTTTGCCCAATGGCCGTGAAGGCGTTGGCGTCGCCGGTCCAATCGCATACTCGTTCTCTGATCGCGATATCGACTTTAGCCTGTTCGAACACGATGAACTGCTCAAACTTTATGCTGGTTGGTACTTGCTGTTTGAGTTGATGGAAAGCGAAAGTTATCAGCCGACTTTTTCGGCTGAAGAAGATGAAGCGATGATTCGGATGTTGCAAGACGAGCATGGTTTGACCGAGGTTCAGATCGTGGACCGAGTTCAGATTGACGATCAACGCTTCTTCGAGATGACGGGACTGGACAAAGGGCAGCCTTGTCGGATCGGTGGATCATTCGACGGTTGCTTCTCTTTTTATCCGGACGATAAGTTCTACGGACTGCCGGCCCTTTATTATGTCATGGGGTGGGTGTTTTACTCGGATGATGATGACGAAGACGATTACGATGAAGACGAGGAGGACTCGGATGATGAAGAATGACATTATTCGAGTGAATCCGTTGTCGGACGCTCGTTGCGGACGTTGTACTTGATTGGAATGCGACTCCTAGGCTCTGTCCCCAAAGGGTGCAGACCCTGTGGAGGGCATGTAAATGTTTCGAACAAAAAGGCATGACCAGAGTGGGGCAGACCCCTTTGGGGACCGAGCCTAGTGCATTGTCAAACTTCGAATGAGCGGTTGCTGCGTTAGTCAAAGCGTGGGGCTACTCGCGGGGTGCGTTTGGGTCGACGTGGCTACCACTGTTTTTAGTGTGACAAAGCACTTGGTTGGTCGTTGAGTAGCAGAATCTTTGGAAAGGATGAAGGATGCGTAGGAATTCGGCAGTAGCGGGGCTACTTGGTTGGTGGTCGGCAATGGCGTTGTTAGCGGGAGTCGCGTGCGTGAAGGCAGACGAGGGAATGTGGCTGTTCAACGATCTACCGATCAAACAGTTGAAGCAGAATTACGGGTTCGAACCAGACGAAGCATGGGCCGAGAAACTCATGCGGTCGTGTGTTCGGTTCAATTCGGGAGGATCGGCTTCCTTTGTCTCCAGCAATGGATTGGTGCTAACCAACCATCACGTGGGCGCCGAGACTTTGCACAAACTATCGACACCTGAAAGAAATGTCTACGAAGACGGCTATTTGGCCCGGACCACGGCCGAAGAATTGAAAGCTCCGGATCTGGAACTGAACCAGTTGATCTCGATCGAGGACGTGACGGCGACAGTCAATCAAGGAATCTCGGCGGAGTTGTCGCCAGAAGCGGCGGTGGCGAAGCGTCGTGAAAACATTGCGGCTATCGAACAGAAGTCTCTCGAAGCGACCGGCCTAAGATCGGATGTAGTGACACTGTTTGGTGGAGGCAAATACCACTTGTACCGCTACAAAAAATATACCGATGTTCGATTGGTCTTTTCACCGGAAGCGTCGATCGCCTTCTTCGGAGGAGACGCGGACAACTTTGAGTACCCGCGATATTGTTTGGATGCTTGTATTTTTCGAGTCTACGAAAATGATCAACCGGCCGAAACTCCAGACTTTTTGAAATGGAGCGAGAACGGCCCTGCGGAAGGGGAACTCGTGTTTGTGGCGGGGAATCCGGGTCGAACAAGTCGAATTTTTACGACGGATGCTTTGCGTTACCAACGTGACCATCGCATGCCGTTTATGTTGGATTTCTTGCGGCGACGGGAGATCATGTTGCAGCAATTTGGTTTGGCCGGCCCAGAGCAAGCCCGTCGCGCCAAAGATGATTTGTTTGGTGTCCAAAACTCCCGCAAAGCCTATTTGGGTATGTTGGGTGGGCTGCAAGATCCGGCCGTGATGGCCGATAAGTTGTCTCGGGAGAACCAACTGAAAGCCGCAATCGAAAAGAATCCGAAGCTTCAGCCAGCCATGGCGGCCTATTCAACCATTGCAGAAATTCAACGCCAGCGAACCGCGACTCTGCGAACATCCATCTCGATGAACAGTCAAGTCTTTAGTCTCGCTCACACGATCGTCCAATTGGTTGTGGAAGATCAGAAGCCGTCGGGGAGTCGCTTGCCGCCCTACCGCGATTCAGGTCGTGCATCGTTGGAGTTGGGTTTGTACTCGGACGCACCGATTTATCCTGATTTGGAACAAGCGATTCTCGCGGACCTGTTGGGCCGACTCTGTGAGATTCGTGGCGGTGATGATCCGTTGTGCCAAGAGGCGCTCAACGGTTTGAGCCCAACAGAACGGGCCAGAGAGGTCATCGCGGGAACTTCGCTTCTGGATCCCCAAAAGCGGCGTGAATTGGTGGCTGCCGGGGCAGACGCCGTCCGCAATAGCTCCGACCCACTGATTCAATTGGCCTGGGTTCTTGATCCGCAACTGCGGAAACAATCTGAAATGACCGAAGCGTGGAGCGAACAGGAGCGGCAAGCTTATGCCAAAATCGCCGACGCGCTGTTTGCAGTGCAAGGTGACTCCACATATCCGGACGCAACGTTCACGTTGCGTTTGGCCTATGGCACGGTCAAAGGGTACGAAGAAGATGGCAAACCCGTCACCGCTTTTTCCACCATCGGCGGGGCTTTTGAGCATGAAGCCAACCATCAAGGCGAAGAATTCTTCGAGCTACCTGAATCGTGGACCAAAAACCGCGCCAAGCTCGATCCAAAGACTCCGTTTAACTTTGTCGCGACTCCCGACATTATTGGCGGAAACAGCGGCTCCCCAGTTGTCAACAAGAACTTGGAACTGGTCGGGTTGATTTTCGATGGCAACATCCAGTCTTTGGTCGCGGACTTCATGTACACCGACAAACAAGGTCGGTGCACGTCGGTTCATTCGAGCGCCATTCGTGAAACCCTGCGCCAGTTCTACGATGCAAAAGACTTGGCCGATAGTCTCGGCAAATAAGGAACAACGAGTCGATCAAGTGATCGCTGGTGGCCCAAGACGCTTCGGCGTCGCGGGCTACTGGAGGAAAGTCCGGGCTCCGCAGGACAGGGTGGTCGGTAACGCCGACCGACCGTGAGGTTAGGGCAAGTGCAACAGAAAGCAAACCGCCGAACGACCGTTCCGCTTCGCGCGGGGTGGTGCGTGGTAAGGGTGAAACGGTGAGGTAAGAGCTCACCAGCGGGTAAGGCGACTTACTCGGCTAGGTAAACCCCACCCGGAGCAAGGTTAGACAGATGGGAAGTCGTCGTCTTCGGACGACGGCGCGAAGCGGTCCGTTTCGCTCGACCATCGGGTAAACCGCGCCGAGGCGACAAGCAATTGTCGCCCCAGATAAATGATCACTCGCGACAGAACCCGGCTTATCGATCGACTCGTTTTTTTTATTCACGATCCCGACGCACAATCGCCGCCAGGCCACATAACGCTTGACGGAATTGAACGAGAGCAAGGAGTTTTGATTGTTTAGAGCAATCAACCTTGATTTTGAATTGACCGCCTTGCGCAAGGTCCTCGGTTTTTTAATTCCGACTGACAATTTCATTGAAACGGAGCCGCTCGATTGTCAGGTCGATAGTGACGCGATCATCAGAGCTTGGAAAAAGGTCGCCGATGGTCAGTTTTCACAAACACTGCTGCATTGGTTCCTCGGATTTGTTGAAGGTCATCTATTCGTTGAGCCACCGAAATTTTGGACGGAGTGTGTGCTTGCGTTGAGGCTTCGTGGTTCCAATGAAGTTCAATTCCCATCCCCTAGGATGTCGCCCTACGAGAACTTGGGCGAAGGTGTATTTGGTTCTCCGAAGCTAAAGATTGATTTTGATGCACAGAGTTTTACGCTGTGTTTCGCTGAACGGCCCGAAACGCAGCTACGGCTTTCTAACTCGTTATTATCTGAAACACCATTGCCGTTTCGAGCAATCTCAGGCACAGCCGATGAAGACAAGTTCTATATCGCCGTTCATTCGCGGCGTTCCGAGGAATACAGTTTAGTCTGCCTTGATTACAGCAGTACGGTTTTGTGGACGGCGGTCATTGATGGCGCGAAGTACGCAGGGCAACTACCCGAATTTGACTTCTTTCATTTTGTCGAGATTACGGTTTGCGACGATTCGGTTCTGGTCTTTGGTGTGTCAAATGAAGCCGTTTACATCGAACTCGTGTCAAAATCTGAGGGTAAAAGTCTGCTTCATTTTTCCTCGCTCTTGCGGGACAATTAGGGCAAGATTGAAATAGATCGGTACCCGAGCGAGATCGCAGTTTTGGAGCAACCGCCCTTTGGTTTTTCGCCATCGGGTGATGATCGAGGTCCTGCGAAAGCCGGATTGCGACTGGAAAAGCCGTAGTCCAGGCCATTGGGCGATGTTCAATTCGGTTACAGATGCGATACAACAAGACCAGAGATTGGAAAGAAACCATTACCCGAATCTTCAGGATTAGTCGCAAGTGACGTCTAAATTTGTGGAGGAAACAATGAGAGGAAAACCGTTCCAGGAACGTTATGTCGGAATTGGCCTGCTAGTGCTGGGGTCGATTTTGGGCGGTGCCGCCGGAGCCGGCCTTATGCTATTGAGTTGGGGCTCGGGGCGAAGTGTATCGAATGGCCCAATATTGCAAACATTGCCGATGACCCAGGCCCGGCAAATGGAACCATGGCAACCTGTGACCAACGATCAGTTGGACGGGTTATCTCCCGAAGAACAAGCAAACATTCGGGTCTACGATCAAGTCAATCGTAGCGTCGTCAATATCCAGACGATCACGTTCGTGCGTGACTTCTTTAACGTCGTTCCCGAGGCCGGCGCGGGATCGGGTTGGGTCCTGGATCAGCAGGGACATATTGTCACCAATCACCACGTGATCGGGGAAAGCCAACGCATCGAGGTGACGTTGGCCAATGGCGAGTCGTATCGCGCGACGGTCGTCGGACAAGATCCACCCAACGATATCGCGGTCATCAAAATCGATGCCCCGCCGCAAGATTTGTTCCCAGTTCCATTCGGCGACTCCAGTACACTGTTGGTCGGGCAGAAAGTACTGGCTATCGGCAATCCGTTTGGTTTGGAACGAACGTTGACCGTGGGGGTCTTGTCCAGTCTCAATCGAATGTTGCGCAGTCCCGAAACCGGGCGGATGATCAAATCCGTGATTCAAATCGATGCCGCGTTGAACCGAGGGAATTCCGGTGGGCCGCTGTTGGATAGTCGAGGCCAGTTGATTGGGATGAACACGGCGATTCTTAGCCGCTCCGGAGAAAATGCGGGTATCGGGTTCGCCGTTCCGGCAAATACCATACGCCGGGTCGTCGACCAAATTTTGCAGTTTGGCAAAGTCATCCGCGCAAGTGCTAGTCTGGCGGTCACTCCCGTTCAGGGCGGACTGCAAGTGATCCAGGTTGAACCAGGCGGGGCCGCCGATCGAGCGGGACTCAAGGGATGGGAACGCAAAGTCATTCGTGCGGACTTTACGATTTATCAAGTGTTGGACAAGTCCGATGCCGATACGATCGTTGCCGTTGAAGGCAATCGAGTTGGCACGGAGGACGATTTCTTAAGTGCCATCGAAGAAAAACAGCCGGGACAGAATATCGAGTTTGAAGTTGTTCGCAATGGTCAGTCAAGAACCGTTACTCTGACCTTGGATTCCGACTGAACCAATCGCCATCCGTACTCGATTGGTAATCGCTGACCAACGTCGGTTGGGTGCTTTCCACGAGTCGTCTTGGAGTGAATCGCCAGCTTTTGAGTAACGCCTAAGGATCCTTCAAATCCAATGGGTTTGTGCTTGTTTAGCGGCACTCACTCTAACTCGAGTGCACGATTATCTCCGATACCATTCAATAAGTAGCAGACACACTCCGTGTGCCGTCCGCCGATCCTCGAACAACGATCGCTTTTTGATGGGCGCGGCCAATGGATTTGCCTACTCCCGTCTTTCGTTGAACGGTGAGGTGGTTACATCCATGGCATTAATCGAGAGAGTCGAATATCGCTTCGGGGAGCTCGCGGCATTGTGGGGCTTCGCGGTAGCCAAATCCGATGATCGCACCCGAATGGCCCGCGAGACTTTGCAGATCAAGCGAGCCATTCTGCCGGCGATAAAGTCCGGGGTGAATCAAGGACTCCGGATCAGAGGCCGCAGGATAATATTGCATGGCGTTTGATTCGACTCCCCATTCTGTTCCGGCATGGGCGGCTAGACGGACATGCGGGATCTGGGCGAGCATCGGATTGGTCAGGTCTTGGACCATGATTCCCATGCCGTGTGTCCGTGCCCAACAAAGACTGAGGAGTGCTCCCGTTTGCGTCTTGCAAGTTTTCAACGCGACCCCGTTCCAACCGAGTTTCTTTCCCAAGTGAACGTGCCGCCAATCGTGGGCGCTTTCGTCCAAGTACAAAGGTTTGCGCAGGGCCAAAGATCGAACGTCGAGAGATAGTTCCGCCAGTTCGTAGGGGAAAGGTTGTTCGACATAGGCTAACGCCTCCCAAACCTGAGGATGGTCACGCTGCAATCGATCCAATATTTCTAGGACGTACGCAGGATCACGAACCGTGCAATTGAAGTCTGTCGACAGCAGCCGCACGCCCAGCGGCATGCCTACTTTGGCGACTTGCACGATCCGTTGGAAGTCCCATTCGCAGTCATTGCCACGCAATTTGATCTTCAAGCACTGCAGCCCATCGGTCTTGATCCAATCACTCAACAAAACAGGGTATCCATCTTGCGGGTCATGCCCGGCTTCATCTCCCTGGCTTAGCGGATCCAACGCACCTACCAAATGCCAAACCAAAAGTTTCGTCGGCGGATTGCGGACCAAGAAGTCGTCCAAGTATCGACCTGAGAACGCGGTTGCATTCTCTTGTGGGCCATAGAAGTCACTCAAGGGTCGCGGAAGTACTTCCCGAGCGTAGGTCGCATAAGTGTCGCACTCCAGAACCGTTCCTTGGGCATCGTGCAGAGCCAAATCAAAGGCACTGGCAATCAGAAGCGAGGCCAAATACGGCAATGGAACTTCTTCGTTGGCGTTGAATTCCGTCAACCACTTCGGTAAGGCAGCGTCCAATAACTCAACGCCCATCTCGAAGGCATGTGCAGAGAAAGTCCAAGTAGAAAGTCGATGTGCCAAGTATTGCACGAACCGTTCCATGACGGCCAATCGTTGACCATAAGGCGTGGGACTCGGCCAGACCCATTGGACGGACAACGGAGTTTCCCCCCATCCTTCCGCCAAACGACCCGCTCCGCTTTCGACAAGCATTCGAACTCTTAAACATGAAACTTGCGTTAGTGTTTCCGTCCCAAACTTGAGTGGCACCCGAGTCCGAATCGGCAACAAAAAAACTTGAATTCCAATGATGCGAATATCCGTCGGCCGTTGTGTTCGGGACACGAGTCTTCCCTTTGATTTGTTGGCGATTGACAAAATCCAGGTAACGGCGATTGCCAGAGTGGATTAGCGTTTTTAAATCGACCACGCTCCGGCGAGCGTCGCTACGCTCACCAAACGTTGATGTTTTTCGCGCTTCCTCCCGTGTGTGGCTATGCTACCACAATACAAAAAAAAGACTTGGCGGGTTGAACCAGCCAAGTCTTTTTAGTCGTGTTGGAAATGGTCGAGATTACGCGAGGACCGCGATGTTGCCGAAGGGGTGTTCGGTCTCGGTCAGGCGGAAGCGTTGTCCAACGTCGGTCGCTTGAAGGAAGATCGACTCCAAGTTGATCGCTGGGCCAAGTTGCCCGGCAAGCCCAAATATTCGCAGCGTTTCAATCCGGCTACCTCCCCATTCCATGTCCTTGATGGTCAGTCCGCCAACCGCTTCACCACGATCGATCGTAAAGTCGATGCGCAAATCACGACCGATTCGACGGAATAGGAAGTCTTCGGTCAAGTCGTTGATCGTCCCAAATGGAGCGTTCAAGGTTGAATGGTTGCCGTGGATGCGGATATCGTCGCGACCTGCACTTCGGTTTTCATCGATGGTGTCCCACGCATCCCCAATCCGCCAAATGTAGGAGTCGTTGCCCGCCCCGGCCATCATGATGTCCGATCCACCGCGAGCTTCCAAAATATCGTTCCCACCGTTACCAACCAACAGGTTGTTCAGTTCGTTGCCGGTTATTTGGTCATTACCACGCCCGCCAAGCGCATTTTCGATCCTGGTATCGTGAGTCAACATCAGCGAATGTGAGTTTTCGCCAATGTTGTTCATGCGACCCGGACGCAGGTCGATCGTCTGATCGGTACCGAAGTTTGAAGCATCGATCGTGTCAAAGCCAGCGGTATCTCGCAGAGTTTCGCGGAACGGAGCATTGGTCCATCGATACGTCGTGTTATCTTCGTTCTGGTCGACCGTGGCTCCGTAAAGTCGTTGGATCTCCATCACGTCATAAAGCATTGGCGTGTCGATGCCATACGGATTCCCATCGGAAGCCGTGCTATTGCGGACGCCCGGCACCTGCCATGTTCGGGTATACGACATTTCGGTAAACAAATGGTTGTTGGTCGCACTGGGCAATTGCGGCCCAGTATCTCCCGGAGCCGTGAATGGATGGCCCAAGCCAAGTGCGTGCCCAATCTCATGAATGACGGTCAACCAACCTTCGGTTCCATCGGCAAAGTCTGAAGTGCTCAAAGCCGAAGAACTAAACCATACGTCACCGTGCGTCGATTGGCTTGGCCGCTGAGCATTCGGGAAATAGGCCCAGCCAAGGATCCCGTCGTCCATCCCAGTAAACATGAATCGCATCATGCCACCGACCGATTCGGGAACTTCTCGGAACGTGATATTGGCGAACTCCGAATAGGTTGCCAATGCTTCCCGGACCCGTTGTTGCTGCACACCGTTCAACGGTAAAACTTCGTCATTTCGTTCATCGGCGTCATCGGCATAATAGCCAGGAACGACCAAGGGGAAGCTGTAAGTTACTTCGACTGCTTGGCCTGGGAACGCCGACCAAGACGATCCCGTTGTCAGAGCATTGTTGCCAATCACTTCCGTGACGGTATCGATTCGACTCCATTCACTCCAGGCCACACCATTGTCGAATCGCAACAATAAATCGTTAAAATATCGCCCGACACTGTCGCCGCCGGCCCCACCGACATACGTCACGGTTTGGAATTCCTGCCATGTCAGTTCATGGTAGCAATTTTCAGCCAAGGCGACGCCGTTAAACCGTACGAGTGGTCCACCCGGAGGCGAATTGGGTACAAACATCTGCACCGTCTTTACTGACAATCCATTGCCATTGACTTGCATGATGTCCCGCAAGAAAACGCTTTCTTGATCCGCCAGCAAAATCAAGTCAGGCATCGTCGTGATCGGCTTGACTCGGACCGTTACCGAGCCTGTTGCAATATCGCTCCAATAACGACCATCAAATGCCATGATGCGGAACTTCTCAAAGTCGGCTGTTTCCGAAGCATGATAGCGGACTTTGCTCAGATCTTTGGCTTCGACTTCAAACCACGAATTCGCGGCTTGCTGTTGGCCATCGACAGTGAAGAAGCCTCCGTCGGTGCGAGCGCCGGTGTCATAAATGCGATAGCGTTTTGCGGTGTTACCGTCAGCGTCGGAGTAGGTCACCCAATTGGAAACCTGAATTACCTGACCCGATTTCAATTCCAAGTCAGGAACTGCAACTACCGGTCGTTGATTATTCGGGATGGTTTGCATCGTGAAGTTTGCCACGTTGCTCCAAAACCGGCCATCGTAAACTTGGAAGGCAACAAATTCGGCTTGGCCATTTTGACCGCCGTGATAATTGATCGCCGCAAGTTGATCCACCGCAATCTCAAACCACTTGGCCTGATCTTGTTTGACACCATTGATTGAGAAAAAACCTGAGTTGGGGTTATTCTGACGATCAATGAACCGAATCGTGCGGATGTCGTTTTCCGGATCTGTGGCTCGGATAAAGTCTTGAATCTTGACCGACTCGAACGCCAACACTTGGCCGTTGAAGCCCTCAGCGGTTGGCGGAAACAAGTTGGGTACAATGGTGTTGATCGTTCCGAAAGCTTGCGTGCTCCAAAACTTGCCATCGGAAACTTGAATCGCAATCGTGTCCACGGTCGGGACAACGCCACCGAAGAACCGGAGGAACTGAACTTGGTTTGCGGGAATTTCGATCCATTGATTCGCAGAGATTCGTTGGCCGCGATACCACAAATAGCCACTATCGTTGGCAGCGGAGCGATCAATGATCCGCAAGGCCGTCATCGGATTATTGTCGATATCGGAGTATGTAAAGATCTCCGAAACTAGGAACGAATTTCCGACCTCAATGCTCTTTGCCGTCAACGTCACGCGTGGAGGAAAATTGTTTGCTGGCGAACCGCCGCCCCCATTACCAATATTGAATTGCGGCTCCGACATGTCGTAGTTGCGATTGGCCGAGTCATCATTCAAACCTGCGGCTTGGCTTGCAGCCACTGGTTGGAACGTCGATCGTTGGACTTGAGTTTGTTGTAAAATACGAATCGCGTCTGCCAATTTGGTGACGTCGCCACCAATCAGGCTGGCCAAGATCAAATACTCTGACCCATCACCGGTCGAGTAATCCGGTCGAACCACCGGTGCGGTTCGCAGTGGCTTCTCCGTGCTCAATTTCGCGGCTTGTTCCAACTGCGGTGTGGTTTCCAAGACGGCCGAAAGTCGTTTGCCCAAATCGAGGCCGGCCGGATTGTTATTCACCAAATCCGTCAACCGCGCAATCACGGTTGCCACGGTTGGTTCAGTTCCAGTGGTGTTTCGCGACGTGAAAG
>JAEUIP010000329.1 GCA_016795075.1 Planctomycetaceae bacterium | reverse complement strand
GGAGTTGGGACATACGGTATCGGACGGAGACGGCGACGGGATCAAGGATTTCATCCGCTCGTGGGGCGATGGCACCTTGTTATTCAATAGCGGGGCAACCGGCGCGCCCGTATGGCGAAGTCGACCAGTCCCCGCCGTTGACACGCTACAGATCGTCGACTTGGCGACTAGTGAAGCCAACGGCAGGAGTCGTTCGCGCGCGCATGAAAATTTTGACGCGGATGATGACGGCGTGCGAGACCTTATCGCACTGGACCAATCGGCCGGTGGTCGCGGGATGATCTCTCCCTTGCATGTGATTTCGGGTCGCACGGGAAATTTGATTTGGTCGCTGGCCGATGTGGAAGCCCGCATGAGCCACACGCTGGCGCTGGCCAGTGACGACTTCAATGGCGATGGGCAACTCGAAATCGCGTGGCTGGCAGCCTTGGATCATAAATATCCAACGCGTTTTGGCTTTTCCTCCAATGACGCGCAACTTTGGCTATTTGTTGCGTCGGCTAAAACCGGTCAGTTGCTGTGGTCGCAACCACTCAGTCCAGCCTACGGTCACTCGATGGGAAATGCTCCACCCTTTCAATTCCAACGTGTCGACCTGGCGTTGACGATTGGTGATTTGAACAACGATGGAACTCGCGATTTGCTGGCTCCTGCCATCGACGACACCGGACTATTGGAGATGCGGGCGTTAAACGGTTTGGATGGCCAGTTGTTTTGGAAGCGAGCGCGACATCCCGATGGTTTGTCACAAGAAGGTTTGCGGAATTGGACAACTCCGACGCTGTGCGATTCGAACGGCGATGGTTCCGTAGAAGTCGTTTGTGTCGAACCATCTCCCATGCAGACGATAAATGGAGTGAACAACCAACGCGTTCAAGTCGCCATGTTGGCTGGGGCCAATGGTCGCGAACTTTGGACTCACGCGACCAATGGGATCTTCACTCATTTTGAATCGTTTGGGGAAAAGCGTGGTCAATTGTTGCGCCCAATCTGTTTAAGGATCGGGGACGGCACACAGCGAGTCGGTGTCCTTTTGCCCGGCGGTGAGCCGACGTTTCTCACGTTTGACTTTAGCGGCCTGGTCGAAGAACGACACTTGAAGAACCTGCCGCGCGACGCTGAGGTCTGGGTATGCAAGCCTGGAGGAACCGAGTCCGACGGAATAGTGTTTCTAGACGACAGCGGTTTAAGCGTCGCGCCGGCAGATCGTCTGACACAACCAGTGTGGGAGCGTCGTTTTGCGACCACGGGTCAAATGAAAATCTTGGCCGTGCGGCCGAACCCCGCAACATCTGCCACAGAGATCGTCATCGCAATGCCCGCGACGGACAATCGAGTGCTTGGAATGGACGCAACCACCGGCACAACTCTTTGGTCGTGTGCCGGTCCCATCATTCGGGACCAAGACGAAGGGGTTTACATCGCGCCGACACGAATCGATTTCTTGGGCAATCGTACCGGCTCTGCGCCCTTGGTGGCTTACTTAACGTCGCACCATTCCGAATGTCGGCAGGCCGTGATTCAAGATACCTCCGAGAATTCCACGTCCGGATTTGTTGAATCGTCACTCAGTCGCGAACGAGTACCAGCCAAAATTCGAACGGTGTCGGTTGACGAGCGATGGCAACGAGCCTTGCCTTGGGTTGCCAATCTTGATGCATCGCAGGGACGTCTCACCAGCTTTGTTTTCTGGGGTACGTTTTTTTCGCTCACGATGATCGTTCTGCCGATGGCCTATACGATGATCTTGATCTCGAAACGCCAGTTTGGGTTGCGAGCGTTGCTAGGCTTGCCGGTGCTGGTCGGAGTCTTCATGTTTGCGACGTTGGTCACGGCTATGGACGATAACGATTTTCGTGGTATTGGCAATCGTTTGGTGATTGGAATCGCGTTTGCGCCACCCCTATTGGCAATTGGCTGGTTGTTTCGTTTTGTTGCAATGGGCAAACTTTTCTCCTTGGCAACATGGATTGGGGTGGTCATTGCCGTGAGCGTCGCGTGGGCGACCTTCGAACTCCAGAGAATGTTGGCACACGCTCCGCTCTTGCCTCAAGAAACGCTTGATTGGTCCGGTTGGTACCAGATCCTATGGCAAGCGTTCTTTTTGACGTCTTGGTTGATGGTCGCATTTTATTCCGTGGCGTGGTTCGGATCGACCTTTCTACGGGCATGTCGCCACATTCGTACGACTTCCAACTCGTAGGTCAATATGGATTCAGCAGACAACGATCGCACGGGCTGGTTGCTCAAGTACGAACCTTGGTTGAAATTTCTTGCCCGACAGGAAATCGATAGTCGTTTCGCAGGCAAGTTTGATTCGTCGGATGCCGTGCAACAGACGCTGGTAGCCGCTTGGCAAGGCTGGCAACAGTTCCGCGGCAGCACCGAAGCCCAGCGTATGGCGTGGCTCCGACAAATACTCGCGCACCAACTGGCAAATCTGGCGCGATACTACTCGGGAGCCCAAATGCGGGCTGTTGATCGCGAACGATCCATCGACCAATCCCTTTCGCAGTCGTCCCATCGCTTGGATGGATTGTTGATCTCCAACGATAGCAGCCCCAGCGCCGTGGCCATGGAAAACGAAAATCGATTGAGGTTAGCCTGCGTCATCGAGTCCTTGCCCGAAGACTATCGCCAAGTCATTTTGCTGCGTAACTTTCAGGATCTGCCCTATCAGGAAATCGCCATTCGAATGCAACGGAGCGAAGGTGCCATCCGGATGTTGTGGGTGCGAGCGCTCACGGCTCTCCGTGACGCACTAAGTCAATGAAATCGTCGGTTCATGGGGAGTGCAAAGGATTTGTCCCGAAATAAGCTCCAATTTCCGAAGTCGAAAAATGCTCCCAGCGACGGCTTGCAAGCAGAAAGGTTGAAACTGGATGTTTGGTACCTTTTGAATTTTTCATTCTCCAATAATCATTACTCATCCAACCGCCAGAGACAGCGAGGGTCATTTCGAAGCTTTCGACGCTCGAAATCCGGAACTTATTTCGCGACAAATCCTAACGTCATTTGATGGCCTAGGTCAAAGGATGACTCGGCTGATTCGACGAGTTGGGTTCTCGGATTAACCAAGGTTGGACGATTTCAAATCAGGAAGTTATTTCGAGGCTATTCGTACGCGACGTCGCACCATGGGCTCGCATCGTCTCTGTCGATGATTTCGCTTCGAACTTTTACGAAATTGGGCGAACCACGGCTACCCCACGATCGCCACCGCACGGACGGGTGAACCATCAAGATTTGTGAAACACAACGGCGTCGCCGAAAAGAGGAACTCGTCCGCTTCGATCTGCTCCAACCCTCTCAAGCTCTCCACGATCAAACACTCACCGCCCAACAGCACCATATGCGTGTCGTGCGGAGCGTTATCGACGGACGGCATTTCCATCCCAACCAAATGCACGCCGCATTCCACCAAAAACGCGGCTGCGTCTGGAGTGATCACTGGGTAGTTGTCAAAAAAATCCGACTTCGTCCACCGCGCCGCCCAACCGTTCTGCAAAATGGCTTTGCGAGTCCGTTTCAGTGAATCGGTCCATGGCAACAAATCGCCCCGCGTGATCTGTGTCCCTGGCCCTTTGTTCTGCAGTCGTACCATGGTCGCCATCCCGTAAGTCCATTCCAAAGGAACTTGGTCGATGGTCTTGCCACTGGATACAAAATGGAAGGGAGCGTCCATGTGCGTCCCAAAATGGATATTGATCCCGACACGGGTGCAGTTCGAGTGCCGTTCGCTGGCCGTACTTAACTCCGCCCGATCCAAGTGGATGAGTTCCATTTTTGGACTACCGGGCCACGGTGTCGTCGCTTCACTAATCGGATGCGACAGATCGATCACGCGTTGTCCTGACATATCTCAAAATCCTCTTGCAAATAAAGTCGGTGCAAACACCGTTAGTCACGTATTGGTTTGGCCGCTGCCAATTGATTCTTTAGCGATCCCATCATTAGATTGATGTCGGCTCCCAAAGTGATCCATTGGAATCCTTGCCGGCGTCGCAATTCGATTTCACTCGCGTCGCGGGCCAAGATGCCGCTGGCGATGCCTTTTTCCGCCGCCGCTTGACACATCCGAACCACGGCTTCGGCAACGGGGCCGCCTTCCCACTGGCCCAAGAAGCCATAACTGGACGACATGTCCGATGGTCCGAACCAAATGCCGTCCAAGCCGGGGACTTCCAAGATCTGCGTGAAATTCTCGACGGCCTCGCGAGTCTCCAACAGCGGGATCACCAGCGTCTGCGAGTTGGCTTCTTGAATGTAGGCCAATGTTTCAAGCCCCCACTTCACGCAGCGTTCGCCGCCCAAGCCTCGGGCACCGCGCGGCGGATATTTGCCATACCGAAAAGCCAATTCCAATTGCTCGCGCGTACTGATCATCGGAACGACAATCCCGTCGGCTCCGATATCCAACGCTCGCTGAATCGATTCGCGACATAAATCCGGGACTCGGATCAGCCCTGGAATGCCGCGGGCGTTGATCACACGGAGATGATTGGCAACGTCTTTCCAGCCGAGATGGCCATGCTCCATATCGATCAGCAGCCAATCAAGCCCCAAACCAATCGCCGCCTCCGAGACGTTGGGACTCTCTAGGGTAACCCACATCCCAAACTTCGGTGGCCCGTCCGGCAAATCATTTTTCAATCGATGAATCATGCTTTTCGCGTTGTCCGTGTGAATCATTCAAAGGAGTGGAGCGTCGCCACCGTCATTGCTCGGTACCGTCGTCGCCAGTCGGGTGAGGTCGTAGCTGCAAGGCGACTCGTTTTTCTGCTTCCCGCAGGTCCGCGGCAAAGGTGCCTGTCCCTCCAAGGTCTGGCGAGCGTCACGACATGGCTCTCCATCCAATACCTGGCAGGGGCGCGTATTGTAGCCGGATTATCTAGAATTCGATATCCGGAACTTCGCGGACGGACGGAGCGACTTGAAAATAATTCTCATCGCCAAAGCCAAACATGGCGGCGACCAAATTCGAAGGAAACACTTGGCATTTGGTCTTGTAATCACGCACGTTGCCATTAAAAAACCGACGTGCGGCTTGAATCCGATCCTCGGTGTTCACCAACTCCTGTTGCAATTGCAAGAAATGAGCATCCGCTTTCAACTGCGGATATTGTTCGATCACAACAAACATACGTTGCATGGCCGCGACCAATTCGGTTTCGTCCTGAGACTGCGCGGCTACGGATCCCCGATTCGCGGCACATTGGTTTCGTAACGCGACGACTCGTTCCAAAACGTCGCGTTCATGCGAGGCGTACCCTTTTACAGTGGCTACCAAATTTGGGATGAGATCGTACCTGCGCTGCAACTCCGTATCGATATGGCTCCAGGCATTATGAATGTGGTTCCTCAATGTCACCAATTGATTGTAGTGGACCAGCACGAGAATAGCCGGAACGATCAAAAACGCGGCCATACAAATCAGAATACCCACCGGAAGCCCTAACCTTTCATCAAATAATCCGGAAACAGCTCGCGAATGGCGACCAATCGACCAAAGTTGTAAGGGACATGACCCGGTTCCAAACAGCTGCCAAAAAACAGAGTCAAGCAGTTGTGTTCGATTTCGATGTTCAAATCTTGGTTGGCCAACAGGTACTCGATCATTTGCGAGTGACAAATATCGTAGGCATAACGTTTGTCGGGACTGCGCACGTGAAACCGGCTTGAGAACTCCGCGGACTCGAAGTTGATGTCATCGAACCCAAAAAACTGCGCGATGGGACTAAACCAACTTTCCTGGCAAATCAGCAGCTCGGGAAAGCTGCGGGGGAACGTCAAGATAAAGAAAGAGAAGTAGTGGTGGTTGGTTTTACGGCGACCCTTGGAGTCGTTCGAATGTGTTTCGTAATGATAATCGAAGGCGACGACGGGGT
>JAEUIP010000328.1 GCA_016795075.1 Planctomycetaceae bacterium | reverse complement strand
GTTAGCAGAGCGTGGTTGGGCATTCGCTGAGCCTCAGTAGTTAACCGGTTAGCAGAGCGAGGTTGGGCGGGAATCCGACCAACCACGCGCCGCTAAGCGTTCCCGGCCCGCAAGCAGATCCAGCGACTCCCAGTTACCAACCTTCTTCACCCACGAGACAAGCTCGTGGGGTCCGGGTAAGAAACCGTGCTTGAACAATAACCGAGCGGAAAGACACTAACGAGCCATCAACGATCGTAGCTCGTCCCAGTACTCGTCCAAGTTTTCTTTGGTCACGGCGCGAGGCGGGATGTCGATGTACTTGCTTTCCGGGATCACATCTTTCTTGCCTTTGAGAATTTCCGTCAAGACGCGAACCGATTGAAAGCCATACTCGTATGGATTCTGGACGACCGTGCCCGCGACATAACCTTCGCGAATGCCGGTTAACGTCGCATCATTTTCATCAAAGCCGATGATGGCAATTTGCTTCAACTTGCGGCGTTTTTCGACGGCTTTGATGATTTCCGGTGGATTGTATTCGAACAAGCCGACCATGGCCGCCAAATCGCTGTAAGCCGACAAGGCATCTTCGGCTTTGCGGAGCGCGACATCGCTGCTGCCTTGATCCAAATACGTTCCGACAATTTCGTACGTGTCGTTCGAGATGACTTCATCCACCGGCGAGAACTCTTCGCGCAACTCGTCCACACCCATCAACACATCGATCACGCCTTGCCGACGCAACTTCGAGTTGTCTTGTTCCAAACGCCCAATAAACAGCGCGACTTTGCCACCTTTGGGTAAAGCCTTCTTGACCATTTCGCCAGCCATCCGGCCGGCAGCGTAGTTATCCATTCCGATATAGACCATTCGATCCGAATTCGGCGAATCGGAATCGTGCGTGATCAATGGAACTTTCTTGGCCCAGGCATTCAACAGCGGGACTTGATCATCGGCACTGATCGGGCTAATGGCGATCGCTTGCACGCCAGACGCCAAGAGGTCTTCTACATCTTGCTTTTGCCGAGTCACCGTTGCGGGGTCGGGAAACTTGACCCGAACAACGACATCATATTCATCGTCACTTAGTTCCGCCTCTGCATCTTCGCAGCCCGCTTTCGCGATGTTCCAAAAGTTCGCAATTTGATTGGTGACAAACGCGACTTCCAGCGTTTTCTTTTCTTTCGCTCCGTCACCCAATGAAGTCACCGACGCCCGGCCGTTGGGTTCGTCGCTTGGTTCCTGTGCAATCACGGTTCCACCAAGCGTTGCGAGCAGCAACCAACTCCAACACGACGCCCAGAACCTCTGACGGCCCCCGAGTACCACTCCACGACTCATTATTCTTCTCCCGAATATCGTCCACTAGCCAACCATTTGGCCTGTCGCACCGGCAACCACTCCGCCAGGGACAGGGTCGGTATTATACACGAACTCAGGACGCATCGTGGTGGATTTTCAGCGTTACCGGCCCGGACTCGGGACGTTCGGTAAGCAGAGCCGCGGGAGCCGCAAAATTGGTGGGCATGAGATTGAGGACGTCCGTGATGTCGATGATTCCCATGGGTTGTCCCGTGGCGTTAACCACCGGCAACTCACTAATGTTGTGCCTGGCCAGAAGTTGAACGGCTTGAGTCGTCTTCGTGCCTTCGGTCACTTGATAAGGTCGTCGAGTCATGACCTCAGATATGGGACGATCCAGTGAGCCATCGCGTTGCTGTTCCAATAGCTTGGCCAAGTCGCTATCGGTGAACAGACCAGCCAACTTCCCACCGGCGTCAATCAGCAATACCGCCCCCGTTCGCCTGGTCGTCGTACTGACTCGGACAAAAACCTCACGAACGGTCAGCTCTTGGGACGCGACACGACATTGCACCAACGGTCGCATGATCTCTTCGACGCTGGACAACTTCAACCCCAACGAACCACCCGGATGGTGTTGCGAAAAATCATAAGCGGTCCAGTTTCGCCTTCGAGCGGTCACCAAACACAACGCGTCTCCCAAAGCCAACATCAGTGTTGTCGAGGTGGACGGAGCCAAGTTCAAGTGACACGCTTCGGGATGTTTGCCGTAAGCCAATACGATTTGGGCGGAGCGAGCTAGTTCGCTATCCTCCGTTGCCGTGACCGCAATGACGGGGATCCCACGCCGGCGCAACGTTGGCAGAAGCTGATTGACTTCGGGTGTGTTGCCGCTGTTGGATAAAACCAACAACAGATCTCGATCACCAATCCGCCCGAAGTCGCCATGGACCGCTTCGCTGGGATGTACAAAATGACTGACGGTGCCCGTCGAGGCAAACGAGGCGGAAATCTTTTGCCCGATCCATCCTGCTTTACCAATGCCACTGACTAGCACCGCGCCCTGACAATCCAGTATCGCGCGCACGGCATCCGCAAACGACAACGGCAAGTGTTGATTCAAATGCTGCAGTGCCGCTTGTTCTTGCGACAACACCTCGCGTGCCGCCTGCAAGTACTCCAAATCGGTCCAATGGCTCGCGGAGGTGGCTGGCAATCCCATGTCAGATTCCTTGAATGGCAAGCGTCAGGCCGCTTTGGCTCGCTCGGCAACCGATAGTTCTTCACTTTGACTCGTTCGCAGCATTTCCCGAAACAGTCCACACCGAGCCATTAACTCAGCATGCGTGCCGGTATCCACCACTTCACCCTCATGCATCACGACCACCAGATCGGCCAGGTCCAAACTGCTAAGCCGATGGGTAATCATCAGCACGGTGCGTCCGCGAACAAAATTGCGTAAGGAGTCGTGAATCAACTGCTCACTTGTCGGATCAATCTGGCTGGTCGCTTCGTCCAAGACCAACAACAGCGGGTTCTTCAAGATGATCCGAGCCAACTCGATTCGCTGTCTTTGCCCGCCAGACAACTTGCCACCGTGCTCGCCGATCCCGCTGTCGTAGCCGTTTTCCAATTGTGACTCGATAAATGTATGGGCACTCGCTTGTTTGGCGGCTGCAATGATCTGTTCCCGTGTCGCGTGTTCCGAGCCGTAAGCGATGTTGTTACCCACCGTGTCATCGAACAACATCGAGTGTTGCGTGACCAGCCCAACCACGCTGCGCAGTTCGTGCAAATCAAAGTCGCGAACATCGGTCCCATTCAACTTGACCGAACCCGCGTCTGGATCAAAAAATCGCGGCAAAAAGTTAACCAAAGTACTTTTGCCGCAACCGTTGGCTCCCACGATTGCCACGGTCTTGCCCGCTGGCACCGTCAGATTGATACCGTTCAGCACCGGCTGGGCTTCATTGTAAGCAAACCGCACGTTTTGGAACTCCAACTTGGGCGGTGAGGTAATTATCGGTACCGGATTCGGAGGACTATGGATTGTCGTTTGTTTGTCCAACAGCGGGAACACTCGTTCCGCCGAGACGATACCACCTTGAATCATCGCATAAACATCACTCATCTTGCGGACAGGATCAGCAGCAGCGATCAAAAACGAGAAGAACAGCATCATGGTCTCGACTTTCATCGGGGTATCCGAGAGTTGCAAACCCAGGAACCTCGTCTCTTGATTCAGCACCAAATAGCCACCTGCCAAGATACCCAAGCTAACAATGCCGACCCCCATCAATTCGCTGTTCATGCGGGCCAAAGAACCCAAATACGCGACGCGCATGTTTTTCTGGTAGACGTCGTTCGCAATAACTTGAAAGCGTTTGATCTCGTGAGCCTCCATGTTGAAAGACTTCACGGCCTTGATGTAAGTGATCGACTGAAACAATCGATTCAGCAAACGAGCCGACTCTTCCACAGCGCGGCGATTCAGTCGCTTGATCGATTTCGCCAGCACCACCAGCAAGACGCCCGCCAACGGGCAAATGATGAGCGTAAACAACAACAACCGCCAGTTACAAAAAGCGGCACCCGCCAAACAAACCACCATCTTTAATGGCTCGCGAATGATCTTTCCTAAGATGGTTGTGATCGCCATCCCAATCGCATTCGTCTCGCCACGAATTCGATTGATCAGATCACCCGTCCCGTTTTTGCCAATCTCACTGAGGTCCAAATGCAGCGTGTTCCGCAAGAATTGGTTCTGGATGTCCAGCACGGTTCGCTGGCCAAGTCGAGCCACCAAGTACATGTTGACCGCCAACAAACAACCGCGGAGCACCGTTGCGGCGATTACCAACAGGATCAAGAAGACCAGCGTGTCGTAGGTCGAGGCCGGCGCGTAGGCCGCAATCCACGGTTCCAACTGATCAGTCAACCACAAACTGGTTGAATAACCACTGACCGACTGCTGGGCGTCGGACAGATCGGCCATCAAGTTCCGATGAGTCGTTGGATCATGGTTGCCCGCAATTTGTAGCTCAAGCGATTGAATTTCTGCTTGGGCTGTCTGCAAATGGACTTCTGCTTCGGCCCGACGATCGTTGATCCATTGATGCAGATTCTGTCCTTCAAAAATCACCTTGATAAACGGCGCCACCGTGCTGATGTTCGCACCCCACAGAATGGCCACGCCCACCGTCGTCACAAGTGTGAAGAAAAACGACCACCGATACCGCAGAGCCATACCCAAGGCCCGAACAAGACTGCTCATCGCGCAACGCCTCCCAAAATGGAACGCCGCCGAGTCGGTTCAAGCGATGGAATTTTGTTATTGAATGCAGATCTAGAGGAGCGACCTGTCGCGCCAACCATTGCGAACATCCATGTTCCTTTCGAGACTAATCTCGGTCCCGCCAGACGCCTTTCCTAGCCGGATTGTAGGTTTGGGTCGACCAAGTCCATAAACTAACACGCCCAAGCCAAAATCGCCAAGTCGAGTTTGTCACGACGCGCACCACATTCGAGACGAGGCGACCCGAGTAAATTGCAGTTCGCTAGCATTATCCGGCAAATCAACCCAGTATCGAAGATTGTGACAACGCGGACGGTGTTGAAAAAGATGCACCCCCATTCCATCCACCGCCCAATGACGAACGCCAAAGACAATCAAAAAATCTGCGTTTTCCGTTTTTTCTGCAAGCGCCTCGAATGTCGTGGTGAACTTGCTTCGCATTTCGCGAATGCCTCAATCGCTTGTTGGAGAGCAAATCGCGCGTTGAATAACCAAAAAATCTCATGCTCGTGCCCGCTTCCCATAAATCGGATTTGCGTTAGCTTGGATGGGTCAGCAAAAAAACTGCAAAGGTTTGGTTCAAAATTTAGGGTGATAAGAAGGCGAATCGCTCATGCTTCAACAAATGTTGCGTTACACTCGAGTGCTTTCGATTGTGGGAGACATTTTGACGATTCGCGCAACCGATGTGGGCATGGGCGACTTGGCCGTGGTTGAAGGTCGCGATGGCAATCGCTCGTTGGCGCAGGTCGTGGAGATCCAACGAGAAGATGTGTCGCTGCAAGTCTTTGCGGGTAGTAAAGGGTTATCACTCCAAAGCAAAGTTTATTTCCTCGGTCGTTCCGTGCAGGTGACCTATTCGCCAAACATCATTGGTCGAATTTTTGACGGCGTTGGTCGTCCAATCGATGGCGGCCCGAAGTTGTCCGACAACCGCCGCGTCGAAGTAGGCGGGCCATCGGTTAATCCCACGCTCCGCATCGTGCCAAAGAAATTCATCGAGACGAAAGTACCGATGATTGATGTTTTCAACTGCTTGGTTGAGAGCCAAAAGATTCCGATCTTTTCTATCGCGGGCGAACCCTTCAACAAATTGCTCGCTCGAGTGGGTATTCAGGCCGACGCCGAAGTGATTGTGTTCTGCGGGATGGGCCTGATCTTTGACGACTTCCATTTCTTCCGTGAGACCTTTGAAAACGAAGGCGCCTTCGCCAAGACGGTGATGTTCGTTAACCAAGCGTCGGACCCAATCGTGGAACGTCTGTTGGCGCCCGATTTGGCATTGAAGGTTGCGGAACGATATGCCGTAGAAGAAGGCAAG
>JAEUIP010000327.1 GCA_016795075.1 Planctomycetaceae bacterium | reverse complement strand
ATCAAGCGGGAAGCCCAGAACGACCAATTGTTCCACGGCGCTGCGATTGCCCGGGTTCAGACGCACCGCTTCACTCAAAAGAGTCAACCGTTGGACCCGACTTTCTTTGTCGCCCCGAGTGTTGACTAGGGAAACGGCGCTTTCCAACAGGACTTCCGATTGGAGTCCTTGCAGAAAGCCCTTCGTTTCCGCGCGGGCGCCCGACTGCATGCCTTCGTTCAGCACGGCTAACGCCTCGTCAAACTTCTTCTGTTGGACGAACAGCGTGAGGCTCAATTTCCACACCTGCGTGTTGTCAGGATCTTTTGCCAACGTTTCTCGGAAGATTTTTTGGTTTCGGTCGGCCATGTCATTGGCGGTTTGCGGAAGCTTCATCACCGTAGTAAAGAACCGATAATGGTCGGCCGCAAAGGCGGGGTTATCCGCCGCCAAAAACTCCATACTCTTGGCCGCCAATTCAAACATTTTTCTCTGACCGTAGAGTTGGTACAGATACAAATGGGCACGCCGCTTCAAGTCGGTTTGAGCGGAAATTAGCACTTGCTCCAAATGTTGCTCGGCAGTTAGATGCGTTTGCATGTTGAAACGCACTTGTTCTGGAGCGGACAGCGTTTCAAAGCCTCGCTCTTTACGAAACTCGTCCGTCAAATAGTATTGGCCCAACAACAAGTGCGCGAGTGGATTGCCGGCCTCCCCTGGTCGAACCAATTGTGTGAGGATTGCGGCCGCTTCCGAAAATTTCTTCTGGTCGATCAGCAGTTCGGCCTTCTTGACCTGATTGTCTTCTCGTTCATCAGGTACCGAACGAATCAAGCGATTCAGCAACAATTCGGCCTGTTCCAAGTAGCTTTGGCTAAGTGGTTTCGTTGTCGCTGACTTGCTAGCGTTGGTGTCCTGTGTCCCACCGGTTTGGCCGTTTGAATTCGCGGCGGCGTTCCTGGCAGCGCTGGCTTCCAATTGACTTTCTCGAGCGGCGATCTCACGAGCTTCCAAGAACATTCGCTTGTAACGCCCGATCACCGTATCGCGATTGAGGGTCCCGTAGATCACCATGCCCGTCGTGACCAAGGCAAACAAGAAGGCGGGCATTCCGATAATGAACGAGCGAAAACTGCGGCTGGATGACCAGTTCACCAAAAGAGTCGTCGCAACCGACCAAGCCCAATTAATCGGCGACAGCAGCAGTCGTTTGAGCATCCCAGCGGTGCCACCCGCCCCTTGGATGTCGTCTCCCGAAGAAAATTTTGCCAGCAACGACCCAATCGCCGTAAAAGGCCACAATAGAATTCGCCAAACTAAAGGCCGTCGCGGTCCATCAAATCCAAAGTCGTCGCGCATCGATCTGCCTATCTACCCTAAGGTCAGGAACAAGACGCCCCGCTCGGACGTCCCTTCAAGTATACTCAAAGAACCTTCTGAAAAGCATTCTAGCGCCGGTCGCTTTCTCCCTCCACGGAACCAAAAGTCCGACCAGCCCACGTTACAGGGCCCCTATTCAGAAAAATTGTCTTAAAACAGGCGAGCTGAGTGGCCCTGGTTAATCGCGTAAACCACAAAAGACGCGCGATCATGTAAATCGGAACGATAGGATTATTCGGGAAGTTCGTTGTAATTTGGAAAATCGGTAAGATCTACCACCCGATTTTGCCGAACTCTAGAAAGACGACATCCGGGATCGGGCTGCGCGGCAGGATTCTGGGACTTCGAAACACTGAATATCCATGGATACGACGATGAAATTCAAGTTCAAGTATCTGGTGGCAGGCACTTTGGCGTGCCTCACGACATTGACCCCCGCGACCAACCAAGTATCGTTGGGATTTCAAGCCGATCAACCCACATTGGAGTCGTTGCTGCGTAAAACCTCAACGGTTACTCCGTTGGCACCTCGATCCCTGCCAAGCACCAGCAGTGGATCACCTCTGCAACTCGTGACTTACTTGAGTCAGGATCAAACGGGTGCAGTCGCCAATCCGTTGGCTCCGCGACCATCCGCCCCAACACCACTTCTTCCGGCTCGAGCTGGTTCAGCGGCGACACCGTTGCCGGCTCCGATCGTCAGCTCCGCCGCGACACCGGCGATTGTTCCGGTCGATGGAGGTTCGCGAGTTCCAATCGTTACTGGAGTTACGGGTAGTGGAAAATTGCCAAACGTTCCAATAATCACCGCGCCGTTGTCGTCGAATATCACCAGCTCGACTTTGGGCTCGACCGTTGGCAGTGGATTGAAGCCAACCATCGATGTGACCGCTCCGCAATCACCGGCTCCTATCTTGGGATCGTTGCCAGCGACGATTGCTCCACCGACAAGCAGTGCGGTTGCTCCGATTGCTGCGAAGCCGCAGGTGCCAGCTCTGCCAGCCGCGATCATCCCTGCAGCACCAGCCGTAACGGTTGCTACGCCGCCCATGCCGACCAAACCACAGGCAGCCACGACAACGACCGTCGCCGCAACCCCAACATCGCCAAGTCCAGCAGCTTCGGCTCAAGGTGGCAACACAAAGCCAACCACCGCCGCAGCGGACGATGAAATTCAAGTCAGTGAAATCTCGGCTGAAGACTTGAGCCAATTGATGCAATCCTTTGGTGTCAGCCCGAAGGTACCCGCCATTTCGGCCAGCACGAAAGAACGAGTCGAGACGATTGGCTCGGGAGCGATTATAACTCCGTCCACGAAACCCGAGCCGATTGGCACCGCGAGCTTGCCGATGCCAACCACGGCTGCTCCACAAATGGTAGAGCCATTGTACGAATCGTATGGCTTGAACCTTGGCCATAATCGCCCACAACTACCTTCTCGTTTACCGTACGATGGCTATGGCACCATCAGTGGTGCGTCCGATTATTTGTTCACCGAGTTGCTGTATATGGCTCGTGATGGTGGTGACTTCACGATGTCCTATGCTCCGCAACAGGAAAGTTATGGCTTCGAACCTGGCATGCGCATGACCTTGGGGCGTCGGCTCGACAGTATCGAAGGACGCGAATTTGGCTTCACCGTGATGGAGACCATGACCTCCCACACCTCAGCGGTAAGTCCGACCAATACGCTGTTCACTTGGTTGCAACCAGGATCAGGTTTCAATGCAACCAACTTGAGCTCTTTCAACAATGCGAATTACCATCACTCGTTCAGCAAGTCGCATTATCATTCCGCGGAGTACAACCGAGTCAATTGGAACTGGGACGTGATGTCGACGTTCATTGGCCTGCGTTACACCGGGATGGATGAACTTTATGCATTGCACTCGGTTGGTGGCGGTGGTGACTTGGGGGCGTATCGTTTGCGAGCCCGCAATCACATGGTGGGACCACAGGCAGGTGGTACATTGCACTACGACATTGGGCGAAAACTATCGTTTAGCTTGGCAGCGAAGATCGCCGCTTACGCCAACTTCTATCAAACCGATACGGAGTTCGCAAACAACTCGGTTCGCTTGATGGACGTCAAGGATTCGGCTGCCGATTTGGCTTGGGGTACCGAACTGGCTTGCTTCGCCCATTACAGCCTGACTCCGCGGGCTCGCATCAAGGGTGGATACGAACTGTGGTTCTACGAACGAGTGGCCACCAGCGAAGGGCAAGTGACAGGATTTGTCTCGCCGTTCAGCGGATCGGTTGCTCGCAACCAAGACGAAGCGATCTTCTACGGCTTCAGTTTGGGTTTGGAACTCTTCCGCTAAGTTGAACTATCCAGCGAAGTCCACAAATGTCTCAAACTAGCCGCGACGACTGCCGACTGTCCCGCACGATTCAGTGGTTCTCACTGTGTCTGTGGTCTAGTCTCATCGTTGTGGCTTCGGGCTGCCAATGTTGGGGGCCTTCGGCGACATGTTTGCGTCCCGAAGGTCCTATCGCGGGCCGGGCAGAATTCCTGCGGCAGCAGCATCTCGAACGTTCGCACTATTATCGCGACGTTCCGATGTTCGATCATTACCTGGACGGTAGCCCCGATCCGCACCAACAAGTGCCTTCGCGCTTTCATCCGGTCCCGACTCGCAACGTTTTCCAGTCGCCCAATTCTGGATTCACAATGGAGCAAGAGAACTCATCTCTACAAGTTCCACCTTCATTTGAAAACATTCCCGGGCGAATACCTGCGGAAGAGTTGCCGCCACCTCAGCCTCGGCCAACCGACCTCAACGGACCGAATCCTGCTTCCCCCTCGTTGGAGTCACCTGGAACCTCGGCACTCGAATTGGGCCCCCAAGCATCCTCCGACTTGTTGCATCGTCAGATGATTCAATACCCCTACGCGGCCGACTCGCAACAAAGGGTCGCTGATTGGGTCCAGGGAAACTACAGTACCGGGACTAAAGAGTCGCTTCGCTTACACTCGGTGTTACGGACCCCAGCGACCGACCTGCGGTACCGTTAGTGCTCGCGGCGTGATAAGTCTTCAAGCTCATCGCGATCCACATTCCGCAAATGATCAAAAAAGCAGCCGGTAACGGCGCGTAGCTCAAGCCCGTCAATTCCTTTTGCTCATTGACTTGCACTTCCAATACAAAACTCAGGAATCGAGACTGAGCCAACAACTCGGGATCCAGAAACGCGAACTGGAGTGTTAAGGCATTGTGGGTCGCATGATAGATCATGCATGGCCACAAACTACCTGTTCGTAAGGCTACAAAGCCCAAGATGATTCCGGTCGCGGAGGCTACGATCGATTGTTGCAACAATCCGTGCATTGCACCAAACAAAATCGCGGTGATCACAACCGCATTCAATGGTTTGAGAGCATGTTTCAAGCCGCTGAGTATGAAGCCCCGAAAGGCCAATTCTTCACAAATTGCGGGCGTCACGGCCATCAACAAGAGAATTGCCCACATGCCCGGCGAACCATCGAGAATATTGTGCAGAAGGGATTGCATCTGCCCCGGATCTACCGTCAACGGATACAAGGTCATGACCCATTGTTGAAACGTAACGATCAAAGGATGAAAACAAACGGCCATTGCACCCGCGCCGACCAACATTGGAAATGTTGTTCGTTGCATTTGGAGTGTTTGCGCGGCGTTTTTGGTCATCACGATCGCCAACAGAATGGCGGGTAAAGCAACTGCTCCACCAAGCACAATCAACGTGTGCGCGACAAAGCTTGACCAATCTACCGGATGCGGGGCAACGCCCTGCAGAAATATCTTCAAGCCGGCGATGAGGCCAACCAATACCACGACTTGACTAACCGATGGCCACGCCTGCTGACGATTCAAGATCGACAACAACCAAGCCACAATCGAAAATCGCTCGACAGGGCGAAACAAAACCGACTCTTGTTGGAACTGCACAACGGCCCAACTGACGGCCAAGTAGACGCACCAGCCATTGACCAAAAAAATCGGCAGCATGAACTTCGCGGCATTCCAATATTCGCCCTCAATCAATGACCTTAACCAGAACATCAGCCCGCTGATCGGAATCAGGCTCATGCCCAGGTCCATTTGTACGCCTGGCAACAGCGGCAGCGTCAATAACGGCAAGCAAGTCATCAGAATTGGCAACAAGTAGTGTTGCCCCTCTTTAGAGCTGCGGGCAAACGCCGCAACTGACAAAGAGATCGCCGAAAATAGCGCGCTAATGGGAATCGCTCCAACCAACAGCCAAACCACCGCCGACAGCGGTGGCGGCCCAAAGTTTGGGAAGCTATTTGGTCCTAGGGCGCTTAATTGCGCGCTGACAAACAACCCGGTCCCGATGGTCCCAATCAAGTTGACCAAACCAGAAGCCAGACTGAACGTCATCGTTGTCCAGAGTTTCCCCAACACGATCTGCCGCCTTGTGGACGGAGTGACCAGCAAGGCTTCCAAAGTCCCACGTTCTTTCTCGCCCGCGCAACCGTCCACGGCGGCATAAAATGCCCCGGTCAGCGTCCATAAGAACAGAATAAACGGCAAGATTCGCGCCCAGAGTTGCGATTGGATTTGTTCTGGAGGAGCC
>JAEUIP010000326.1 GCA_016795075.1 Planctomycetaceae bacterium | reverse complement strand
GTACGGATCGGAGTAACCGTAGGTGTCGGTCGTTGTCACCAAACGAGCAGCTGGGTCGTTGTCCACAAACTCGGCCTGACGCGCGCGGACGATTTCGCCGTGGGTCCAGATCCTTTTGTTGTCTTTGATTCCCGAATCGGAGATGCGACCGATGACCACTGGCAAGTCGTCCTCGCGGAGGGCGGCTCGCATCAGGTCCATCAATCGTTTGAGGTTCGCGGAGTATTGTTCGGCGATTTCGACCGAGTACATCGCGTCGCTTTCGCCTTGCATCCACAAAATGCCAATTGGATTGAGAGTGTCGATCGTCCCGTCTTGATCGACGTCGGCATTGGTCGTGGCGTGGCGAATGGTGGCCAGAAAATGGTCGTATTGATTGATGTTCCGCTGCTCGCCAGTTGCAGCGAGGAAGTCCGGTTCCCAACAGCCCCAAGAACTAGCGGCTCCTTGATGAATCGACGAACCATTGCGAGCATACTTGATGATGGCGATTTTGCGATCGGGTCGTAACCGCCGCAGTTCCACCGCGACGCTCAATTCCACGCCGAAACGATCCGAATAACTATTGGTGATTCCGTCCGAGGTAAATCCAACGCCGTGGCCCGGCTTCAAGGGCGACCAACGCCCGACACCGCGTACGGGCTGTTGATCCAAAGACGCATGGGTATGAAAGATATAACAGCCGGGAATCTCTGGCCCAAGCTCGGCCGGCAATTCTTTGACATAGCCAAATCCTTCCATGTTCGACTGGCCACCTAAGAAAATCACATCAAATTCTTCGGCCTGCGCTGGATCGATGGCGGCTGCCAATAGTGAAACACTCAAGGCCTGAATAAAAAGTAGGGTTCGAAAACTCATTTCGCAGATTCCTGATCAGATTTGATTGTTTTTTTCTTGGCGATGTAAAAGTCCAATAATCTTGCCACGATTCATCGCTAGTTCTTTGTCGCTATTTAATTTTGGCGTCGGTCTGGTAAAGGGGGCAGGAGTCAATTGCCGGAACGGCTCTTCGGGTGCTTCGCACAATGGACTCCTGCCCCCTTTACCAGACCTTAAGTTTTGGTTGTGAAAATGGGCGAGATTGCCAATGACGCCACGAACGATCCTATTCCCTTGCGCACGTCGCTTCAAGTATCGAACAGGGGCTTAAGTTTGCGAATCGCGCCTCGAATTTGCGGTGGAGTGGCACAGGCGAAGCCAAAAATCAAGCCATTGGTGGCATTGGCGTGAGGTTGGTCCCTGTAGAACTCGGATAGGGCTCGGAGAAATACTCCACGTTCTGTCGCATGCCGAACGATGTCTCGATCGTTCCAACGGCGATTCAATAAGGCGGTGCAGTGCAGTCCTGCATCGTCGCCCACGATCTCCAAGGCATGCGACAAGTGTTCGTTTAACGCTTCGGCCAATGCATTCCGGCGGGCTTCGTGAATCAGACGCATTCGGCGGAGATGTCGTGCGAAGTTTCCGGCATCAATAAACTCGCTCAAGACAATTTGGTCGACCTTCGCAGGCGGACGTCCGACCAATGCCAAAACACGGCGGAACCCATCCAGCAACTGCTGTGGGACAATCGCATAGCCAATTCCCAATGCTGGATAAATGACCTTCGAAAAACTGCCGACATAAATGGTGCGATCGTTGGCATCTAGTCCCTGCAACGCCGGGATTGGGCGATGGGAATAGCGAAACTCACTGTCGTAATCATCTTCGATGATCCAACCGTGATTCGTTTTAGCCCATTCGATCAGTTCCATTCGCCGTTCGATTGGCATGGTGACACCCATTGGATATTGGTGGGATGGAGTGACATAAGCCAAGCGAGCATCAAGCGAACGATCGGCCACACGGCCAAGATTCATCCCTTCGTGGTCGACGGGAACTCCAACTAGTTGGGCGCCGCTGGCTTGAAACGCCAACTGCGCGCGAAGATACCCGGGCGACTCGAACAGTACTCTGTCGCCGGGTAACAAAATCAAACGATTGATAATGTCGAACGCCTGTTGCGTCCCATTGACGACCAACACTTGCTCGTCCGTGCAACGCACACCGCGAAAGCCTCGCACATAGTTGGCGATCGCTCGCCGCAAGGGACGCCAACCTTCTGGTTCACCGTACGACAAGTCTTGAACCGATACGTTCTTCCAGACTTTGCGGACCAGTTGGGACCATCGCTCGATCGGAAACTGATCCAACGCAGGAATTCCGGAGCGAAACGGTTTGATTTCTGGTGAGTAACCAAGTCCGCTAAAGTCAAGCTCTGTGAGAGTTTTTCGAAATGGGGATAACGGCAATTCATCTTCAGATGTCAAATTGTTTTGGTTTGATTTGGCTGACTTGTCGCTTGGTTGGAATCTGGCCATGAGAGCTTCCTCAGGCAGACGCAGACTGACTCGTGTGCCCTGGCCGATGACGCTGGTTAGGTATCCTTCGGCCGCCAATTGATCAAAGGCGCTGATGACCGTCGTCCGTGAAACGGACAATTGTGTTGCCAGTTCCCGGGTCGAAGGTAGGCGAAATCCCGCTGGTAGATGCCCGTTTTGAATGGCGACCAGCAACGAATCGTAAAGTTGCTTGGTCAAAGGACTGGATTTGCGCCGATCGAGTCGCACGAGATTGAGGTCGAGAAAGGAGACGGTTTTTGCCATAGCAAGTGGTATGCATTAAATCTAGTAAAATGGATATTTTGAACAGTCCACTTTACGAATATAGTTAGCATGGCATCGCAATACAAGTCACCCCCTTCGACAGGTCCACAATGACGACAGAACCGAGCAAAAACTACGAAAAGACCAAACGAAACACGATCCAGCGAGTGGCCAAACGAGCTGATTACGACCGAGAGACGGTGCATCGTCTGTTCGATCAAGCTTGGTTTTGTCATGTTGGGTTTGTGGGCGAATTTGGGCCAACCAATATCCCGATGTTTCATACTCGGATTGATGACCAGATCATTTTCCACGGAGCGACGACCAGCCGTCTGATGAAATTGCTGGGTTCGGGTGCGCCGGTTTGTTTGTCGGTGGCGATGGTCGATGGCTTGGTGTTGGCTCGGTCATTGTTTCATCATTCGCTGAACTATCGTTCGGCGGTGGCATTTGGAGTGGGCAAAATCATCGTGGAGCCCGAATTACGGACCGCGGCGTTCAAGGCCATCGCCGACAAGGTACTGCCAGGCCGGTGGGAGGACGCGCGACAGCCGAACGAAATCGAATCCAAAGCGACCACGATCTGTGCGGTCCGCATCGAATCCGCGTCCGCCAAGATACGCACCGGCGGTCCAATTGACGATGCGGAAGATCACGCTTTGGATGTGTGGGCGGGTGTGATTCCAATCGAAGAACGGTTGCTTGCTCCGATCGTCGACCCCAACTCCCAACGACCGATTCCGCTACCGGAGTACATGAGAGCGTTTTTAGACGAGTAGTCGGGGTTGTTCGGACACATGCTCTGTGCCAGAGTTTTTTTCACTGGGTCAGAAATCCTGGATTGTACTTGACAGGACACGACCGGATGCTGATAAATGCGAATACGAATTCGGGTTCGGAAAAAGGTGGGGCTTCGGGGATGGATATTTGGATCGGCAGATCATGGCCAATGTACTTGTTCGTCGTCCGGTGCAAGAGCGAAGTCGTCAAACCGAGGATCGCGTTTTGACCGCGACTCGACGTTTGCTAGAAACCAAGTGGTTCAGCGAAATTTCCCTTGGAGAAATCGCCGAGGCGGCCGGGTGTGGAGTAGGAACGGTTTATGGTCGATTTGTTAGCAAAGACGCCTTGTTGCAAATCCTGAAACAGAATTTTCTCGAGTCAACCCAACGGACTCACGAAAACGTTTTCCACTCGCTTGAGTGTACGAATGCGGGGTTGGTCGAGCGGGTTGAAAAGTTGATCGCGGCAATCGTCGACAGTTATCGTCAACACCGAGGCATCGTGCGGGAATTGGTCATCGGCGTGCACGGCCAAAGCACAAATGAAGACCAGAGTATTCGAACGGCGATGACAGAGTTGCTGCAAAGCGATATCGAGCTCCTGTTATCGACGTTTCCGGTCAAAAAGCGTCGGCTCTGGAGGAAACAAGTTGGGTTGGCGGTGTTGGCAGCGATCAATCTGATCCAGAATCGGGTTGTTTTTCAGCAGACTTCACCATTGGAATTCAAGGTCTCCGATGGCGATTTGAAGAGAGAGATTCCAAAAATGATGATCGCTTACCTGTCGGAGCTTACAAGCGAAGGTAGTAGCCGAAGTGGGAAGTCGAGAGTTCGAGTATTGGCAAAGGAAAACTTGTAGTGATTGCTTTTAAGAATAGGTCGCGGAATTGCAAGGCAGAGCCGCGTGAACAGCGACGGCCTGGGGTTTCGATTGGATTCGAAATCCTGGTTTTCCTCTTTGTGATTTTTGTCGGCTCCGGTTGGCAGCATTCGGTTTTGTTGGCACAGTCGGAGGTTCCGCAACGCGATCCGTTGTTGGAGACTTTGTTGCAGGCGGAGCGAACGACAATTGGCTCAGAGGACCTACAAGCGGCCTGGCAAGCGGTTTCGAAATGGCCGGCTTCGCGTTTGCCAGAGGTGTTGGCCGCGGCCGACGAAGCGAACCCCGTGGCGCTCAACTGGTTACGCAGTGCGATCGATGGAATGCTCGAACAACCGGAATGTGAGCTTCCGATAATGGAACTGAAAATGATTGTGCAAGATCCACAGCGAAAATATGCATCTCGAAGGATTGCCTGGGAGCTACTCGATTCCGCTGACCCAAACCTGATGGAATCAATCGCCGAAACGCTGATCGCTGATCCGATTGCGGTGTTTCGCCGCCCAGCGATTGAAAAACGCGTTGCTTATGCGGCCACGTTAGAAAAGAACTCAGAAGAGAGAAGGCGGGTCCTTCGCGATGCGTTTAAGGTGGCGCGTGACGAGGATCAGGTCGGTGATATCGCGCGGCTGTTGGATGTGGAATATGGCGAGAAGCCCGACTTGGCCAAACATTTTGGCTTTATCGTCAACTGGCATGTGGTCGGTCCCTTTCCAAACATTGACGAAGCCGGTTTTCACGAGTCGTTTCCGCCGGAGCAAATCAAGCTGAGTGATTTCAACAGTGACGGCAAGCTCAGCGAATCGCTGGAGTACGCGGGCAATAGCGGAAAGGTGCAATGGAAGGAGCAAGCAGCCGTCAACGACACCGGTGAATTGGATTTGAATCAAGTGCTGGGCAAAGAAAAGGAAGTCGTGGGCTATGGTGTCACGGTGTTTGAATGTTCCACGGAACGACCGGCCGAAGTTCGCTTGCGGATGCAGAACGCGTTTAAATTGTGGCTCAATGGCGAGCTGATCCAGTCGCAGGCGATTGGCCATACGGGGAATTCCTTCGATCAGTATGTCATTCCCGTAACACTTAAGCAGGGAAAGAACATACTTTTGATTAAGTCAAGTCAAAACAAACCGCCGCAAGAAATCGAATGGTACGATACATGGCACTTCAACGTGAGAATATGTGATTCGTCCGGCACCGCGATTCAGGAGATCAAATAATGAACCCAAAGATACTGATGAATCATATTCTGATTTTTGGACTGCTGGTTCTACCAATGGATGTGGCCACGTGCCAAGGAGATGAGTTCCTCCAGTTTCGCGGTGCCGACGGTCGGAACGTTATTTCGACCGGCCAAGCGCCCACCGAGTGGTCGGCGGACAAGAACTTGGCTTGGAAAGTGAAGTTGCCCGGCCGAGCCGTGAATGGCGTCATTGTGGTTGGTGGTCAAGTGATCGCAACCAGTTCGAGTGGTCATCTCAATGATCGATTGCATATCTGTTCCCTTGATGAGCAATCGGGTGAAGTAAAATGGATGCGAACGGTTTATTCGACGGGTCGCGCTTTTTGTCACCCGTTGAGTTCGATGGCAGCTCCAACACCGGCGAGTGATGGTGAGGCGATCTTTGCTTTGTTCTCCACCA
>JAEUIP010000325.1 GCA_016795075.1 Planctomycetaceae bacterium | reverse complement strand
CACTTGATGGAATTTCAAAGTCGCTTGGCGATGTACGACGGCAAGTACTACGAAGGTTTGCCGCTCCAGCAAGCCGAAGAAGTTTTGCGATTGATCCTGCGACGATTCCCCAATGAATCTGCCGAGTTGAAAGACGAGTTGATGCAGCAGGCGGCGTCCATTCGCAACATGTTGGCGGAACGAGACATGGCGCTGGCCGATTACCACATCAACCGTGGCGAGAACTTGGCCGCACGCTTTTACTTGGAACAATTGATGGAAGGATTTCCCGAAACCGACGTCGCTCGCGATGCGCGGACAAAGCTGCAATCTTTGGAGGGCAAGCCGGACCAACCCGCCCAGGTCGCCGGCTGGTTGGTCGACATGTTCCCCGAGCCGCAAAGCACTCGGCCGCTCATTCGCAGCGGTTCGCTCAAGTAACTTCCGAACGTCAAGAGAATTGCCTTGGAACCATTGCGAGATTGCCGTCATGCTGTTTGGCGTGGGACCACGTCGGCTGGGTCGACCCGTTCGAGCCGGTGGCGAATCGAGTGGTGTTGGCTGTTGGGACTTTTGCTGACCACCGGTTGCTCGATGTACCGATTTGGCAACTGCACGTTGTACACGCCGAACGTGTCTTCCGTGCATGTTCAAATGTTCGAAAACGACACGTTCCGTCGTGGATTAGGACCGTGGCTGACGGAAGCAGTCGCGAAAGAGGTTCAATTGCGGACGCCCTACCGGATCGCAGACGCGCGTTCGGCCGACAGTTTTCTGCGGGCTCAATGGGTCGCGGATCGCAAAACCATCTTGATCGAAAACGCCAACGACGAAGGTCGGGACTTGAGTTATACGGGCCAAGTCGAAGTGACGTGGACCGATCGGAACGGCAATCCTTTGACGGCCGGCCGCGTTATCAAAATCACCGAAGACGTTTCGTTTGTGCCGGAAGTCGGCCAATCTTTGACCACGGCCCAACAAGAGTTGATTCGCAAACTGGCTCAACAGATCGTTCATCAGATGGAAGCCGGTTGGTAGAAAATCGCCGCAGGTACAAAACGCCGCAGTATCCGTGGCCGTCGCGAGGCTTGAAGCCGTACTAGCGGGGCCCAAATAAGCCCGTGTCAGGGTCTGGTGGCGGTGATGATCGGTCGGTGTTACTTACGGAATCTTTCCCGCCGAGCTACAATAACAGCGCGGGCTGTGGAAACGATTCATCCCAGTCTCCAGGCTTCCGACCGCGCAGGATTTGGATGCGGTCTTAGGAATCCCAGCCTGAGGGAGAGATGGGGACCGTTCAAGAGGATCCGAATATGTGGTTGTCCGCTGCAGAAATTCAACAATACAAAACGGACGGATTTGTGCTTCGTCGCGGCTTGTTCGCACTCGACGAGGTGTCCGGTTTGATTCGCTTTGCTCAACAAGATGCGGACATGATGGCGCGGATTACGGGCCGATTGGATGCCGAAGGCAATCAGACGAAGCTAAGCCTGTGGGATGATCCTCCGCAAAATTTGTTTGGCTGCTTTGCTCGGTCGGAACGGTTGGTGGAGCCGGCGACCCAGCTATTGGGCGAAGAGATTTATCACTATCACTCGAAAATGATGCTCAAGGAGCCGCGAACAGGCGGTGCTTGGGAATGGCATCAAGACTATGGGTATTGGTACAACTACGCTTGTTTGCGACCGGCCATGATCAGTTGCTTGATCGCCTTGGATCGCGCGGATCGGGAGAACGGCTGTCTGCAAGTTTTGCCAGGCTCGCAGCGGTTGGGGCGAATCGATCACGGTAAAGTTGCCGGTCAAACGGGAGCCGATCTGGAGCGAGTGCAGGTGTTGTTGGAACAAGGACCGCCCACTTACGTGGAATGTGAACCTGGGGATGTGCTGTTCTTCGATTGCAATTTGTTGCATCGCAGCGACGCGAATCGCAGCGACCGTTCGCGATGGTCGTTGATTTGCTGCTACAACGCGCGCAGCAATAGCCCGTACAAGCAAGTACGTCACTCCAGCTACAAGCCGCTGGAGATTAGTCGCGACGAACAAATGGCAGCCGCCTTGGCCGAGATGGTCGTGGCCTGAACAAATCAAACTGGGAAGCGAACAGGTTTTAAGTTGATATGGCGTATCTGATCACCGAAACGAATGGCGAGAGCCCGAAACGTTTTCCCTTGGACAAGGAATTGATGACCTTGGGCCGTCATCCCGACTGCCATATCGTGATCGAGGACTCCTCGGTGAGTCGATTTCATTCGCAGATTGCCTTCGATGGGCAAGACTATTTTTTGGAGGACTTGGATAGTCGCAACGGCACTTACTTGAATGAGGCTCGTTTGCATCAGCCCATTCCGTTGCGCGATGGCGATCGAGTTCGCATTTGTGATGTCTCATTGGTTTTTCGCAATCCCAATCACACGCAAGATACGGACCCGCGCGGTTCGGGCCGATCCGTTCGCCGCGACTCCGTCGCCGGAGTCGCCGACGCGACCATGATTGGCAACAACATGGTCGTGTGGGACGAGTCCCCGGGGGAAGAAGAAGGGTCCACGATCATGTCCCACATGGATTTGGGAAATGCGCTGGACTCGCGGCGGCGGACCAAAGTCGATCCAACGCTCAAGCTCAACGCGCTGATGGAAATTACTCGCTCCCTGAGTGGAGCCATTTCGTTGGATAAAGTTGGTCCTCGAGTTTTGGACTGTTTGTTGCAACTGTTTGCCAACGCGGATCGCGGCTTCATTGTCTTGCGCGAAGGTTCGGCTTTTCGAGTGATTGCGGCCAAAAACCGAAGTGGCGTTTCCGAACGTCAGATGCGCTGTAGTCGCACCGTGTTTGAGCATGTGATGCAAACCAAACAGGCCATATTGTCGGCCGATACCGCGTCTGATTCGCGGTTTGATTCGTCCGCCAGTATCGTCGATATCGAGATTCGTTCGATGATGTGTGTCCCGCTGCTTAGTAGCGAAGGGACCGCGATTGGCATGCTGCAGTTGGACTCGATTCGCAAGTCGGTCGCTTTTCGCGAGGAAGATTTGGAGCTCATGTTGGTTGTCGGGATGCAGGCCGCCAATGCGATCGAAAAAGTTCACTTGTTGCAATTAGAACTGGCGCAACAGCAGCTACAACACGATCTGAAAGTGGCGAACGAAGTCCAGCGCGCGATCCTGCCGCAGAAGCGACCGGACTTGCCCGGCTACTTGTTTTACGACTTCTACCGCTCCGCCAATCAGGTGGGTGGCGATTATTACGACTACTTGTTACTGCCCGACGGTCGCTTGGCGATTATCGTGGCTGATGTCGCCGGTCACGGTGTGGCTTCGGCGATGTTGATGGCCAAATTTAGCACCGAGGTTCGGTACAACCTGTTGGGTTTTGCGGAACTGAGTGAAGTCGGGCATCAATTGAACCAAGCGATTTACAATTGGCATCTAGGCCGATTTATCACCATGATTTTGTGTGTGCTGGATCCGCGAACGGGTAAGTTGAAAATGATCAACGCTGGCCACCCGCTGGCGACCATCACCCGCCGGGGCGGACGAATCGAAATGCAGGATGTGGTGTACAACGGCTTTGCGATTGGGATGGTGGAAGAGGCTCGCTACCGCGAAATCGAGCTGGATCTTGGTGTTGGCGACGCGGTCGTCATCTTCACGGACGGACTGAGCGAGCAGGTCAATACTGCCGGCGAAGTCTACGGCAGTGACCGCATCGAGCGAGAGATCAAGAAATACGCCGACAAAGGCGTCGAAGCGATTGGCAAGGGTGTGATCGCCGACCTGCGGATCCATTCGGAGAGGGTCCCGCAAGCGGACGACTTGTGTTTGGTCTGCTTCGGGCGCACGGCCTAAAGCTGGCTCGGCATTGTCCTAACAGGGGCTGACCCTGTAGAGGGCGGGCAAAATCTCGGAAAAAAGCATGAGCGGAGAGGGGCGAGCCCCTGTTTAGGTATCGCCTGGATCACTTCAATTCGAATGAGGAAAAACATGTTTGCGTTCACGGCATTTCGACACTCCGTTGCTTCCTGGATTTGCCTTTTGTTAATTCTGATTGTGCCGGCCTCCAGTGGCGCTCAACAAGAAACTCAAGACGACGCGAAAACGCCGACGGAACTGGAAGTGCGTCGTGAACTGAATCGACTCCTGGAAGAGCCCACCACGGGAGTACCCGCTGCAATCAAGTATTTGGATTCGGTCTTGGACAAGTATCCGACCGACAGTGATTTGTATTTGATGGCGGTCAGTTTGAATGCGAGTCACGGTGTCCAGCAGTTGTCGGAAGATCAAGTGGAAGCGGCGCACGTGGCGATTCGTCGTGCCGAAAGTTTGGCGAAAACGATTGTGGCCGACCCCAAACATCTGCTCGCCGCGGAAGTGATGTTCGCGGATGTGTTTTTCTTGGCAGCGCAAACGTACGCCACGGACAAAAACTCGGAGGCGATGTATGCCGCATTTGATCAAGCCTGCGACCTGGGCTTTGACCGCTGGTCGGCGATTCCAGAAGCAAAGCCCTTCTCCGAATATTTGACCGAACCGGAATTCCAAGCGTATCTCGAAAAGCAAAAGTCGTTGGTCCCCGGACGAATCGCAGCGCGTCTCAAGAAAGAATTGGAGACGTTCCAGTCGTTTGAATTCGATTTCAATTTGACCAGCGTAACCGGTGAACCTGTGACGAAGAGTCAATGGCACGGCAAAGTTTTGGTCGTGGATGTCTGGGGCACGTGGTGCCCACCGTGTCGCGTTGGGTTGCCCCATTTGGTTGCCTTGCAAGAGACGTATGGTCCCAAGGGCGTTCAAGTCGTGGGACTCAACAGCGAAAACGATGCCAAGGTAGCGGACCAAGCCGAACGCGTTAAAGCAGCAATCAAAGAGTTTCACCTCAACTATCCCTGTGCGTTGATTGACGATGCTCTCTTGGAGACAATTCCCGACATGGAAGGGTTTCCAACCACACTGCTCATCGATCGCAACGGCCGCGTCCGCTTGAAAATGGTCGGCGCGCAGTCCGAATCTCGTTTGAAAATCGTGGTCGAACTTCTGTTGGAAGAAGCCTCGTCGCAACAACCATGAGCGTCGCAACGACCATGAGTGGCGTTACGACCATGCCCAGCGCCGAGGCCGGAATCGTCCTGTGCGGAGGACGCAGCACACGCATGGGCCGGGACAAGAACGAAGTGACTTGGTCGGGTCAAACGCTGCTCCAGCAGGTGGTCTCTGCAATGGAGGAAGTTTGTTCGACGTTGATCTTGGTGAAGTCAGCGCCCGAACAAACATTGCCGACTCTTGTCTGGCAACGACCGCCGCATGTGCTCCTTGATGAGGTTCCGCATGATGGTCCCGCGGCGTCGGCCCGCGTTGGGCTAGATTATCTCCAGCGTACTTTTTTTTCGGACATGACAATTTCGGCAAACGGCGAAGTTGCCGAATCCAAGGCGACGTCACCTATCGTCGTGTTGACCGGGAACGATTCGCCGCTGTTGCAACCCGCCTTGTTGCGTTACTTGGTGGCACGATTGCGAGACCAAGCGGACTGTGATGCCGTGGTGCCCGGTCAAAGTCCTAGCGATAGTTTTCCACTTTGTGCGGCCTATCGCTTGAGTAGTCGGACAGCGTTGGTGAATCACCTGGAGCAAGGCGGCCGCAGTCTCAAAGGTTGGTTGGGGCGATTGCGAGTGGATTGGGTCTCCGATTCGGAGTTGAAGATGCACGACCCCGATCTCCGCAGCCTCCTCAATCTCAACTCGCCATCTGATCTACAGGCTGCAGAACGCGTGACGGACCAACATTAAAGAGCTAATGTTTTGTCAGCGTCTAATTTTAGGGTCGCGTCTGGTAAAGGTGTCAGGAGTCAATTGCCGGTACGGCCCATCGGGTGCTTTGGAATTGTCTGGAAATAACTTCCCGATTTGGGCGAGTCCGACCTTGGTTAATCCGAGAACCCCGATCGTCGAATCTGCCGAGACACTAGGCCTGAGCCGCCGAATGGCTG
>JAEUIP010000324.1 GCA_016795075.1 Planctomycetaceae bacterium | reverse complement strand
ACGTTCCCGCGACCAAGAAGCCCGTCGCCAAGAGCGGCTCCAACTCGCCGGGATACAATACATCGCCCGCAATTTGTTGCCGCACAAACTCGTCGTAAGGCATGTCTTGATTAAAAGCCGAAATCACCCAGTCCCGATACCGCCATGCATTTTCGCGGATTCGATTGCGCTCAAAGCCTTGAGATTCACCAAACCGCACCACATCCAACCAATGCCGCGCCCAACGTTCTCCATAATGCGGCGAATCCAATAGACGATCCACCACCAACTGGTACGTCGCTTCGTTCCCCGCGAAATCGTCCAAATCCAACTCCAAGTCCAGCAGCGATTCATGCACGTAAGGTCGGCCTTGTGAATTGACTTTGGTGCTCGGACGGAGCAACGGCGGTAGACCAATCAAGTTCAAGTACAAACGTCGTAGCAACGTTCGACCGGAGGCAGTAGGACTGGGCGGCAGCTTCGCGTGTTGCAAGCCCGCGAGAACCAAGGCATCGATTTCGTTATGTCCCCAGTTGGAATCCTGCTGAGCTGGAACGATGGGCTTCTTGAGCGGTTGCCAAGCCCACCAGTCGTAACCGGCCCGATTGCTGTTCGAGTAGCGAAAGGGATCGATCGGATCCGTGCCCCAGGTTGCCCCTTGTTCGATCCAGCGCCGCAGGACTTCTTTCTCCCCTTCCGGCAATGGTTCATCAGGCGGCATGTCGTCCGCCACGACACGTTGGTACAGTTCGCTCTGGTCCACATCGGCCGGCATCAAGACGCGACCTTGCTTGCCACCTTGAAACGCTCGATCCTTACCGGATAAATCCAAGCCGCCCTTTTGCGAAGTCGCATCATGACAATGCAAACAAGCCCGCGCGAAAATCGGCGCCACATCGCGATCAAAGTCGATCGAATCGGTCTGAGCGTGCAACCACGCCGCCGATGACCAAACGATCGCAACGAACCACACGAGCGACAAGTTGAAACAACAACGGGCAACGTATCGGCTCATCAAGGGATTCCACCTAGTGTAAGCAGGGCACCCCTCACGAATCCAAACAGATCCCATGAATGACCTCGGCATCGAATACTCCCGTCGCCTTGTGTTCCAAACCGCCGTAGAAGTAAGTCAGCAGATTATGATCCAATCCGACCAAGTGCAACAACGTCGCGTGCAGATCCCGAATATGGTGGCGATCGACCGTGGCTTCATGCCCCAGTTCGTCGGTCTCGCCGTAACTCGTACCGCCACGCACACCGCCACCGGCTAACCAATAAGTAAAGCCTTTGGGATTGTGGTCCCGACCACCGTGGTCGCCTTGGGAGACAGGTTGGCGCCCGAACTCTCCGCCCCAGACAACCAACGTCTCGTCCAACAAACCACGTTGTTCCAAGTCCGTGAGCAAACCCGCGATCGGCCGATCGATCTCCGGACAATGAATCGCCAGATTTTCTTCGACGCCATTGTGCGCGTCCCAATTCTGTTGCTGATGCCCACCACCGTGATAGATTTGCACGAACCGAACGCCGCGTTCGATCAAGCGCCGCGCGATCAAACATTGTCGCCCAAACGGAGCCGCTCCGACCGACAAGGGATGGCTGGTAGGCTTTTCGTTCAGGCCATACAACTCGTGCGTGGCCGCAGTTTCTGCCGTCAAGTCCAAGGCCTCCGGCGCGGTCGTCTGCAACTGAAAAGCCAATTCGTAACTCGCGATTCTGGCTTGCAACTCCGAATAACCCGCGCGAGTGGCCAAATGCTGAGCGTTTAATTCATTGGCCGTCGAGATCAGGTCGCGTTGCATGCCGGCAGTCATCCGGGGCGGCGTCGCTAGATTCAAGATGGGCTGGCCGTTCGAGCGAAACACCGTACCTTGCCACTCGGCGGGCATAAAGCCGCTGGACCAATTCGCCGCTCCACTGATGGGGCCACCTCGTTGATCCAACATCACGACGTAGCCTGGCAGATTCTCGTTTTCATTGCCCAGTCCATAGCTCAGCCAGGAGCCCATCGCGGGATAGCCTTGTATGATGCGTCCCGTGTTCATTTGAATCATGGCCGAACCGTGCGCGAAGGAATCGGCATAGAGCGACTTCACCACCGCCAACTTGTCCATGTGTTGACTGAGCAACGGCAGCGCATCGGAGCACCATAGCCCAGACTCGCCGTGCTGTTTGAACTCACGACGGCTGGCCAACAACTTCGACGGTTGCATGCTCCGCCGACGAATCTCCATATCAACCGTCTGGCCGTCGCGCTTTTGCAATTCGGGTTTGTAATCAAACAAATCCATCTGCGAAGGACCGCCGTACATGAACAAGAAGATCACGTGTTTGGCCTTGGCGACGCGCTTCGCCAAGTTCTGTGGAGACGTTGACGTGATGGGCTCCGATTCAGAGGCACCGGCCTGGCGGATAAAAAAGCCATCTTGACTCAGCATCGACGCCAAGGCCACGCCCGTGAAACCCGCGCCCATTTCCCACAACCATTCACGCCGCGTCCCACAACAGGCACGGTCGACCTGATTTGACAATGGAGCGGCGAGTTGGTAACGTCGTTTCGAGTTAGTCGACATAGATCACCTCGTTCAGGTTCAAAATCAACAAGCAGGCCGCTACCAGTCCAGCTGTATCGGGTTCGTCCGGTTGTTCGAGTTCGATTTGGCCCGCTGCCGTATCGACACTCAAGTAATCCACGGCCAACGGTGCACCCCAAGTTCGAAAGCCGACGCGGCCAGCTGCAGTTGGCGGCTCGGGGTCGATGACTTCCAAGGCCGCTACGTTCAGGTCGTTGACCCAGACCTTGATCTTTTCACGCTGCGCGGAAATGCGTAGCTGGATCGACTCGCCTGTCGCCAGTGGCACCGAGGTCTGGCCCAGCAACACACGCTCGCCGCGCAACTTGGAGACTTCGATCGTGTTGGACGCAGGAATCAAACGCACTTCCAAGCCGTTGAGAAAATCTCCGTCCGGGATACCGCGCACCACTACCGAAGCAAACTCCGTCGAGCGTCCCAACACCAAACGCGTCGTGACCATGCCGTCGCTAAACGACACACCGTCCCACATCGCGGCCGGACCAAAGTCCAAGTTTTGATTGACGATACCCTCGTAGCCACCACCCCAACGTCCTTTCAAGTACGACCATCCAACTTGGGGGCCCCGCATACAATCTTGCGGCTGCAGTTGACGAAGAAATCCTTCGTGCAACGCCAAGGGGACATCCGGTCGCAACGTGACGCGGTTCTTCAATTGCCGCGCCTCCGTCGTCTGCCGCGTGACAAATTGTTGCAAGAGGTGCTGTTCGTGTTCGGTCGGTTTTCGTTGCACGGCCAACTCCAACGCTCGAGCAAGTTGCCGGGCAAGGTCGTCGCGTGATTCACGGCGAACCCGTGCAGCCAACGCTTCCGCTTGCTTCAACATAAAATCGTCATTCAACAACATCAGCGCTTGCGGAGCGACCGTGGTGATCGAACGTTCGGCGATTGGCTGCGTGAGATTGTTGTAGTCGAACAGATCTAGCCACGGCGAACTCAACGTGCGTTTCACGAACATGTAGACACTGCGCCGATTCTGTTGCAGTTCGTTTGAAACACCCCAGCCCGCTCCTGGCCGCGAGCCACCTGCCAATACCTCACCAGCCAAGGGAGGAAAGAACCCGCGCCCTCCGCGCTCGGGGTTCAGCTGCCCACTGATGGCCAACATCGAATCGCGCACCGCCTCGGCGTTCAACCGCCGCAGATTAGCGCGCCAATACCAGTCATTGCCTGGATCGACGAGCATGGGATCTTCGGTGGGACCGTCCGCCGTTGGTCGCAGAGACTCCGCCACCCTCAACGAGACTTCCTGCTGCGAGGAACGTCGGTAGGTTTCGGAGGTCATGATCAAGCGATGCAGCGACTTCACCGACCAACCTTGCTGCATGAACTCGGCGGCCAACCAGTCCAACAACTCGGGATGGGTTGGTGGCAGGCCGGCTTTGCCAAAGTCTGTCGTCGTCGGCACGATGCCTTTGCCAAAATGATGGTACCAGACTCGATTGACCATGACCCGCGCCGTCAGCGGATGGCTCTCGTCCGCGATCCAACGAGCCAAAGCCAAGCGACGACCGCTACTGGCGAGCGGCCCGTCAATCGGCTCCACGGCGAGGGTCTGGCCACCAAAAATCTGCGGCAGGCCCGGCTCCACGACCGCTCCCGCTTGGCCCGCGTTGCCTCGAATCAGTACGTGGACAACGGGAGCAACGGAACTGGCTTCGCGGACCCCGTTGGTCCAATCGCTTTCGGCAATCGCCAAGGTCTCTTCACGCAAGATCGCTTCCAACGCTTCTCGCTCGGAGCCGGTCGCAGTCTCCAATTTCGCTCGAGCGTCGGCGCGTCGTGTTTCATGTTGGGCAACGACCGACGTGAACTGCGAGGTATCGATCGTTGGCAAGAACGTGGATGAACCAAGCGTCGGTCGCGGATCGGTGTAGCGTTGCACGTTGCGAAAGTAAGCCAGCAACCGATAGTAGTCTTCTTGAGGCAGTGGGTCAAACTTATGATCGTGGCACCGGCAGCAGCCCAACGTCACGCCCAAAAATGCCGCACCGGTCGTGACCATGACATCATCCAAGTCGTCGAACTCCGCCTGGCGCGGATCGTCTGCTTCATCATCCCACACGCCCAGTCGATAAAAGCCAGTTGCCGCACGACTGGCGGCGGTGGCATCTGGCAATTCGTCCCCGGCCAATTGCTCGATCACAAATCGGTTATAAGGTTTGTCTTCGTTGAATGCTTGAATGACGTAATCGCGATACTTCCAGATCTGGGCCTTTTCGCCGTCACGTTCGTAGCCATTGCTTTGAGCAAATCGGACGACATCCAACCAATGCCGACCCCAGCGTTCACCGTACTCGGGCCGAGCCAACAGTTGATCGATCAAGTCCAAATATACTTGCGGAACATTGCGCTCTGGGTGAGCCGCAATCTCAGCCGACCATCGTTGTTCGAAAGTGGCGACGTCTTCCGGCGACGGCGGCAAGCCTAACAAGTCGAAGGTCACGCGGCGGATCAGTTCGCGCGGGGTTGCCGAGGCGTTCGGTCGCAGATTTTTTTCGGCCAACTTCTGTTCGATAAACGCATCAATAGGATGAGCTAACTGCGAGCCGTCCGCACGTTTCGGAATCGCCGGACGGCGAACGGGTTGAAACGCCCAGTACTGCCGATCCTCGTCCGTAATCGTCGCTTGCTCGCGCTGCGGATGTTCGGGGCCGGTGCCACCGGGCCATGGGGCACCCATTTGGACCCAATTCGCCAGGACCTCCACTTGGGGATCGGTCAGCTTTTGGTCGGGCGGCATTTGCAGCGATTCGTACTTCACCGCTTGGATCAGGAGACTGGCCGCTGCATTGCCGGGTTCGATGGCTGCTCCCGAATCACCACCGACCAACAGGTGTTCGCGCGACAACAGTTGCAAGCCACCTTTGAATTTTTCGGCGCCATGACAGGACTGACAATGATCGATCAGCAGCGGCCGAACTTTCGATTCGAAATAGGCGATTTGTTCCGTCGACCAAACCGGTTCTTGGTGGGCCGTTTCCTGAGCGAAACAGATCGTGTTTGTGAGGACTAAGCCAATCACGGAACCGACGAACAGGACGACAAGCGACCACTCACGAAACCATGGCTCTGTCCCCAAAGGAGTCTGACTCTTTGGAGAGCAGGCAATCATTTCGGACAAAACGGCGTGACCAGAGAGGGTCAGACCCCTTTTGGGATAAAGCCAATTAAAACGTTTCGGGCTCATTCATCCACTCCGAACTACAGGCGGGCAACGCTGCACCCAGGCAACGCTGTGAACCGCCCATTGTAATCGATTTGTGAACAAGAACCGAGCGATATCTTGAACGAAGGACAAGCCAATAATCCCGCCCGGCTTCCCCGGCGGATCGTTAGTGCTTTGTCACTACTTAATTCTAAGGTTGGGTCTGGTAAAGGTGTCAGGAGTCAATTGCCGGAACGGCCCTGCGGGTGCT
>JAEUIP010000323.1 GCA_016795075.1 Planctomycetaceae bacterium | reverse complement strand
TCCGCGTCAGTTGCGGGCAAGGAAAAAATCTCCAGTCTGCCGGTTACATTCGCTTTTAAGATTCGCTCTGGATTGTCGATCTCGGCCAACACCGGAACCGCCGAGGCGTTCTCGCGTAAATTTTCTGGACTGACCAAAATCACGCGTCCGTGATAGAGACGTTCAACCGCATCGTGCTTGCTCGGCTTGACCAAAAATCGCACCGGTGCGTCACGCGGGATGTGTTCGGCGGCGTCCAGTGTGACCAACGCGGAGACCCGCATGACGTCGTTCTTGACCAAACGGATCACCGATTCGCCCATTTGCACATATTCACCAGGCCGTTTGAGAATCGCAACCACCACGCCTCCGACGGGTGCTTTGATCGCCTGTATATCCAGCAAGTGTTCCGCGACGCGAATTTCATTTTCCAACACATCGACTTCGATTGCATTGAGAATCTGATTCTCCTGAGCCTGCTCTTCAGTCAACACCGCACGTTGAAATTCGAAGTGGACTTGGTCCCGTTCCGTCTGCGAGGCCGCATCCCCGGTCAATTGATCCATCCGAACCTTTGCGTTGCTCGCCGTTGAAACCGCTGCCGCTGCCAATCGCAATTCGACCGTACTGTCGCGACGCTTTAGCGCGGCCACATGCCGATGTTTGGCCAACTCGACGCGCAATTCCAATTCACGCCGATCCAAACTGGCCAGCACCACGCCTTGATCGACGACATCACCCTCTTTCACGTTCATGCTCATCAATAAACCCGGTGCGGATGTTGAGAGTTGCAAGTCGCGCGCGAACAGCGTCAAGGCCGATTCGTCGACCGCTACCGGCGTGCCAACAATCGCCTGAGCCGACAAATTTTGCTGGTCCGGTCCCCAACCCAGCACGGAGCTAAAAATCAAGAACCCCACCAACCTCACCACAACGAATCGATTTTGCATGACCCAACCACTCCTCACTAACGAAATTTCAACAAGACACTCAACCAACGATAACTGCGCTGAGCCAACGTCTGTGGCGCGACATAAATTTTGGCTTCCCCGCGAAACCCAGGTAAAAGTTTTATCTCGTCCGCCGATATCGAAACCGAGACTTGATACCACCGAAAAATCGGCTGAATCGCCCCGGTGGTCGTGTCCGGCTTCACTTCGACGGGCCCACCGAAAGTGCTTGCCAAACTAGGAGCCAATGACTCCAGATGACCAGGGGCCAACGCCACGACTTCGCCACGAATTCGACGACCCGGGTATTCGTCCAGTCGCAGGAGCACTTGTTGTCCAACGGCGATATCCTGAATCTCTGTCTGCTCAACGATCAGCTCGGCTTGAAGATGCTCCAGCTCCCCAATCCAACACAAATGAGTTTCCGCGTCCAGTGTCGCGCCCAAGTTGGCGCGGTCAAACGGATCACCCCACCAAGTTGGAAGTACTTCGTTGTGCTCTTTCGCCGTGTTGGGCAACGGCTTGGGTTGCGGAAACGCGGGGATCACGTGGCCATCTCGGGGCGCGACGACGCGCAAGGACTCTAGTTTTTCGGTTTGTTCCGCCAGTTGCCCTTCCACGGACTTCAGCTCCGCCAATAACTCGCTTAGTTGGTTGTTTTGTGTGATCCCACTGCGACTCTGACGTTCTTCCCGCACAATGGACTCGACCAGTCGCTGTTGCTCCCCTTCCAACTCGGCCACGGCCAACCGCAATTCCAAGTTGTCGACCGTCAAGACTTCGTCGCCTTGTCGCACGAACTGAAGATGGGAAACGGGCTGAGCCACGATCCGAGCCGGTACTTTCACGAAAACTCGCGCGGCCTCTTGGGGCTCGATCACAAACGGCGCCCGCACGCTCCTGGGAATTGGCAAGTAGAAGAACATTGCCACCAGCATCGCGGCACTGGCGGCCGTGATCCAAAACCGCTTTCGCTTCACTTGCTGCCTCCGTCCTGGATGTTCGAAGAAACGATACAATTGCCACGCTGGCATCAACACCATGCCCCCAATCGAAAACGCCATCAACGTATGACCAATCACTTCCAAGCCATACGGCTCAAACCACTTGGACAAAAACCACAGAATCGAAAAGACCACCAACCAGCGATAAAAGAAACTCGCGACACTGTAAACCGCGAACAGCTCGCGATGTTTTGTGGGCACCAACCGCGATTTGCTCTTGGGCATTCCCAGCACCAGTCGTCGGCACAGATCCAGCCACGCCGCCCGTGATTTCTGGGTCAAGTTGGGGATCTCCAGCCAATCGCTCAGCATGTAATAAGCATCGTATCGCAACAATGGGTTGCCATTAAAAATCAGGGCGCTCACGCCCGATAGGAACATGATGTTCAAACAGGCAAAATGCAACCATCCGGGCTGCGTGTACCACCAAATCCAAGTACACGCTGACGCTAAGATCAATTCGACATACATGCCTGCCCCACCGATTGCGATTCGCTGCCACTTGTTTCGCAGAATCCAGGAATCGCTCGTGTTGCAAAACAATGTTGGCATGAACACCAGCAACATCACGCCAATCTCGTGACATTGGCCCCCAAAATGTTTGCACGTATAACCATGCCCCAACTCGTGGAGCACTTTCGTCATTACCATCAGCCCCGCCAGCAACAACAAATTCGAACCGCCAAAGAACGATTGAAAATCCGGCAGTCGCCGATAAAACCCCGGCAAGTCACTCAACAACAGCAATCCCGCAGACAACATCAGGACTACAAACAGGATGGTCATTGGACCCGAGAATAACCACCGCAACCACGGATAAGTACGACTTAAAAATCGATCCGGATCCACGCCTGGAAAGCGAATCGACAATAAACTGGCCGCCATCTGCATGAGCTTCTGACGCTGCTGTTTCCGATGCCGATCCAACAGTACGGACCCTAACCCAACCGCTGGCGAAATCACCAGTCCCTGCTGTTGGAACGAAACGATCAGTTGATGCAGTTCGTTGAGTCGGAACTCCGAAGCCGGAAATCGTTGCTGCAACCGTTCTTTAATTTGCTTCAAGCTGTGCCGGCCATCCAGCAGTTGCAGGACCGCGAATTCGGGCTCCAATAAACGATAATACTTTAGCCCCAGCGGATCCTTGACGATCCAACAACGCTCGGCCTGGTACAAACTCTCTTCCACATCCAGGTCGGGACGACGCAACATTTCGACAGGACGCAATTCAGCCGGTTGCATCGAACTCACCACACATAAAAGAACACTTGGCGTTCCAAGAACTCCAACACATCTTGCAACCAAACATAGCCTAAGCTGGCTTGCCCACAAATGATCTTGGCCGAAACATCCGTATTCGTTTGCAACACGCGCACATCCGCGGCTTCTAACGCCACGCGAACTTTCACGTAAGAACCGTCTTCCGTCGAGGCCGCGGTCACCGGCGCGACCTTCGTCACGCGACCGCTAAATCGGCGCGTCGGTTCTGCAGCCATCACGAACTCGACTTGCAGTGAATCCTCATTCCGCGACATCGCTTCCAACAGATGGCCAACGCGTCGATCCGGCAAGTTCAACTCCAATTCCCATTGCCCATCGGTGTCGGCAACTTCCATCAACAACCGACCCATGGGCACGGGTCGATCCTTTAGCTCCTCTTGCACGTTCCAAGTCAAAACCCGACCCGCCACTTGGCTGTTCACGACGGCCATTTGTGTCTGTTGCTGTAGTAGCGACAATTGAGTTCGCAAATTGGCTTGCCGCGCCTCCAGGACATTGACGGGCATGCCGTCCAATTGATTCCAAAATTCAAAGTTCTTATCGGTTGGTGAGCGATCCAAGCGATGCCGAGCTTCGATCTGCGCGGTCACCATCTCCAATTCCCCTTCGACCCGTCGAACCTTGACATCCAATTCAAAGTTGCGCATCCTGAGCAGCGGTTGTCCGACACCAATCAAGTCGTTGGGTTTCACCAAAACGGCTTCCACGATGCCGTCCATGGGTGCATAGATTCTTTGCTGAGCTTGCGGGACCAGAGTTCCTTCACTGGAAACATAAAACGTTGCTGGGAAGAAAGCCAAGGCCAACAAACCGATCAGAACGAGACCGGCAATGACGGCAACCGGCAAGCGCCGCGCCAATGCCATCGTCTTGGTTCGACCCAATAAGTGCCACAGCGGATAAAGAAACAATTGTCGATGCCGATTGGCCGCCCGCAGCGCGTCACCGCCAATTTCTTGCGCCGAAACTAGAGCAGTGACCTTCCCGTGATACTCGCCTTCCGCCGTCAGCGATTCGAGTACCAATCCAGCGATCACACGATTGGCCCCGCGTCGCTTCTTTTGCAAGTCTGCCTCTTCGGACTCCAGGCTTGGATCTCGTTCATAAATGGGCAAAATTGTCAACGAGCGACTGCGACTCTCCAACAAATAAGTTTCCAACGGCTGGGCGATTTGCGGCGCTAACGGGTCCGGATTGGGATAGTCCAGCCCACGACCGACTCGCAGCGTCCGATTCGCCAATTGCTCCAATAGCTGCACCCACTTCGAACGTCGATTGACGGCCGGCTGTCCGCTGATTGCCTTGACCACAAACCGGCCTCGGTGGAACCACAACACGGTCACTCGTTCACAACCCAACAACCGCCGACATTCGTTCGCCACGGAGTAGGAAGTTTCGGTTGGATCAAGCGACAGGTGAACTTGCCGTACAAAGCGTCGATAATCTTGTTCCTGCAAGCCAGGACTTGCGGTAGGCTGCGCTACGTGTGCGAACGACGAATCAGGCGTCGCGGATTTAGGTTGCTCACGGAGCAAACCATTTGCGACGGGAGATTCACGTCTCTGAGAATCGGTCCCGTTTTGCGAATGCGAACTCGCCAAAGCTCGACTACTGTTGGTGCCCGTCCAGACCCACGCGTCGGACTTGGGCAGCGGAGCCAACGCGGCATCCGTTCGACTCGCACCGGTGTTTGGTGCGATGTTGTCGATGTTGGACTTGGCCAGGTGCCAACCCAGTGAACCAATGGATTCGACAATTGCTTGGAGGGTGTTGGTCCCTGCCTCGACAGTCACCTCGTCCGCGAATTGCAACTCCAAGCCGACTTGCTGGTGACCTTTGGCCAGCATCAGAAAACTCATGACCAAGATGTCAGCGCCAACGTCGCTCTTTTGAACGACGAGCGGAATGTTGCCCGACCCGCGTTGGGCCGACACACAGCACTCGACACGTTGAACGAAAAGAATCTTCGCGTTCCGTTGCCCTGCTTCGGTAACGAAATTCGACTCGCTCCCAGCGGCATTCCAGATGGCGGCATAAGCAATGTCCTTGGATTGTATGACCAGTCGTAGGACGTGGGCCCAGGAATCTCCCCCCGCTTCTGCGCGGTTCTCCGTCAATTCTTCGCGATTCTCGGCCAACGATCGACGCCCCCCAGGCTCCTCGTTAGCCGAATTTGAAAAGTCCGCCCGTTCCATTGAAGTCCCCACACGAAAACGAAAAGGTAACCTTTCACGCGCTGAAGGGATGAACAGTGCGTACGGAAAGTCGCAAGTTTAATTCGCTGGATTTAAAGGATCACTAGATTTTAGAAATCTATTGTGTTGCCCGCAGGCGAGCGATTGGCAACACAGCGACTTGCGGAACGCACCCAACCCCTATTCGTGAACGGTTACACAAAAAGACACCAAACAAGAATAGCCATCCGCGAAACCAGATGGAAGTCGCTAACCGCCAAATACTTGGAAAAAAGATCCGCCCGTCCAACGGTCCCCCCTTTGGCAGATTGCCGGATTTCCGACACGACGACCGTGCCCCGACGTCGGTGGGGTTAGCACCCATTCTGACGTCCCGAGCGACACCGGCCCAGTTCAACCACCCGAGCCCATCGTCTCAACCCACGGCACATCCCTGGCAATTTTCTTTCCCAGAGACGCCTGCCCCGAACGCAGGCACTTCGTTCGAAAATCACCGGCTCCCTACTTCAAACTTCCAACTTCGCAATTCACAATTCATGGATGCTCCACACGAGTCGCCACTGGGCCGCCACCAGTTCTACCGGGCA
>JAEUIP010000322.1 GCA_016795075.1 Planctomycetaceae bacterium | reverse complement strand
CCGCGTTAATCTTTTCGCTGGGGATATTGATGTTGTCCGAGGTGCGAGAATTCAAATAAACCCGGCCGTTGAGAATCACCGGCGTCGCGCGTCCGCCAATGTCGCTGGTCCAGAGCACATTCCGCTTCGTCTTTAGATCCCAACTTTCAATCAAGTTGGTTTCGCGACTAATTCCGGTCTGGTCCGCCCCGCGCCAATAGGCCCAATCATCCGCGTGGGCGGAACCGAAACAGAGACCCAATGCGGCAACGCCTGCAAATAAAACGGACGTAGGCCACCTAAACTTCGATACGGTCATCATTCGCTTCTACTCCCAAAGAGGGCAAACATGTTTTGTCTTGAGTATGACGTCAGGCCAATCCGCCATGACCTGTGTTACAACTTGGTCGGATTTGGAGCATCCCCATAAACTTCTTGTGGGTCGAAAACTTTCTCGCATTCCTCGAATACCAGTTGTCGCGGTTGACTTCCGTCTTGCGGACCAACCGGGACGCTGCGATAAAAACATGATCGATAACCAACATGGCAACTGGCGGCCCGACCAGATATCTGAACCCGCAGCCAGACGGCATCTTGATCATCATCAATTCGCAACTCGCGAACTTTCTGAACCATGCCGCTGGTCGCTCCCTTGTGCCACAAGGCGTTTCGACTCCGGCTGAAATAAACGGCTTCGCCCAACTCGATTGTTTGCTGCAATGCCTCGCGATTCATGTACCCATGCATCAGAAGTTCCCCGGAATCGTAATCCGTGGTGACGACCGGGATCAGGCCCTGAGCATCGAATTTCGGGGCCAATTCGTGCCCTTCTTCGACCTGCTCAATCGAGACTCGTTCTGCAAACATCCGCATGTGCTCGAAACTTCTACCAAAAATGCCATACGAAACACGGTCTCTACCGTGCCGACGCCGACGATTTCAAACCGACAGTGGCGTCCGTTTCCCCCGCTCGAGGCCAGCGGCGCAGCAGCTAAACTAGTCATTGCCGCTACCCGAAATTCGCGAGCGCGGCTCCATTGTACCCCTCACGGGGCCGGCCCGCCAGTCTTCCGTACGATCCAGACGATCGATACGTTCCTCGCAGTCCAAACAGCCAGACTGCGATTTTGTCGCGAATCAAAGCCATGCGGCGAGAGGTCGCTTGGCCCGAGACAACTCCCAACCGGCATTTATTGACCAGACGAAAAACAAATCGATGCAAATGCCGAGATGAGAAATAGACGGAAGGCACTTCCGGTGCCAACCTCGCTCCAACACTATTTCTTGATGGGTCACGAAGGAAAACCAATGCTCTTTGGCCTACTCTTTCGCAAAGAAATCCTAATATTGGCGGCGATCACGGCCGCGTTTGCGGTTCCGATGTTTCGCAGTGGCGAGCTGTCCGTCAGCAAATTGCTCCATTGGGCGGCCAACGGAATCGCGCCCACCGAGCAGGCACCGCCGGCGCAGGACCCCAATTTTGGAGTGTGGACGCCAAATTCCCCGCCTGCCTCGCCGTCGTCTCTGGTGCCGCCAGAAAACGACACGTCCGACAGCCTGACCAAGTTCCTGGCGTCCATTTTTGAGGTTCAGACGGTCACCGAGAATCCGGTCCCCCAAATCGATGCCCCCCAACTGCCTGCGGCCGGACCCGCCATTTCGACCGCGAATCGTCCGGTGGACATCCCGACGAGTGCTCCGGTGTCCGCTTTTGAACCGACCAATCCATCGGGTAGCCCGCCGTTGAGCGCGTCGAGCAATGAAATTCGACCAAGCTGGATTCCTGTGAATGATCTGCGTGAAGTCATTCGCTTTGATGTCTCGCCCTATTGGGTTCAACAACGGTGGCAACCCGCGTCCCAATTGGACTTGGATCAAGATGGTTATTATGGATTTCGTGTGCCACTGATGACCGATCAACGGGTCGGACAGCTGAACGGGGCATTGACCTTCTACTTTGATGGAGAAGCAGTTGTTCAACGTATTCAATTCCAAGGATACGCAGCCGATATTGCTCCGTTACAAAGCTTGATGACCCAGTACTTTCGCTTTGAAGCGGTCCCGGATCGACAGCTATTGATGGCACCCATTCACCAAGGAGTGGCCCGCGGCATGCTTCGCTACACGGAACCTGTCGTAGAAATTGCCGGACAAACCGATCGGGTCCGCGAGGTTGCTTTCGAAGTCAACAGCACGCAAGGCAAGTACCAATTGAGTGAAGCATATCGTCAACTGGCCGTCCAATAAGCACAGGTGCAATCCGACACATTGAATTGGGGTGGCTTCGCTGGCCAAAGCATGATGCCTTACGCGAATCTTCGCATTTTGGAACAAGCACGCACCCCCTTTGGTTAAATTTGACAAACCAAGATTCCAAAAAGCGGGGTCATTACGAAGCCCTCGTGAAATCCGGCCGCACGACCACCAAGAACCGGTCCAGGGAACTGGTCACTGGTCAGATTCGTGGAACTGGTTAGAATTCGGGCGGTATTGGTGGAGCCTTGAGCTATCGAGGCGAACGATTCCCAGAGGACCTCGCCCGCGATGATTGCCAGTAAAACGAGCCAACTTGACGATAACCAACGAATTGTCATTACTGGCGTGGGATTGACCGCTCCCAACGGGGACGATTTGGCCCAATTCCGCAGCGGACTGTTGGCCGGAAAAAGCGGCGTGGTTCCGTACGAAATTCGTTATTTTGGCAAAACGATCGCTGGCGTTTGCAACTACGACGCGCTGCGATACCAAAAACGAAAGGAACTGCGACGAGGAACTCGGGCTGGTTCCATTGGAATCTATGCGGCCAGCGAGGCGGTCAAAGATAGTGGTTTGGATTTGGCGAATTTCGATCGGTCGACGATTGGAGTCTACATTGGAGTTACGGAACACGGGAACGTCGAAACCGAGTCCGAAATCTACCTCATCAGCGGTTACAACTACGACACCAGTGTCTGGTCCCACCACCACAATCCACGCACGGTCGCGAACAACCCAGCCGGTGAGATCGCGCTCACGCTGGAAATTACCGGGCCACATTATACGCTCGGTGCCGCTTGTGCAGCGGGCAACGTGGGCTTGATCCAGGCGGCTCAGATGTTGCGGCTCGGGGAATGTGATCTGGCGCTGGCCGGTGGCGTATCCGAGAGCATTCATACGTTTGGGATATTTGCTGGTTTTGCGAGCCAAGGGGCATTGGCAACCCATGAGGATCCCACCAAAGCGTCTCGTCCGTTTGACCTTAATCGGACCGGGATCGTCGTCGCGGAAGGTGGCTGCATCTATACGGTTGAGCGGTTGGCGGATGCCAAAGCCCGCGGCGCTAAGATTTACGGTGAATTGGTTGGTTATGCGATCAACACCGACGCAACGGATTTTGTGCTGCCAAATCCGGAGCGGCAGGCCCAGTGCGTCCAAAAAGCGCTGGCAAGAGCGGGCTTAAACCCGGAAGACATCGATATTGTCAGTACTCATGCGACGGGAACGTCCAACGGCGATACACTGGAATGTGAAGCGCTACGCAACGTCTTTCGCCAATCGGATCGCACGTACTTCAACAATACCAAGAGCTACATCGGGCACTGCATGGGGGCTGCGGGCGCGTTGGAATTGGCGGGCAATTTGCCGTCGTTTCGCGACGGAGTAGTCCATCCCTCCATCAATGTGGACGATTTGGACCCGACTTGCGAATTACCAAATTTGGGACTGGGAACGCCCCGAGAAATCGGTAAAGTCCGCCGAATCTTGAATAATTCGTTTGGGATGCTGGGTATTAACTCCGTTGTCATCATCGAAGATGTCGGGGCACAAGGCCACTAGAGGAAGCGTCCATTATTTGCATAATGGGGGACGAGTCACGCGGCGAGCCGTTCTGCGGTTATGTGGCCGAGTCTCACGGGGAATGTTTGTGGTCGAAGAGAATCTCGTGGCCCGTTCGCTATTAGGTCGAGATTCGTGACCGTTGTAATTGCCACGATATTTAAATGAAAACGGAGAATTTGGGACATGGCTCCAGAGGAAATTCGAGAAGTCATCATCGAAATCCTAGGTGATATCGCCCCCGACGAAGATTTGGGGTCGTTGGACGATGCAGTGGCTTTTCGTGAACAATTGGAGCTGGATAGCATGGACTTTTTGGACATTGTGATGGAGCTCCGCAAGCGATATCGCGTCCAAATTCCCGAAGATGAATACGTGCAACTGGCGTCGATGCGCAGCACGGTCGATTATTTGACGCCCAAAATGTCGGAAGTTGCGAAGTAGGTCGCTTTCGTCCCCCCGTTCGACTGTCCACTCGTCCCGAATCAACCCCCATGGCCGAAGCTTACGATACACTGATTATCGGTGCGGGCATGAGCGGCCTCGCGGCGGGAATTCGATTGGCTTATTTCGATCAACGAGTCGGAATCCTCGAACGTCATAAGACAATCGGTGGACTCAACTCGTTCTATCGAGCGGGTGGACGCGATTACGACGTCGGTCTCCATGCCGTCACCAATTTTACGCCCAAGGGTGCGAAAAAAGGCCCCCTGTCGCGTCTCTTACGTCAATTGCGTTTTCAGTGGGAAGATTTTGCGCTCGCGCCGCAACAGCAATCCCGTATTGCCTTTCCCGGCGTCAACTTGGCGTTTTCCAACGACATTCGTTTGTTGGAGTCGGAAATTGCTCGTTGTTTTCCCCACCAGGTCGCCGCCTTTGCGAACTTGCGATCTCAGGTTCTCGACTACGACGACTTGGACCAATCTGCATTCGAGATTTCAACTCGCAAAGTGCTGGGCCAGATCTTTTCGGACCCGTTGTTGATCGAAATGTTGCTGTGCCCCCTGATGTGGTACGGCAATGCCCGGGTTCATGATATGGATTGGGGCCAATTTTGCATCATGTTCCGCAGCATCTTCTTGGAAGGTTTTGCACGACCGATGCGCGGCGTTCGCTTGATTTTGAAACACTTGGTCAAGAAGTTCCGATCCCTCGGTGGACAATTGCTGTTGCGGCACGGAGTCAAGCAAATTGTCAGCGAGCATGGCAGAGCCGTGGGCGTGATTTTGGATGACGGTCGCGAGATTCAAGCCAAGCGAATCTTGTCCTCGGCGGGTTGGGTCGAGACCCAGCGAATGATGGGGGAGGTCGACGAAGTCGGTAACGAATCTGCCGGGCAACTGACGTTCATCGAGACGATCACGACGCTTAATTGTCAACCGGCGAAATTGGGACTTAGCGATACGATTGTCTTTTACAATGACAGCGATCGCTTCGATTGGCGACCACCGCAGCATGATTTGTGCGACCTGAGGACTGGCGTGGTGTGTTCTCCCAACAACTATCTATACGACGACAACGAACAGTTGCAGGATGGCATTATTCGCATCACCTCGATCGCAAACTTCGACCGCTGGAGTAGTTTGGCCGAGGCGGACTATCGCCGCGAAAAACTGGTCTGGTACGACCGCTCAAGTGACAGTGCCGTTCGTTTTGTGCCGGAATTTCGCCACCATGCGATTGATACGGACATGTTTACACCAAAGACCATCCAGAGATTCACTTGGCACGATAATGGTGCCGTTTACGGAGCTCCGCAGAAGCGTTTGGATGGTCGAACACAGTTGGAAAACGTCTACGTTTGCGGTACCGACCAAGGATTTGTTGGTATTGTGGGCGCGATCATCAGCGGGATCTCGATCGCCAATCAATATTGTCTCAAATAGCCACGATTAGAGGCCCAAGTATGCCAAAAGATTTTCTCAAGGACGTGAAAGATCGCTACGACGTGATCGTGATCGGCACGGGACCGGGCGGCGAAGGGGCGGCGATGAAGGCCACCAAGTCGGGCAAGCTGGTTGCAGTGGTCGAGAAGTACAACGCCGTCGGTGGCGGCTGCACGCACTGGGGCACGATCCCGTCCAAGGCCCTGCGCCATGCGATCAACCGGATGATGGAGTTCAACCGCAGCGCGCTGTACCGCAGCCTCGGCCGGGCGGTGCGGTTTTCGTACCCCGACCTGCTGAAGACGGCCGAGTCGGTGATCG
>JAEUIP010000321.1 GCA_016795075.1 Planctomycetaceae bacterium | reverse complement strand
CACCGATCACACCAGCCCGTTCAAAGAGCGATGGGGTGGTTGGTACGTTACGGGCAAACACGGCGACATGCGGCACCTGGGAAATCAAGTGTTCGCGAAAGACGCAACCGCGGAACCCGATTTGGAAAGTGGTGCCAATGCAGAGACTCTGGACAAGTGGATCAAGCCCGCGGCTTATTTGACGCCACATAGCGATCTGGTGGCCTTGATGGTCCTGGAGCATCAAACACAAATGCACAACGCGATTGCCGCCGCCAATTATGAAACGCGGCAAGCTTTGCATCAATCTTACGAAATGAACGAACTGCTAAATCGACCTTCCGACATGGTTAACGTCGTATTGACGCAGTGGTGGAACAGGTGGTGCGGCACTTGTTGTTCTGCGACGAATACCGATTGGAGAATCCGGTTTCGGGTTCGAGTCCTTTTGCGGAAGAGTTCGCGGCTCGCGGGCCGTTTGATAGCCAAGGAAGAAGCTTGCGTCAGTTTGATTTACAAACGCGCATGTTTCGCTATCCCTGTAGTTACTTGGTCTATTCGGGAGCGTTTCGCAAACTGCCCGTTCCCGCCAAGAAGGCGATCATCGCCCAGATGACGACGATCTTAAGCTCCCCCGATCCGCAGCCGGGCTTCGCGCACCTCAGCGCGACGGACAAAGCCGCCGTTCTGGAAATCCTGCGCGACACTCATCCCGATTTTCAGCAACCAGCCGGCACGTTGCCGTAGTTCTCGCAACTTCCGTTCAGCTCGCGTTGTATTTTTCGTTCAGCTCGCGTGCAATTTGGGCCAGTCGTTGTCGGGCTTCGGGTGGCGAAATCAATTCAGCCAACGAACCCAGTTGCAACACTTTGGGAATGATCTCCAAATCGCTAACGCCGGGCACTCGCAACAAGGCCGAGCCATCCGGTTGCTTCTCGACAACCTGTTGGTGGTGCCATGGATCTTCGACCAACCACTGCACGGCCTTGCCGGCGATTCGAATCACGAACTCTTTGGTTTCGTTCCCTGCGAAAATGCCCAAACCGCGACTGGTGAACTCTTCCAAGTCAAAGTCTTCAGGACTCTTGAACCACTCGTCAAGCGCTTGAGCCTTGTGAAACCGATCAAGTTTCCAGTTGCGAATGCGATTGTCGGTCTGGTCTTCTTGAGCGGCCGCGACGATGTAGAGGCTGTGGTTGTAGAAGACCAGGCCATATGGTTCGATCTTGCGAAGCTTTGGTTCGGAATTGGCGCTGCCTTGATATTCGATCTCCACAACCCGGTGTTGGATGATCGCGCGGTTGATCGATTGCAAGATCCCGTGTTGGGCTTGGTACGACTTGTTGGGCATCCCCAGCACATGGACGACACGGCGAAATTTTTCGTAGTGTTGCCAAACACTCGACGGCAGTTCGTCTTTGATCTTACTCCAAAACGACTCGATCGCATTCCAAAACGGAGTTCCGGCCAAGGGATACATCAGATCGCGGCCCAGCGACAGAGCGATCAATTCGGAAGCGGACGCCAAGATCTTCACGGACTCTTTGGCGCGCGGCCCCAGTTTCCAGACCTTACCCCGTGCCTCGTCGGAGACACCAAGATCGATACCGGCCGACTGGAGGGCCTCCAAATCACGGCGAATCGTGCGATCGTGCAGCGAATCCAGTCCCAATTCTTCTTGCAGATCTTGGTTCAGCTCTTTGATCGTGCGTCCAAAGCGAACTCGTTCCAAGATCTGCAAGATCCGGTGCTGTCGAATAAACTGTTCGTTGCGAGCCATGCTTGCCTTCCCTGCGATTGGTAAAATCGATGCTACAGCGCCGCGATTACGGCATCGCCCATCTCGCGCGTTCCGATCGTGGGTTCACCGGCAGTCGCGATGTCTCCGGTGCGATAGCCTCGAGCGAGTGCTTGCCGAACGGCCTGCTCGACCCGGAGCGCCAAGTCCGCCTTCCCAAACGTGCTGCGCAGCATCATCGCAACCGACAAGATGGTCGCCAATGGATTGGCGACATTGCGGCCGGCAATGTCCGGCGCGGAACCGTGCACGGGTTCGTACATTCCTTTTTGGTTCGCATCCAAACTGGCAGAAGGCAACATCCCAATCGAGCCCGTGAGCATGGATGCTGCGTCGGACAGAATATCGCCAAACAAGTTGCTGGTCACGATCACGTCAAATTGTTTGGGAGCTTTGATCAACTGCATGCTGGCGTTGTCCACGTACATGTGCGACAACTGCACGTCGGGATAAGATCGACCGACATGCGTGACGATCTCACGCCAAAGTTCCGAAACTTCGAGCACGTTGGCTTTCTCTACCGAACAGAGGCGGCGATTTCTCAGGCGGGCGATCTGGAATGCGGACTCGGCAATTCGCCGAATTTCGTGTTCGTTGTAGACCATCGTGTTGAAGCCCGTGCGCGTTCCATCCGCTTCAACTCGAATTCCGCGCGGCTGGCCAAAATAAATACCGCCCGTCAATTCGCGAACGATCATCAGGTCCAAACCAGAGACCACTTCGGGCTTGAGCGTCGAGGCCGCCACGAGTTCCGGGAACAAGATCGCCGGACGAAGATTCGCAAACAAGTTCAACTCGCTGCGCAGCGACAAGAGGGCTCGTTCGGGACGAAGTTCGCGCGGGAGCGATTCCCACTTCGGGCCACCCACAGCGCCCAACAAAATGGCATCGGCTCGTTTGGCCAGTTCCAAGGTCGCGGGCGGCAACGGATGACCATGCTGGTCGTACGCGGTACCTCCGACGGACGCTCGTTCGCATCGTAGCCCAGCCCCTGCATGTTGGTTCAAGTGCTCGATGACTCGGACCGCTTGATCGATAACCTCGGGACCTATTCCGTCTCCAGGCAGAATGGCGACGGTTCCTGTCGTTGACACGGCCTTACTCCTCTATGCCCCAGCGAGGGCCATCAAACACTTCGTGATCGCCCCGCAATTTCCCAAACAATCACCCCAAACCGAGCGAGAATTAGAACCTATTCGGGCAATTCTCAACAGGCGGTTAAGATAGTCGATCGAGCGCCTTGATCGCCCCGTCATAGTCGAGCGAGCGCCCCGATCGCACCAAGAAAGAGCACAACGCACTCCCCAAACGCTCCCGCGAGAGTCGCGTGAGTCTTTCAAACGCTCCAATGATCTTCCGTCCACACTTCGTCCACGTTCGGTCGAACCTTGCAACGGGTTGGGGGGAGCTCGTCCACGTCACGTTCTGGCTAACGTTTCTACAACGGCTGCTAGAGATTTCCGCGGCGTTCTTGTTCGATCTCCAAGGACTCGAAAAGTGCCTTGAAGTTTCCTTTCCCGAACGACTGGCTGCCGCGACGACAGATGATCTCGAAGAACAGCGTCGGGCGGTCCTGCAGTGGCTTGGTAAAGATCTGCAGCAGATAGCCTTGATCGTCTCGATCGGCCAAGAGTCGCAGTTCACGAACTTTGTCCGTGTCTTCGCGAATCTCACCGACCCGGTCCCAAACCCGATCGTAGTACGTATCAGGAATCGAAAGGAAGTCGACACCCCGATGTCGCAACTGGGCCACCGAATCGATCGCATCGCTCGTCAGGAGCGCCAAGTGTTGAATCCCTGGTGTGTGATCGTGCCAATCGAGATACTCTTGGATCTGACTCTTGCGTAGACCTTCCGCAGGTTCGTTGATGGGGATCTTGATTAGTTCTCGTCCCGAATCCAGCACTTTGGACATCAGCGCCGAGTATTCCGTCGAGATATCTTGATCATCAAAATGTTTGAACAGTTTGAATTGCAGCACATCCGAGTACCAATTGACCCAATTGTCCATTTGGCCCATTTCCACGTTGCCGACACAGTGATCGACGTAGAACAAACCGCACGGGTTAGCGCGGTTGTAGTCGTTCACACCCAACTGTCCCATCTTTTTGAAACGTGGACCAAACAGACCAAAGTGTTTCACTCGATCCAATGTGTAGTCGCCCGTTCGCGAAACAAACGAGTGCACGACGCGGCCAAACGTTTTGATTCCAGCCGACAGCACGGTTCCATGTTCATCGGAAACTTCGCGTGGTTCGTACGCGGATTGCGCCCCGTTGGCCAACGCTTGTTCGTACGCGGCTACCGCATCGTCGACCGTGAACGCGACATCTTTGATGCCATCGCCAAAGTGAGCGACTTCTTGGCTCGCTGGATGTTCCGCATGCAAGCCGCTGGTGAGTAGCAAGCGGATATTGCCCTGCGTCAGCAAGTACGAGGCGGATTCGCGACTGCCGGTGGTCAAGTCCGACACTTGCTCGATCTCAAAACCAAAACAAAACGCATAAAAGAACGCCGCTTGTTTGGCGTTGCCAACATAGAAGTGAACATGATCCACATCGATAAAGCGGAGCGGATCTTTCGAGTGTTGAATCGAGTTCGCTGGGACTGGGGATGTTTGGCTCATGAGAAGTTCTCCTGGGGTTTTGTCGAGGGGGATGGGAATCGACCGCGACTAGTGACTATTATTAGAGTCCCTGGCCCGCTTTCGGCAAGGGGCAGGGACTGGCCGCAATCCCGCCCTTAAAGGCCAGTGTTTGCCAATTACTGCCGCAACGAGGAACCTGATCGAGCTCTTAGGTGCACCCATTTTGCCAAACCGCAACCAACCACATGCTTTCCCGCTCCTGCAAATGCCGACATGTGCCGGGTGCGGGGCCTGTTGTCAACTGACACCGATTCCACCCTTTGCACCGGGCGAATGCGAGCAACGCGAGGTACCTAGCGAATGGCTCGGCCCCATTCACGCACGAGTAACTGGCGGGCAACAGTTCGAATTAACGCCTTGTGTGTGGTTTGATACGGTGCAACAAACGTGTCAGCACTACGACTATCGACCGGGGGCGTGTCGCGAATTCGAACTTGGTGGCGCGGCTTGTGTTTCGGCGCGGTGGCGAATCCTCACGGCCGAATCAACGCGAGATTCGGTTGAGTAACTCGCGATAGATTTCGAATCCTTCCGCCATGCGTTCCTTCCATTTTTCTGGTGGGGCCAATTGATCCGGCCGATAGACACAGAGGAAGCCTCTTCGCACGTTTAGATAGATGTCCGGTTTTTGAATCAGGAAGTCCAACAACGGGCGATCCAAGAAGCGACGAACGGCCTCCTCATCGGTAGCCTGTAGTATAAATTTGTCGGAGAACTCCGGATGACTTTCGAAGTCAATGTCCTGAACTCCAAACCATTCTGTGAACCGCGAAAAAATCGATTCCGGTGCCAAGTCGAAGCCGGGAACCTCTAGTTCATTTGAAGCGAGCGCTACCACCGTCTGTCGCTTGGTTGAGGAATTCTTTCCAGAACCGACGGTGTAATGGAAGTCCAAGATGTAGATCGCCGTAACATCGGTGCTGCCGGACAGGAGGTTTCGAATTTGATGACTGCGACCCTGACTAAAGTAAGAAATCTGCTTGAACATCTCCAATTGTTCGACGCTGGTCTGTTGCTGAAACGCGAGCCCCAGCGAATCGGCCAATTGTTTGATAGCTTCCGTGCGTCGTTTGTCGGCGATGATCGCGCCGATTACGACTCCCAAGATTACCAGAACCACGATGACGAAAAAGCCGATTGGCGCCCAATCCATTGTTTTATTCCGCTCAAAAGTGAGGGTGCGCTGACGTTTTTTTCCCTGTTGACTCTCTCGGGTGCGTTTCGACTAGAATAGCACAGGACGACAAGGGAAGAAAGCAATGGCACTGCGGGCGAACCGGCCTCGTCGGATCACATGATCGGGATCACATGGAGGATGGAGTGACTGGATTAGAGAGAGTACTAGCCGCGGGCAGGTTGCCCGCGGCGCAAATCCTGGGGCGGCAATTGGACATCTTCCAGTCGATGTTGCGGTCCAGTCGTACGATGCAGCATCCAAACTTTCAAGTACTGCATGTCCAAGACCTGAAGTCGATGTTTCATTTGTACGAGGATATTTTTTTCAATGGACAAATCGACTTGGCCTTGGCGAATATGGGTTCGAGTTTGACCTTTCGCGTGTCACGGCGGATGACCAGTGCTGG
>JAEUIP010000320.1 GCA_016795075.1 Planctomycetaceae bacterium | reverse complement strand
CCCCCAACCATGAACGATCGCGTCGGCCTGATTGGCGTTTCCGTTCGATCCGCTGCAGAAGCGTTGGGACCGAAACTTGTCGACTGTGTTTACGACTTCTACTGCGATTGGGATACCGAACAAGCAGCTCCCAATCGATGCGTCAATTTAGTCCTGGAAAGTTTCACCGAAGCACTAAAAACCTCGCACCAAGGGCCAACTGCTTGGCTGACAACCGGTGGACTCGATTTAGAACCAAGCCTGCTCACGGCCTTGCAAATAGCCCCCCATCAATTGCTCGGGTTCTCACTCGCAGCGGTGAGATTTTGCAAAGACCCATCGCGGTGGAGCTACAAATTAACGCAAGCTGGCCGCGCGACACTACCCATCGAATTCGGTCACCATTGCCCGCCCGGACGCTGGCACTTGAAACGAAACTGGCCGGAATCTCCAGCGCCTTGGTTTTGGCAACTTCATGCCGACGGAATCCTCGGGAGCGCCATTTTCCTGGCCCAGGACTCCCGTGTCGAATTGGTAGGCTGCTCGCGTTTGTTCGTCCACTCGGACTGGCGGTATCAAGGCAACGTCGCCAGCGTTTCTTGGCCCGGCGAGGCTGCAAAAGAGACACTGGTGCGAATCGTCGAAGATTTGGCTGACGAACTTCAACCCCGCGGACTATTTGGCATCGATTTCATTTTGGGACCACCGCTTTGGCCGCTGGAAATCAACCCACGGCCAACTGCCAGTGTCGAGGTGTTGGCCGCCCTGTATCGTCGCAACCTATTCCTTGAACACGTTCGAGCTTGTTGGCCAAACGCACACGAGTCCTCGTTCGACGACCCGGCCACCCCACATTCACCGTTCAGTTTTCATTCGCTCGAGCTCACGGGACCGGCGTTCGCCGCCAAACGCGTCGTTTACAATTCGAATCAAGTGCTGGAAATCACAAGCAACGTATTCCGACAGCTCCAACAATTCTCTAAATTCCAGCCAACAATTCCTTCAACCAACGCTGCAACCAACGGTCAATTTCGTCTTGCCGATCTGCCACAACCAACGACACGGATTCCAGCGCACGAGCCCATTTGCTCGATCCTTTACCAATTACCCCATCGAAAAACGGACCGAACATGCTCCGCTGACGAGATCTGGGCAGAACTCGCTGCCATCGAAGAAACGCTACTTCGCAGTATCCGTATGCCGATGTAAGGTGCTTGCCGCACGTCGTTCGGCAAATCCATTGGAACGACAGCGTATCTGTTTTGCTTTCACGCTCGAGAGCCACACCCAGCGCATGGCCGAACGCGACAACTCAACAAACGGGCCGCACGAAACCTAATGTTCGTGAACGGTCGCTTTTGGCATCGGTCATCCGTCAATTGACATTACTTCGCAATAAACTGCCGCAAGTAGTTATAACTCTGTTGTAGCGCGCGAATGCGATTTTCGACGGCACCCTCAAAAATTCGATCTTCGACCTCGACGCAAACGGGGCCGCGGTAACCCGCATCTCCGAGCACTGAAAAAAACTTTCCCCAATCGACATCGCCGGTCCCCGGCAACTTCGGCGTGTGATAAAGCTTGGGATAAGCCAAGATCCCCCATTCGTTGAGTAAGTGCCGATCCACTCGCACATCCTTCGCATGCACATGTGAGATTCGTGAGGCGAATTCTCGCAGTGGCGTGAGATAATCCATCTGCAGCCAAACCAAATGGGAGGGATCAAAATTCAAGCCAAAACGCGGTGAAGGAAGGTCATGGAACATTCGCCGCCAGATGCCAGGACTGTGGGCCAAGTTCTTTCCGCCGGGCCATTCATCGGTGCCAAACAACATCGGACAGTTTTCGATTCCGATGTTGATCTTTAGTTTCTCGGCCAACTCCACCAATGGGCCCCAGGTCGCCAAGAAACGCGGCCAATTTTCGTCCACCGATCGAGTCCAATCGCGACCGACGAAGGTATTGAAGCGAGTAAGCCCCAGCATCGCGGTGGCCTCCATGACTCGCCGGATTTGCGCCACTGCCAGCGAGGCTTCTTCCATGTCCGGAGACAATGCATTGGGATAATATCCCAATCCACTGATTTGCACCCCACGATTATCCGCCTCGCGGCGAATCTCGGCTGCCCGGACTTCCGTAAAATTCGCCACGTCCACGTGCGTCACTCCCGCGTAGCGACGCTCCGCTTTGCCGACGGGCCAACACATGATTTCGACGCAGTCGTAGCCAATACGTTGAGCGATCTCCATCACCTCCGAAAACGTTTGCTCCGGAAATATCGCGCTCACAAAACCCAAGGAAAACATGCAGCCTCCGGCAACTTCAAAGTGACCTTTGTTGAATCCATAACAAACAAAACCGTCCACGTTCCGGCGAACGGACCTACCGTCGCCAGGCGGTGGACGCCATGCGGAAAGCCAAAGTACCTACCGTTGCCTGACGATGGACACCCATGGGAACCTCCAGACTTTCCCAAAACGTCGTTCCCGCTAGAAAGTCCACGTTTGGCCCAAGTCGCTAGGTAACGTATTGCAGATTGACGAGTACGCCCACCCATACAGCCCGTAGAAACACTTGTTGGCCTCTACCACCCCATGGCCATATTGGACTCGATCGCCTTACGCGCCTGCTCCAAATCCGTTCCCGTCTTTTGCATATAGAGGCGAACGGCATGCACCTTGTCGCCGGAGGCTTGAGACAGACAATCGCGAGCCATCGCACAAGGATCGGACTTGCTCTGCGTAATTCCCAGCGTGGCCTTGGAAATCACCCAACTGTCGCGCGGTCGTTTGGTGATTCGTCGAACAGCCTCCTCCGGGTAACATTGGGTGGCCATCCCAACCGCCCCTTTGTCGTCTGCGGACCAGGTGATAATGATGTGCGCATCCGTTTCAATTTCGAACAGTGGCATTGGTTCGCCCTTTCCGTTGGCTAGCAGGTAACTAGGCGTTGCTGTAATTGCCCGTCCTTTATTGTTACACTTTTTCCGCGCACAATCCACCTACCCAAATCAACAGCCGCCTCTTAGGAGAATGAAATGCCTGTTTCTAAAGTTGAGCCAAACGACGCCAGCTATCATGCGAAGCTTTTGGAGCGTTTTCTGCAGTATGTCCAGATAGAAACCACTGCAAACGCCGACAATTCGACCGTGCCAAGTACTCCCGGACAATTGGAACTGGGACGAATATTGGTCAGCCAACTTCATTCGCTCGGGATCGAAAACGCCCATCAAGATGCCGCCGGAGTCGTCCGCGCGTATCTGCCTAGCAACCAACTTCTGGAATCGGAGGCTGCCACCGTGGTTTTTAATTCCCACATCGACACGGCCCCGGACGCGTCGGGCCGCAATGTGCAACCTCAAGTGCTGGTTTACCAGGGTGGCGATATCGAACTGCCAAACGGTTTGCGGATTACCGACCAGCAAACGCCGGAGTTGAGTAAGTTGATCGGTAAGACGTTGATCACAACCAATGGTGAAACCCTACTGGGAGGCGACGATAAGGCCGGCATCGCAATCATTATGGAGATCGCTCGGCACTTGGCGACGAACCCGAATTTCCCTCGACCCAATGTTTTGTTTTTATTCACATGCGACGAAGAGATTGGGCGAGGTGTTGCATCCATCGACGTTTCCAATCTCAACGGCACCGTGGCTTATACGTTCGACGGGGGCGGTCGCGGAGTGGTCAACCATGCAACGTTCTCAGCCAACGCGGCAGTCGTCGAGTTCCAAGGTGTCAATATTCATCCGGCCATTGCCAAGGACCGAATGATCAATGCCATCCGCGGTGCCGCACATTTTCTGACGCAACTCCCCGCGGAGTGGTCTCCCGAAAGGACCGACGGCGACGACGGATTCCTCCACCCCTACGAGATTTCCGGTGGCGTGGCATCCGTGCGTTTGCGTCTGATCCTGCGAGACTTCGACACCGACAAGTTATTAGCGCAAGAAACTTGCTTGAGGAACGCTGCCGTCCGAACCGAACAGGCTATTGCAGGTCTAAAGATTCGCGTGGACGTTCAACCTCAGTACCGCAATATGGAAGATGGACTCCGTCGTGAGCCACGCGCGATGCAATTGGCGATTCGAGCACATGAACTTCTCAACATCACTCCGAAGTTGGAAAAGATTCGCGGCGGCACAGATGGATCGCAGTTGACGGCGCAGGGATTGCCGACGCCCAACCTTTCCTCCGGTCAACACAACATTCACAGCCCTTTGGAGTTCGCTTGTTTGGAAGAAATGGCCGACGCCTACGAAATTGGCCTCCAGTTGGTGCGATTATGGAGCCAGGAGACGAGGCAAGTCCGTCATTGACAGTTCAACCACGTTACCGTTAGCATTGATTTGGCGTTAGGGCGATTAGCTCAGTTGGTTAGAGCGTCTCGTTCACATCGAGAAGGTCGGGGGTTCGAGTCCCTCATCGCCCATTTTTTCAAACGCATCGGTTCCCTGTCTTCTCACGATTCATCTCGATTGAGCTGATCCACTTTAAAAGCGACAATCGGCAGCAATAGTTCTGGACAGCAGGGACGACGGAATCGCTGCAATCGAAACATCTCATAACTTTGGCTTTTACAGTTGGGCGTTCTCGCGAGCCTAGGTCAACTGTACCAATTGACTAATCTTTCCCGGTCGCGCGGCCTGAAAATAGGAACTACTGGGGGAACCTGCGCCATGACAGCGTTTCCGGGTTCCCTCAGGTTTGGCTGGCGAGCTGATCGTGGAGTCCTTGTACCTCCAATTATCGAGGTGGCGGGCGAATCGGATCGGCGCGCACAGAGCAGCAGTGGAAAGGTCAACATGAGCTGGCGTATGTGGTGGAGTTCCCTGATCGGGAAACTCTGGAATTGGACAAGATCAACGTCAACAATTACTCCGCCTGCGTATCTTCATGTCGAAGAACTGGAGCGCCGCGTTTTCATGAGCGCTTCGCCACTGGGTGTGTTTGTACCTGAGGCCGATCTTGTCAATAATCTCGCAACGCAGGATCACGATCTCGCTGACCCGATTTGGGCGTGGTCCCCTGAAAGTCCAGACCAAGTCGACGAATGGAACCCGACCCATTCCGCTGGATCAACCCAATCAGACGCTACTAACCCATCAAACGAATGGGAACGGCGCGTCGTCTTCGTCGATGCGAGAGTTGAAGATCAAAGTCGCTTACTTTCGGGGCTCGGGCTAGATGGAGCGGATGTTTATTCGATTGGCGCCGGCAGTAACGGCATCGACTTCATGTCGAACGTCCTTGAATCGTATGCTGCTAATTCTGTCACCACCGTTGCCATTGTTTCGCATTCTGGAACCGGAACTCTCCTGGCTGGCAACGTAGAACTAACCCATGAGAATTTTGTCCAATATGCACGAAAATTCGAACCTTGGAGCGATGCGCTGAGTGAGAATGCGGACATCCTGTTACTTGGCTGCGAATTGGCAAAGTATGAAAGCGGCAGACGACTTGTCGAAGAGATTGCCAAATCCACCGGCGCGGATGTCGCCGCGTCGAATGACGTAACCGCGAATTCTTCTCTGGGTGGTGACTGGGATCTCGAGTATCAAACGGGCGTGATTGAGACAGCGTTCAACATAGATCAAGTTCGACTGAACGAGTACGCCCATCGACTAATTACCGGAACGTCAGGCGCGGATTTCATCGTGGGAACTGGTGCCTCCGAAAGCCACAGCGGATTGGCAGGCAATGATATTGTCGTCGGGGGAGTAAATCTAGCAACCGATGGTCAGTTCTTGAACGGGACGGTGTCAGGCAGCTATACGACGTATACTGATGGACAATCGTTTGGTGGCTGGACAGTAACCAATGGCGATGTCGATCTATTAAATACTTTCGGATTCGCATCGCCAACGGGCGGTCGCGGAGTTGATCTAGATGGGACAACGCCTGGCGCCATTTCGCAAAACATCACCACTGTGGTTGGAAACACTTATGAAGTTCGTTTCTTGATGTCTGCCAACGGTAGTGGTGTCGCCACAAAAGGGCTTGAATTGAAGGTCGACGGAGCATCCGCAGGATTTTCTGTA
>JAEUIP010000031.1 GCA_016795075.1 Planctomycetaceae bacterium | reverse complement strand
AGGTTTGCAGGCAGCGATTGATGATCGAACGGTCAACGTGACCGCCGCTCGACCATCTCGCTTGGACGAAGTGATCGACCAAGGTCTGGTTGGAATTGCGACGGTCCAAACCGAGGTCGCCAAACGCGAGAAACTCCGGATGTTGGCATCCGCCTTGCAAAAGTTTTACGTCGCTTACGGTCGTTATCCAGCCGAATCCGCGTCACCGCTTTCTTATCGCCGCGTCGATGAAGTGGGCGCGGCGACCAGCAGCGATGGAGAAGCGGTCAGTGGTGAACCAACCAACGAAGCTGGACCTCCGTTCAGCTGGCGAGTCGCGTTGTTGCCTTTTTTGGGGTACGAAGAACTATACGCGTCGTTTGATTTTTCTCAGCCGTGGGACAGTGAAGCAAACCGGAAAGTCGCGGCCGCGATGCCGGTCGTGTTCGACTATCACAATCAGCCAGCTGCCGGACCGGAAGCCGTGCTCCGCAGTAGTGACGGGGCGGTCGCTAAATCCGACATGCAATTCCTGACGGGAAGCTTAGGCGCCACGGGAGTCGCCGCGATTTCGCAAGTCGATCAGTTGACGGACGGTGCCGATCGCACATTATGGCTAGCGCAAACTCCGCAGCTCAAGACCGAATGGACGGCTCCTGGTGGCTGGGAGGTCAACTCCCAACAAGAGCTCGTACAGTGGCTGCAAAGTGAACCTCAACCGTTGCCCGCCATTCTGTTTTCGGGACGGGGAATCATGGTCACACGCGAGACCGACGTCGAGACGTTACAAGGCTGGGTCACCCCCACCGGTCAGGAGCGATTCAATCGCAAATCCTTGTCCGACGTGACGGTTCTGCCGCCCGTTGAGCAAGAGTAAGCTCCTATCGCGATGTTGCATTCATCAACCGTTGCCTTTGCTGAGATCGTTTCAGAATGCCAGCTTACCGACCTATGATTTGGCAGTTGCCGCGTCTGGCTTTGCAACTGGATCGTGGTCCCTTATGGATGGGAATCGTCAACGTCACACCGGACAGTTTTTCCGATGGGGGTCGGTATTTCGACCCGCAACAGGCCGTTGATCATGGATTGCAATTGGCCGCCGATGGCGCGGCCGTGTTGGACGTCGGTGGCGAAAGCACTCGACCTTATTCCCAGCCAGTCCCAGCAACCGAAGAACTCCGTCGGATCGTGCCGGTGATTGAAGCCCTGGTCCGCCAGACCAACGTTCCCATTTCGATCGATACGAGCAAAGCGAATGTGGCCCGCGCCGCGATGGCCGCCGGGGCTCAGATCATCAATGATGTAACCGGATTGGAGGGCGATTCGGAAATGATTGAAGTCGCTCGCGACACGAACGCCGCCGTCTGCGCGATGCATATGCAGGGCACTCCCCAAACGATGCAGGACGCACCTCACTACGATGACGTCGTGGAAGAAATTTACGGTTACTTGGAATGTCGTCGACGCTGGTTGCTCGAAAGGGGCCTCGAACCGGCCAGGATTTGTTTGGACCCCGGGATTGGCTTTGGCAAAACCCACGAGCACAATGTGCAATTGCTGCGGCACGTGGCGAGATTCACTCAACTAGGAACCCCAATCTTGGTCGGGCATTCGCGGAAGGGTTTTATCGGTTCGGTGTTAGGCGACAAGCAGCTTGAACGGGACAGTGGCACGTTGGGCGTTAGCATGCATTTAGCGGTTTCCGGCATCCACATCATTCGCGTCCATAACGTCGGGCTACACAGCCGGGCTTGGCGTTTGTGGCAAACGGTCAGAGGTGAAAATTAAGTGGTTGTTATCGTCGATTATCAGATGGGCAATCTCCGTTCGGTACAAAAGGCCTTCGAACGGGTCGGCACGCCGGCCACGATTACGGATAATCCGCACGAGATTATTGCGGCCGAGCGTTTGGTGCTGCCGGGCGTTGGTGCGTTTCCGGATGCGATGCAGGAATTGCGGCAGAGGGATTTGATCCCAGTGCTAAAGGACTATGTCGCAGCGGGGCGTCCATTGCTCGGTATCTGCTTGGGCATGCAGTTGTTGTTTGACTGCAGCCGAGAATTTGGGGATCACGAGGGACTTGGGATTATTCCCGGCACGGTCGAACCGTTTGAACTGCCTGATCCGTTCAAGGTCCCCCACATGGGATGGAACCTCAGCCGAGTACCGGACACGTTTCCAGATCGATTGGTGCATCCCATTTTCCAGCACTTGGCCCAATTGCCACGATATTTCTATTATGTGCATTCGTTTTATTGTTGCCCGCGGGATGTTCGCTGCGTGGCCTTGGAGGCGGATTACGGCGGTTGGTTTGCCGGAGCAGTAGCCCAAGGAAATGTGGTTGCAACCCAGTTCCACCCCGAGAAGAGTCAAAACGATGGCTTGGAGCTGTTGCGTCGCTTCGCTTCCTGGACGCCCCAGACTCTGGAACCCGCGTTGACGCATCGAACTTAGCTAGGAGTGTCGTCGATTGACACAACTTGATTCAGAATGGGATATTGCGTGATCGACAACGAACGTCGATGCTTTTGCAGGTACTTGAGCCGATGATAGCCGGCAGTAATCAAGGTCTCGCGGGCCTGTCGGAACTCCGCGTCCAATTGTTGTTTGCAGAGCGCCGGATCCAGCGGTAAGTCACAGTGGAAGTCGGGATCAAGGATGAATTGAGCGAAGGTGGGTGCGCAGTGCAAATGGGCTTCGGGCTGTTTCGTAAGTTGATCGACGGTGATCCAACCCAAGACATAGCGCAGATACAAGAGACTTTGATCGATCCGCTTGACCTCTTCGCCGCAAACTTGACACAAATACCCTTCGTCACAATGGGCCATTTCCATTCCTCACGAAACGCATTTTCTTCACATCGCTAGTTTGCTGGTGATTTCGGAACATAATCCTATCAACTTCGCTTGCTGTGCTAACCAACCAATTTCCGACTTCGACTCGCGATTCGAGAAACTGCCGGGCAAACTTCTTCGCCGTGTGTACGGACGGCTCACGTGTCGATTATACTGGGCGGCGTCCTAAAAGGGGCTGCCCCTCGTCCGGCCATGTCTGTTTGTCCGGGATCTCGCGTCGACTCCCGTGGGTCGGCCCTTGTTTAGGACAGAGCCGAGGCACCGACCCGGATTGGGCTTTCGCATGTCACTCTGGCCCAAGTGCAAAACGGGTTGGCATTATAGGAAGGTTTTCGAGAATCGGATGGGAGCAGTTTCCAAGACTTCGTTGGTTGCTGGTGCACTTACGACCGAACCGAAATTGGACAATCGAATCTGGGTCACGACTCCAGAACAGATCCGGTTCCAATATCAAACGGTGGGTGGATTGCTGCGGGCGGTGGCGTTGATGCTGGACCTCCTGTTTATGTTCGTCATTCTCGGATGTATTGGAGTCATTCTCGCCGTGCTAACGGCCCTGTTGGCGTTTTTGTTGTTGATCACCAGTGATTTCGGTCAAGGAATTGCTGAGGCGTTGGGTGGGTTGTCCGCGGGAGTGTACCGGATCGCCCTCTTTTTCTGTTGGTGGTTTTATGGCGTCTTCCAAGAATACCGGTATCACGGTCGAACTTGGGGTAAAATGTGCGTCGGCATTCAAGTGCTCGGTTTGGATGGTCGGACGCCCACCTTTTCACAATGTTTGTGGCGAAATTTCTTGCGACTGGCGGATGGGTTGCCGTTTTTCCCCGCCGTCTTTTTATTCCCCGCGGATAGCCTGGAGCTATTGGACAGCGCGGAGCAGCAATCGCAAACCGTGATCCAAGCAGGATTTGCCATCGGCATGTTCATGCCAACATTCTTGACGGCTGCGGCTGCCATGATGTTGACGGCCAGAAACCAACGGATCGGCGACCTGTTTGCGGGCACCATGGTCGTTCGTTCGCAGTCTTACGGGGCGCCCGTGGTGCCATTGTTTAACGACGTCGAATTATTGACCTTGGCGAACCAAATTCCACGTTCGTTTACTCCCGGTCGCGAATTGGTCGAATCCTTGACCCTGTACGTTTCACGTCGACAACGCTTTACGATCGAACGACGACGAGAAATTGCAGGACGGCTGGCACCATTGTTCGCGACCGAGTTCGGTTTTAGTCCGGCGACGGATCCGGATCTCCTGTTGGGCGCCCTTTACTTGCGAGCTGTATGTGATCCCGTCCAACTGTCAACCATGTTGGAAGAGGCAGAGCGTCAAACCGAATCCTATCGCAGGAGTCAACCATGAACCCTCGAGAGCTATTGCAAAAACGACAAGGGAACTGGAACGAATTGGACCGCTTGTGTAGTCGTGTGGGGTCGCAGGGCGGCCGAGCGAAGATGTCCGGCGCCGAGGTGACTCGATTTGCGGCTTTGTACCGCGCCGCGTGCGCCGACCTGGCGTTAGCGGAAGCCTATCATCTGCCGTCCTCGGTCGTCGACAAATTGCAACAATTGGTGGCACGGTCGCACGGGGTCCTGTATCGGGGCAAGCGAGGGCGGTTGGAAGACGCCTTTTGGGCAATCCCTCAATCCGTGGCCACGGACCCCTACGTTCATGTGGCCTTTGGAATATTTTGGGTTCTCTTCGTGGTGTTTTGCTTGCTGGTCCAGTCCGAATCGGTGGACGGTTTGGCCGATTTGGTTGTGGGCAATGAACAACTGCAAGGCATGGAATCCGTCTACTCGGCGGACGTGGAGCGAACATGGGGTGAAAACTTAGAAATGGCTGGGCTCTATGTCCAAAACAACACGGGCATTGGCTTGATGTGCTTCGCACTCAGTGTCTGGGTCCTGCCTGGATTGGCCGTATTGGCCAGCAATTCGATCACGTTAGGGACCACGTTTGGGTACATGATGCGTGATCAAACGGGAGTAGCCTCCGACAACTTCCAAGAGTTTGTGATGTCGCACGGTCCGTTCGAACTTACCGCGATTGTATTGGCCGCCGGTGCCGGGTTGCGAATTGGCATGAGTTGGATCGATACAAATGGGTTGACGCGAACCAGCTCTTTGCTGCGTGGTGCGCAGAAGTCGCTGCCGGTGCTAATGTTGTCCGTGATGTTGTTCTTGGGAGCGGCGGCCATCGAAGGACTGCTGTCGGCCTTGAATCTTGGTCCTGAAATCAATTTGTGGTTCAAGGGATTTATAAGTTGGTTGACGAGTTCAGCGCTGATGTTCTATATCGTGATCCTAGGAATTCTCCAACCAATCCTGTACCAGGGATTGAGTTTGGTTGATGACTTGCAACCATCCTCCGGCGAGGGAACCTGACCCAATGGATCTGGTGAATACCGATGTTGAGATTCGCGAGCGATCGTTGCCACAACGAATCGACATGACCTTGCGTTTTATCGCCACTCGGGCCCCAGGTGTCTTCCTATACTCGGCGTTGGGCGTGGTCCCCGCGATGATTGGCAACGCGTTGTTATTGTGGGCTTTGGACCCTTTTGCCGCGTGGAACAATCTGAGTTGGTTGTGGAACTGGGCTTTGATCACGTACTTGATCTGGGTTGAAAGTCCTCTGGTCATGGCCCCCTTGGTGGTCTTTCTGGGAACATCGTTGTTTCGCCAACCAATCTCCTTGCGTTTTGCGGTTCGCGAAATTTGGCGGAACACTGGTCGGCAACTTTTTGTCCACGGAGTCGTGCGAACCCATCTACTGTGGAGCGGATTGGCCCTGCTCAGCTACGCCACACTTACGGAGGGACTTTTGGCTTTTTCGCTGACGTTGGGCGCCATGTTTGTCATGGTGTTCTGGTGCTTTCGGCCATACGTCGATCAAATAATCTATTTGGAACGATTGCCGTTGGTATTCAAGTCGGAACATCCGATGACGGTCGGCAAACGCAGTTCCATGCTACATGGATCGGATTCTGGGGGAGTGATGTTGGAGTCCATCACGAATTTCTTGCTGGCGTTCGTGGTTTTTTTCGCAACGTACGGACTGCTCTTGTGGGGATATTATTGGCTGACGTTTAATACGGTGACGCAAGGTTGGTTTGGTTCCACCTTATTTGCTTTGGCACTGTGGTTCACGATGATCGTTGGGACCGTCTTGCGTTTTTTTAGCTACTTGGACTCGCGAATTCGCTCGGAGGGCTGGGAATTGGAATTGCGATTGCGTCGTGAGGCGGATCTGCAAGCGAGGGCGGGTGTCGGCCAATCCAAACTGGCGGTCGCCCAAGTGCCAACGGCGGCGACTGCTGGGGGAGGCCAACGATGAGTATTTTTCGGACGACGCTCCAGGAAGAACTGCCCAGGGTCCAACAATGGCCGAGTTGGTTCGATCCAGCGACCGGGCAGGTTCGCGGAGTCAGTGATTCGTATCCTGGTGTGGCGTTGGAATCGGGAGCGGTTTCGGATGGTCGAGAGCAAGCCGACCGGTTCGTGCCGTCGGGGAGCAATTGGGATTGGAATTTTGAATGGCCCTCATGGCTCCAAAGTTTCTTTGGTTGGTGGAGTGATCTATTGGCGTCGTGGGGCTTGAATGGCTGGATGATCCTGTTACTGCTCTTCGCGGTCGCCTTCTTGATTGTAATCTTTGTCATCTTGGCTCGCACCGATTGGGGCCGCAACGTTTTGGCTAGAAACTCGGTAGCAAAGCGCCGGCGCAAACCCGTCTCGAAAGAAGAGCTACCATTCGAATTGGAGGCAGCCAATTTGAGCGTGGATGGATTGTGGCAACAGGCCGTCAAGGCAAAGCAACAGGGCGATTATCGTCGCGCGCTCATGTTTTTGTATAGCTATTTGCTGATCGAACTGGACGCGCAACAATTGATTCGCTTGAGTCGCGGAAAAACGAATCGAGACTACGGCCGAGAGTTGAAAGGAATTCTCACGGTCTATCCATGTTTCCTCGCGACGATGGATGCCTTCGAGCGAGTGTTTTTTGGTCGGCTTCCACTGCCCTCCGAACAGGTCGAAGAACTTTTCAGCCAAGTCGGTAGATTGGAACTGAAATGAAACGCTCCAATCGCAGGCTCCTTGTCGTCTTGCTCGCAACGCTCTCCGGAGTCGTTGCAATCGGGGCGTTGCTCGGATGGTTGGCATACAATCGTGTGCGTCCGCTGGAGGTTGCCGCTTCGTTCGGTGGCTTCCATGACAACGAGAGTATTCATGGCTTCGGAGTGTTGACGCAGATGTTGCGTCAACAAGGGCATCAGGTCGCGCGAACTGGGATGCTGACCAGTCAAGTGGATCGGTACGACTTGCTGATATGGACTCACAAAGGCCCGCAGTTACCTAATGACGAAGCTTTGGAGAAGCTGGAAGAATGGATGGACAATGGCGGGATGGTTGTTTTTATCGGTCACGACTATGACGCAACACTGGACTACTGGCGGAGCGTCTATGCCGAGAGCCAGGGCTCACAACGCGAAGTCGCTCGTTGGGCCTATCGTCAAGAACAGCTAAAATCGTTGGGAGCGCCGCTGGATATGTGGGAAGAACTGTTTACACCCGCTTTGCGCCGCGACTATCAAGCCGATGCCGCAAACCGTTGGATGACCATCGGAGGCACCGATCAGCCCAAGCCAGGACATTGGGAGCCGAGCGGAACAGACGATACGTGGCAGCAAGTTGGACCGAAGTTCGACCCATTTGCAATCGATCTCGATGCCGGAGGCCGTTTACCGATCCACGTGCGAACTTGGTTGGTTTCGAAAAGCAAAAATGCACAAGTTCTTGCAACCGTTCGGACTCAAGGCGAGGTGATTCCGACGATGTGGCGAGAAACACAACGGGCCGGATCCGGGCGACAAGCTCGTGATCTGTTGGTAATTTCGCATCCAGTTTTCCTAGGAAACTTCGGGATCCTGCGACCAGAGAACGCGTCGCTTCGGGAAACTTTTTTGGCTGAAATCTCGGGTAAAGAACGAGTGCTGTTCCTAGAAACCGGTCCTGGGCCGGTCCAACTATCGACTACTCCTAACGATCGCATCGACCAAGCGTGGGCTTGGATGACCAAAGGCCCATTTCCCGTGTTTGCCTTGCATGCGGTTCTATTGGCGGCCGTGTTTTGTTTTGCTCGTTTCCCAGTTTTTGGACGACCTCGGCGGATTGACTTTGAACCACGAAACGATTTTGGGCAGCATATTGCCGAAGTCGGTCGTCTGCTTCGTTCCCAGAAGCTCGAAACGTTCGCGCGGGAAAAGCTGGAACATTACTACCAAGTGGCACGGCGCGGACCGCGCAACAAGCCTTCGTAATCAAGTTGTAGAAAGTACGATTGACCTATGAGTTCACCGATCTCATCCTCGGATGGTTTCACGATCCGATGTTCGCACTGCCAGGGTCTGTTTGACGTACCCTTCGCGAAAGTGGGCACGCATGTGTCGTGTCCGCATTGTCAGGCGGTGTTGGTCGTCCCACCAGCACCTCAACCAAGTGGGAGTCCAGCTCGAACCCCGAACTCGTCTACCTTCGGAACACCCACTCCAAACCCGACAAGTCCGGTGTCGAACGACAGCGAGAGCGGGGCGACCTCGTTCCGGTCCACGAATCCAACGACATCATTTCGTCCGGCCGAGGAGCCCAAACCACCCGCGGTCGAAACTAGTTCGTCGCTCATGCAGTTGGTTCGCGAAGGGCACCAATCGCCCGGGAAAGATTTGTATGATCGGATGACGCGTGAAATTAGCAAGGTCTTTGTCGGCCAGGATGAATTGGTCTTGGGGACGTTGGTTGGGCTGTTTTCAACCGGGCATGTCTTGATTGAGAGTGTGCCAGGCTTAGGCAAAACGCTGTTCGTCCGGACACTCGGTCGTGTCTTGGGTTGCGACTTTGGGCGGATTCAATTCACACCGGACTTGATGCCGTCCGATGTGACCGGCACTCCGATCTTCAACATGAAAACTCAAGAGTTTCATTTTCACGCCGGGCCGGTTTTCACCCAGTTGCTCCTGGCAGATGAAATCAATCGCGCGCCGGCCAAAACGCACGCCGCCTTGCTGGAGACCATGCAGGAGTATCGCGTGACGATCGATTCTCAGGTTCATCCGATGCCGCGTCCCTTCTTTGTTTTGGCCACACAGAATCCGATCGAATCCGAAGGCACGTACAATTTACCCGAGGCCCAATTGGATCGGTTCATGTTCCAATTGCGGATGGATTATCCTTCGTTGCTGGAAGAAACAACGATTCTCAAGATGCACGGCGGCCAAGCGAACGTCGATGATCAATTGCACGAACTAGCGAGAGTGACATCCGCCGAGGAGATCCTGCAGTTTACCAAAGCGACGGAGTCGATTCGGGTGGAGGAAGCGGTGATCGATTACATTGCCAAAGTCGTCCGGCAGACACGGAATTGGCCGCAGATTCACTTGGGAGCCTCGCCGCGCGCTGGGATCACGTTGATGCGTGCGGCTCGGACCTTGGCCATGTTTGCTGGCCGCGACTTTGTGGTGCCCGACGACATCGCGCATTTGTATCGCCCGGCGCTGCGGCATCGGATTATTTTGACACCCGAAGCGGAAGTCGAAGGTTTCAGCTCGGATCAAGTGTTGACCGACGTTCTGCGGAGCGTTGAAGTGCCCCGCCTGAATTGAGAATAATGATGTGGACACTTCCCAGTCTTGAAGAAATCTTGAGCCGGGCCGCTGCCGCACCGATGCTGTTTGCGGCCCTGTTCTCAATTCCCTTGGTGATCTCCGCTTGGTGGCGCAAGGTCTATCCTCGCGCTCAGATGTACTTCACGCTCTTGGTGCCTCTGTTGCTGGCGACGATCCATTTGGTCTGGCCACAGTTGTTGTATTTGATTTTGATGCTGGACGTTGTGTTGTTGATGTTGGTGGCCGGTGACCTGTTCACGGTTGTTGATCGGCGTCATTGGACGGTCAAGCGAACCATGGTGCGAGTTGCTTCCTTGGCCAAACCCCATCACGTGCAAACAGAGTTGGATTATCGGGGAACTTGGCCAGCATATGTGACTTTGACGGAAGATTTTCCGGCGCAGTTTCGTCTGGAACCTAGCCAACAGTCGCACTACTTTTCCGGTCGTTCGCGAGCCACGTTTCATTGGGAAGTGCAACCGTTGCAACGCGGCGAATACAAGTTGGACTATTTCTACGTGAGTGCTCGCAGTCTGCTTGGATTCTGGATCGGACATTACCGCTATGCGTGCCCCGCCGTGATTCAAGTTTATCCGGATCTCCAACAGTTGACACAGTATGCGATTTTGGCCAAAACCAATCGGCTCAGTTTGTTAGGGTTTCGCAAGAGTCGACGAGCGGGTCAAGAGAACGACTTCGAGCGACTCCGCGACTTCACTCGCGACGACCAGTTCAAGTTCATCGATTGGCGAGCCACCGCGCGGCGTAGTAAATTGACCGTGCGCGACTTTCAAGTCACGCAGAGTCAAAGGCTACTATTCTTGTTGGATTGTGGCCGAATGATGACGAATCAGAGTCAAGGCCTGACCATGCTGGACCATGCTTTGAATTCGATGTTGATGCTGTCGTATGTGGCGTTGTCGCGTGGGGATTCGGTCGGTCTGATGTGCTTTAGTGATACCATCGAGTGTTTTGTGCCACCGCGCGGCGATTCAGGGCAAATCAATCGCATGTTGCATGCCTCGTACAACGTGTTTCCTCGCATGGTGGAAACTCGATTTGACGAGGCGTTCCAATTCATGGAAACCAAGAACCCGCGTCGATCATTGGTAATTTTGATGACCAACTTGATCGATGAAGTCAACGCGAATCAAGTGACCAAGTACCTGGGAAACCTACACGGCAAACATTTGCCGTTGGCCGTGTTTTTACGCGACCATCATTTGTACGCTCCGATACCGGATCAGCCGCAACACGAACCCGCGGACTTGTACACGGCAGCCGCCGCGGCCGATATTCTGACTTGGCGTCATCAAGTCCTAACTGGGCTGACTCATCGCGGAGCGCTTGTTTTGGACGCCTTCCCCGAGCATGTTTCTGCCCCCTTGGTCAATAAATACTTGGAAATCAAAGCCCGACAAATGCTGTAGTACTTTGTCAAAAGCTACATCCACGAGTAGCCCCCTTGGCAAAGCGTGATGCGTCTTGGAAACATCCGCGTTCGAGTGAACCCAGCGACTCGACTTCCAGACTTGGGCCAAACATTCGTGTTGTGTCCGAGCAATAAACTTCCGCGTTTCGGCAATCGCAGCTACTCCTAGTTTTGATCGCGATAAAGTTCTGGAACTCTCGGGCAATTAGATTCTGGGATTATTGTGGTGGATGGTTGGCCAAATTTGTTCAAGCGACGGATGGGAAACGGGGCGTTAAGGCTATTTTGTTGACATCCAAAATGTCGCGTGTTAGATTTGAAGCCGCTGAGCCTACCGAAACTTCTAGTCGCGTGTGGTTGCTGGAGTTTCAGCGAATAACGATGGATATTATTGGATTTCGCCTGGTTTCGGGAGCTCGAGATGTTGCGGCTTATTTCGTTCGTCATTGTGGCATTGGTGTTGGTTCGACCGGGGATGTCACAGTGCGAGGACACGTACCGCGATCTGTTGGAAGCATTGTCTTCTCCCATCTGTTTTTCTAGCGATGCGGCAGACAAGTGTCATGATGATTCGATGGTGATGGTGCGACTAGAAATCGCTCGCCAACGTCTGCTAACCATGAGCCAATTGCCGTCGGACTTGACGGATATTCGCGAGTCGGCCTCCGTCGATTTGGCCGAATGTTATCGTTCGTTGCAACGACAACGCACGCTTGACGGAGCCATCCCCGACATTGAAAGTCTTGCCACAAGCACGCTTGATGCGACGCCAGCCCTGTACAAGCTTGCGAATCAGAACACCGAGACCCTGACGAGAGATGAAAACGAAGCGTTAGCTGACTTGGCGGTTCGCGTTTCGATGGAGGTGATCCAGGGTCTTGCGAACGCCTACGAAGCATCGGAAGAACGCACGGGGTATCGTAAAACTTTTCGGCAAATGCGTTCGGCGACTCGGGATAAGTTCCGCTCGGTCGTTTCGAGTCGTTATCAAAACTCACGCGAGACCGAGAAGATGATTGAAGTGGACCTTCAAGGCTCCTTCGGCGCTTATCGTACAGCCGATTGGCTAACAATGAAAAACGTGAGTGGGCAAGATTTACACGATTGTACGCTATTTGTGGACCTTCACGGATGGCACGGTGACGAAAGCGAGTATCTGAACCGGGGCGATTCGCATGTCCATTTTGTACGTCATTGGCCCGCGGATGCCACGATCATCGCTCCTTATCCTTCGACTTCGGTTGCCGGTGTTGCCAGCGATCAATCGATTGACTTCATCGATAAGCTTGATGTTTTCGCGTTGTCCCGAGACTTGCAACAACATGTTCAGTATCAATATGTAGGAGAGAATTACGATTCGGACCTACGTGCTCACCTGGAATCGGTCGCTCCCCAGTTTCAAGGGACTTGGTATCGCTACGACACGAACTTTTTCATCAACGATGGGTTTTACTGTTACTTTTCGGGCAACCAAGCGATTCCGGCTTCGCAAGTGTCGATGCGACTTCCCGAGGGCTTCAAAGATTTCACGTGGCAACTTTCTGACCGTCGATTTGGTGTCGGGTCGGAAAACGCCCAAAACTTCCGAGACGAATCGTTCAACTCCGCGGGGGTTCCACAGTTTATCGAGTTAGAATTTCATTTTCCACATTCTGAATTCAAACACACCGTCCGATGGGACGAAGTCGCCGTTGGGAAGTAGACGGCAGAACCCGTAACTGTGAGCCGTTGGAGTTTGCCCAAGGAAGCAAGTCTTTCTGCCGAAAATCGCAACCGTCTCGACATCGACACAGCCATCCCACTGGATGGACTCCATTAAGCGAATTTATCGGCCGAAAACTGCACCGGTTCGCGCTCGCAAGCCCACACGGCCTGTACCCCGAGATCAACGCATGACCAAGTACTGCCCTCCATCGGGTTCATCCGGTAGGAGCGAGAGTTTTGAGGTTAGAAAGACTGCGAGCATTAGCCGCCCCCAACGTGCTCGTCACGTTGAAGCGAAAGTTTGACAGCTAGAAAGCCGCCCTTATCGCTGGGAAGCGGTAGACGTACAGACTTGTTTAGCAAAGCAACGCCAACCGAGACCGCAACGGTTCACAACTGCAAGCACACACGCTACATGCTCATGATCAGCTCACGACCAGGAGACGTCCCCGTACCGGTTCATCCGGTCGGAACGGGAGCTTTCAGGTTAGAAAGACATTCCCCGCGCTCGGAAGCGGTCGAGGGACAGACTTGTTTAGCAAAGCAACGGCGACCGAGACCGCAACGGTTTACGCTCGCAAGTCCGGTCGGTTCATACCCAAGTTGAAAGCCGATCGGCCTACTTGCAAATGTGTCTGAAGGAAGCTCGGTCCTCCGGCCTTCAAACCCTAGCCCACTGATTTTTTTTTAGGTTTTGCGTTGTTGTACTAACCACACAGCTTCCGCTCCAACGTGCTCGCCACGTCGGGGGCGGTTGTTGGGTCTCTTGCAAGATGAGATGTCCAGCACCACTTGCTGCTTATAAGTGGTTGTATCAAGCGATCTATAGGTACTTGATCCAACAGGTGGCAGTGAGATTGAAGTCGAGTGAACTTCGGTGCTCCGGTCGAGAACCCAAAGGCCGACCCGCAACCAATCAACCGCTGCTTCGCGTCCGAAAATGCGCAACGGTAGAAGCGGGTATGAAGTCGCGAGAAGAGGCAAGGCAGGGCAAAGAAGAAATCGGTCCACTTTGGAGCGATGAACAAAAGACCGGTTTTTGGGAAGATTTTCGCGTGGTTGTGAAGAACTGCGAAGTGGTCAGGGGCGGGATCGAACCGCCGACACATGGATTTTCAGTCCATTGCTCTACCAACTGAGCTACCTGACCGAGCAAGCAATCGTGGAGCTAGTTTACTGTATGTTGCCGGACCGTCAATCGCGGCTAGGCATTCGAAGATTGTTTTTGCCTTTCGAGCTAACGACCCTATCAATCACGCAGATTTCGCAGCCGCCAACTATCGAATCAGGCACAGCCCATCGCCTCTGTGGAAAAATCCTCTAAACAACTGCAAAACGATTGACAACCATGCCGATACTTCGTACAATCCTCAATGGATGAACATTGTTATCACTCGCTTCCAACGTCATTGCCTCGTCTTTGGAAGTGAAGGAACGATGGCCCTGTGGATGGTAGTTGTTGTCTGGTTTCGTTTTGATCTCAAACGAACCTGATTTGGAGATAACAATCGCCGCAAGAGTCCTGGTTGGGTCCATTAGGTGTCCCGGTTGGGTGAAGGTTTGGGAGTGTCGGCCCGGTTGGCTGACTGGAAGTTCGACTTTTCTTTCTCCGCGTGCGAATCGGTGATTGAATCCGAGACAGCGTTGTAGTTAGAATGTGGAACGTTCTGGGCGGCTGGCTAGTATGGGTAGCTAGGTCGTTCGATCTAGCTCGATGTGGCCAACACCACTTTTCAAAAGGAGTTCTGTGTTGGAAACGACGAGGCGATTCTTGCGGGGTTTCTCCCGATTAGTAGTGTTGTTGGGCGTGGTTTGGGCAACAAACTTCTTCTCGACCGCCAACGCCCAAATCAAATACGACCCGCAGCACCCAGAAGTTCGGCAAATGGTGCGAGAGGGTGTGGCTTATTTGAGATCGGAATTCAAAGGCAATTGGGGGGAAGTCGTCCTCAGCGGCCTGGCGATTTTGAATTCTTACGACGACTTTGGATTTCGGCAGGACCCACAAGTCAACGAAGCCGTACAAAAGGTCTTGTCGGTCATTCCGAAATACGCGGCGGAACTGGAAGGCGGATTTAACGGTCACGAACTAACCAACGCCAGTCCTGACGACAAAGTCCTGTATCGATTGTACGAACCATGTATTGGCTTGATGTTGTTGGTGGAATACGACGACGTGGCCTACGACCGCGAGATTCGGACGCTGATTGATTTCATTGTCCGGCGTCAAGATCCGCGAGGAGGTTGGACTTACAATAATAACGCCAACATGGACTCTTCCCAGACTCAATACTGTTGTCTGGCGTTGTGGTTGGCCCATCACAAGGGCTTTGAAATCCCCTTGGATCACAGCGTGTCCGCCGTCAATTTCTGGGTTTCGCATCAGTTTTCGGACGGGACTTGGGCTTATCATCCCATCATCAATCAACCGATGGGTTCACCTCACGTTTCTTTGGCAGCGGCCGGAGCAGGCAGCTTGTACATGCTGGGTGATATCTTGGGCGTCAATCCTCCGCCGAAACGATTGGTTTCCCGCAAGCCGGGCGAACTGTTTGCGGATCTGCCACCGTTTGTCGAACGGTTAACACCCCGCGAAGTCGAAAACTTGCTGGCGGAGCAGGCTAACGTCAAAGACGAGCCCCCACCGCCGGGCATCAACGTGCAGGGATTAAACGGGGCCAAGCAAAAGATCAACAGCTGGTTCGCGCAACAATTCCACACCGATACGGCCCATTGGCCTTATTACGCTCTATACGGATTTGAACGGTACGCCACCTTCCGCGAAAAAGTCGATGGCGAGGTTACGGAAGTTCCTGATTGGTACGATCAAGGTGTCGAGTACATCAAACGCACCCGAAGTGGCGATGGTTCCGTATCGGCATCGGGCGAAGGTGGTCCACCTGTCCATACGGCGTTGGCAATCTTGTTCTTGGTGCGGTCGACTCAGCGATTGACCAATTTGCCCAAGGACGCCGCGTTGAACGGTGGATTTGGGCTGGGTGGCAACACGAGTGTTCGCGGTGGGCGCGTGATCAATGAAGAAGAGAAACGTGATATCACCGAGATGTTGAATCGGGTGAAGGCCGACATGAGCCCCGATGAACTGGCGGATATCGCAGCTTCGTTCCGAAACGCCGCCGTGACTTCGATCAAGGACAAGTCGCGATCGCAACAATTATTGATGCTCAAAGAGATGGTCAAGAACGAGCATTGGCAAATTCGGATTGTGGCCGTGCGAGCCTTGGGGCAAGTCCGCATGATCGACAATTGCCCGGCGCTGATTTTTGCGTTGACCGATCCCCATCCCGACGTGGTTCAAGAAGCGAATATTGCGTTGCAATTCGTGAGTCGCAAGACGGATACCCCGCCGGTGCCCCGCGCGAAGACCCCGGACGGCAACGACACGAATCAGGAGGAATACGATCAAGGCATCCGAGCCCTGTATCAGTATTGGTCGCAGTGGTATATGCAGCTCAAGCCAGACGCGCAACTATTCCCGGTTGACCTGGATAATTTGCCTGGTCGCTGAGCGTCGTGCGACTTGCCATGGCGTTCTTGTGCGATGAACGACTTTTCCAAGTGCCAACTCCAAGTTCAGAGTGCCGTATCATGAACGAAAAAATCGAACTTGTCGCGCGGCCGGTGCTGTTGGTACAGACCCGTGTATCGAAGTACGACCGCGTTTCTGGAGGGTTGGCAGCGGGCGTGGTGGTCTCGGGAATTTTGACGGTTGTCCTGGCTACAATTTGGTTGGCCCAATTGAATCAAGCGCGGACGATTCCCGATAGCCTCGTGATGTTCGCGACCGAGACGTCCAATCAAGTGGAAGTGGCTGGGGAAGTTGACGAACCGCTGGCGGAAGAGCTAGTCGAACTGCAATCGCCAGAATTGCTCGACGCGGTTGAAAAAGTTGACGTCGTCTCGACGGTTCGTGCCAACGAAGGAACATCGGCGGACCGGCGTGGCCAAGGAATTGACGGGAAACCTACATGGATCATTGAGCACAACCACCCAGCCCAACGATGGCAGATGGTGTTTGCCGTCGACACGTTGGCTGGATACTCAAGTTTATTAGACTACTTGGGTGTCGAATTGGCTGGTGTGGAACGCAGCAGTCAGAACGTCGTGTACATGAAAAACTTTGCAGGTGAAACACAGATCCGTGTTGGGGAAAAGCGGAGCGAGCGACGGATCTATTTCATGCACAACCTGCCGCAACTTCGCGAGTGGGACTTGAGTCTGCTCCGACAGACCGGATTGGATCAAATGGGAAACCGAATTCCATTGCACTTCTATCCAGTGTCGCTGATCAATCGCTTGTACGAAATGGAAACCGATCAAATCCGACAAGATGGACAAAAGATCTCCAACGTCAAGAGAACGACCTTTCGCATTGTAGCGACGACGGACCGACACGAACTGGAGCTGAGTGAAATCGAGTACGTGAAGTAACGTCGTCGAGAGACTATACAGAGTTTTAGCAAGGCATCGCAGAATGAGTGAAATAGTCGAACTGGTACCACGGCCCGTGATTCGCGTGGAGACTCAAGTCTCGCAGTACGAGCGTGTTTCCGGCGGGTTGGCCTCGGGAGTGATCATCACCGGGTTGTTGGCCGGGATTTTGGTCTTCCTGTGGTACAGTATGTTGAAGACGCCGCGTTCGATTCCCGACTCTTTTGCGGCGTTTGCCGGGGAAACGATGAATCCCGAAGGCATTGCGGAAGACGTCGAAGAGCCAGGTGTGGAGGAATTCCCCGAGGTTCAAGAGCCTCAGTTAGCCGAGGCATTGGAGTCTGTTGATGTGATCTCGACCGTGCGAGCGAACGACAGTGTGTCGGGCGATGCGGCTCAGATGGGAACTGGAAAAGGACTTGGTGATCGGCGGTCGAAGGGACTTGGCGGTGGTGGATCGGACGTTAACGAACCATGGAAGCGCTGGCAAATCATTTATTCGGTCAACACGATGTCCGAATACGCGCAGCAGTTGGACTTTTTCAAGATCGAATTGGCCGGCGCCGAGCGAATCGGTGACGCGGTCGTTTACTTGACGAATGTATCAGGCACACCAAATATTCGGGCCGGGCAAAAGCGTTTGGAGAAGCGAATTTATTTCTCGCACTCGATCCCGCAGTTGCGCAATTGGGACTTGAACCTATTGAGAAATGCCAATGTTGCGAACGCAGGCGAGCGAATCCCACTTCAATTTTACCCAACTGAGATAATTAATCGATTGTATCAGTTGGAAACAGAACGAATCGCGCAAGACGGCAAGAAGATTCAAAACATCAAAAGTACGATTTTCAACGTGGTCGGAACACCAGGCAATTACCGGTTCGAATTGTCAAATATTGTGTACTTGAACTGATGGCTATTGCTATTGGCAAGTCATAACTACAATGGGCGGGCGGCAGCGAGAGCGGGCGATAGTTTTCCGAGTGAAAACGGGCGATTGCAGAATTTGGGGACTGAGTTTAAGCGTTCGGGTTCGGGTTGGCAAAAGAAGATTGGAATTTCTGGCATGGGTATCTTTGACATTGTTAACAATAGCATTTACGTCGCGATGGGATTGGTCGCGTTATGGGGCGTCTACTGCCTGATCGTGGTGTACTACCGCGTGGCAGAAAAGAACTTCAAGACGGACGCATTGCAAGGGGAGTTCTTGCAAGCGATTGAACAGCCATTGTCACAAGGTGACTTCCGCGCGGCGAGCGAGATTTGCTCAGAAGACCCGCGGGCCTTGTGTCAACTTTCACAAATGGCCGTTGACAACCGTTCGCTTGGCTTCAACAAAGTTCGGCAGTTGGTGCAGGACCGATTCCAACGCGACGTCTTGTCCGATATCGATCACCGCATTAGTTGGGTGAATTCGGCGATCAAATCGGCGCCGATGCTTGGGCTGCTTGGGACGGTGCTCGGGATGATGGGAGCGTTCGGTAAATTGGCCGAAAGTAGTCAAGTCGAAGCGTCGAAATTGGCTGAAGACATTATGTTTGCGTTGATTACCACCGCCTTAGGCTTGGCAATTGCGATTCCGCTGATTTTGGCGGTCAACTCGATCAACATCAAAATCAAGAAGATGGAAGAAATGGTCGCAGAAGGTCTCAATTTCTTCTTCGAGATGTTCAAAGAAGCGACGATTCGTTTTCCGTCAAAATAAAGTTTCTTTGCATGATCATGCAGAGGATTTTGATGTTTGCCGTTGGTCAATTTGGGCGAGTTGCAGAAGTCTTGGTGAAACACGATGAGTGATCGAACGGGAAACTCCGGCGCTTTCAAGCCGCGGAAAAGGCCTCAGGACGACGAATTGGACATCACCCCGATGATCGATATCACGTTTCTGTTGCTGTCTTTTTTCGTCGTTGCATCCAAGATGCAGGAGCAAGCTCCGCTACCGTTACCGTATGCCAAACACGGCGAGGCAATCGCTGCCAAAGACGCGGTGATGATCAATATTGCTCAAAGCTCTCCTGATAGTGACGCCCATTTTTATCTGGGGCGCGCCATCGAGCAAGGCAAAGGGATTTTCGAGACCGATGAGACTTTGGAAGAGCAGATCACTGCGTTTGTCGAACGCGAGTTATCGCAAAACGACAAGGCAAAGTACATTTTGATACGAGCCGGCAATCAGGTTCGAATGCGGCATATGAAGTTGGCGAAACAAGCGGCCAACAAAGGGATCCCTGAGGGACGAGAGATTACAATTCAAGCTGCGGTCAACGAGGGGCAGTAGTCGCTATGGCTGGGAGAGCGGATCGATGAGCAAGCGTAAAGAAAAGCCACCTGCGGGAGGCGGCCAAGATGGCGGTGCCAGTGGTGATTTCGACCTAGGACGTCCACATGATCCGTTCTTTCAAGAAATGGTCGCTCAGCCGGAAACGGCTTCGGTGGCGTTGTCCGGAAAAATTGCGGAGGCGGGAGTAAATCGTCCGTCGGGCGAGAACGAACCCAAATACAAACCAATGACCTGGAAGGGGTTCGAAGAAGAGGAACCCCTAGAAGCGATGCCGTTTGGGAAACGTGCTCGCCCGCCTGAGGCTGAAATGGACATGACGCCGATGGTGGACGTGACGTTTCTATTGCTCATTTTCTTCATGGTCACGGCGTCGTTCAAACTGCAAAAAGCCATTCAACAGCAACCGGACATGAGCGATGATCCAAGCACGGTTGTGACGGAACCGAAAGAGCAAACCGACGCCATCGAAATCTACATTGATGAGAACGACAATTTCACGATGACGTCCAGTGATGCAGGCGAAGAGCAAGCGGCAGGCAAGGTCGAGATGTGGCAGAAGTTGGCCAAGATGAAGCAGGACAGTCAAAACGTGAAGCGGCTGTTGATCAAGGCCAATGAAAATTGTTCACATGGGGCAGTTGTCAATGCGTGGGATGCGGGGGCAGACGCCAAGATTTACGAGATCGCCATTTCTGTAGTGACTGGACCGTAAGTTCTTGGTTGGGGTTTGGGGCTGTGCGAGTCAGGTGGAACGAGGTAAGCAATGCCAGCGCGTGATTTTATTGAATTCTTGATCGAAAAAAAGGTTCTGACGAAAGACGTGATCGAGAAGATCTCGGCCAAGATCGTTCAGAGCCAAAAAGAGCCCACCGCTCAAGCCGTGGTCACCTACATGGTCAAGAAGAAGTTTGTCACCGCGCAAGTGGGTGAGAAGCTACTGACCGAATTTCTGAATGATCCAGGGCAAGACAGCGCAGCCCTGCTGAAATCGGAGTTGCTGAACCCGACGTTACCTCTCGAGGATCGAGCCGGTCCGGTGGATCGTACGGTCTTGGATCAGGGACAATTCGTTAGCGACCCGACGTCCTTTGTTGAACCGGCCCCGGCGGTTGATTTTGGTCGACGTGGACGAACGCCTGAGCCTGAAGAACCAATGCCGTGGGGCGGTGCCGCTGCGAGTCCGGCGGGAGCTGCTTCGTCGAATATTTCGACCGCGTTCGCGGGTAAGCGAATCAAAGGCAACCCGTGGCAAGGGGCTTGGTTGTGGATTGGGGCCGGGCTATTCTTGTTCTTTTCAACGATCGCGATTGGTTTGGCGCTGTATTTCAATACTCTATCCGCCGACCAATTGTGGAATCTCGCTGACGATTCTTACAAGAACGGCGGCTTCACGGACGCCAAAGCGAAGTACACCGACTTTCGCAACCGATTCCCGAACGAAACCAGAGCAAGTTTGGCCAAAGTTCGCCTGACCATGTGTGATTTGTTCATGCCGTATCGCGCTGGCGATTCGATTGCGGTGTTGGAGCAGGCTCAAAAACTTCTACCCACCATCGAAATGGAAGATGACTTTGACGATGCCCGTCCGGACCTCGGCGACATTTTGCCAAAGACCGTGATCGGGTTGGCCAAGGCCGCGCAAGTTGCGACAGATGTCGAACGCAAACGAGATCTTTATAACAAGTCACTTGCCGGGATGGCTTTGGTTGAGAACTCGATGTACATCACATCCAGTCAACGATCCGGAGTGATGGTCGGAGGCGATATTGCGGATGCTACGGATTTGATTGCTTCCGTCGCGCGACAATTGAGTACGGAAACGGCCAAAACGGAGGCGTTGACGAAGATCAAAGAGTTTGTTGCGGCTGGACAAACCGAATCCGCCTTCCAAACCTATCGAGAGCTTGTAACGACCTATCCCGAACTGGAATCCAAGGTCGAGGTCCGAGACGTTCGAACCATGGTGGCGGAACGAGAACAAACGTTGGTAACAAGCGCCGAGTTGTCCCTGACGCCGTCGGAAAAGGTTGAAGAACCGGCTGCCGTGCTGTTTGCGTCTTTTGCGGGACAAGCGTTGAATATTTCCGACCAACGGACTGTCCCGGCTGTGGTCAACGGCGCGCTGTACGCGGTGCGAGCGGCTGATGGACAGGCGTTGTGGCGGCGTTTTGTCGGCTACGAGTATGAAAATGTGGCTCCGCAACCCGTGCCGGAATCCACTCCAGAGCAATGGATCGTATGTTCCGGCCATGATAATGCGATTGTGTGTGTGGAAGCGGTTAGCGGGAACGTGGTGTGGCGAGTCCCCTTGGTGGATCGATTTTTGCCACCCGTCGCGACAAAGGACTATCTGTATGTTTCGACGACCAATGGAAAAGTGCTGAAGCTCGACCTGCGGACCGGTAATGGCATTCGGCAATTGCAATTACCGCAGGGTGTTACGTCCTCGGTTGGTATCAGCAGCACCGGACAATATTTGTATCAGGCAGGGAATCAATGGTACTTGTATGTCTTGGATGCCGAGCAAATGACCTGCAAAGAGGTTTTCCTGTTGAATCATGATGCCGGGACGATTATCAATCCTCCGAACGTGCAACGTGGGTTGATCTATGTTGCCGAATCGAAACCACAAAATTCGAACGTGCATATTTTGTCGACGTTGCAACGCGGTTGGGGTTTGGAACGTCCACAGCCCAAGTTGACGACGGCCGGTCGAATGACCAACCCTCTGATGACCTACGGTCGTGATGATGTCATTGTGTCGGACGATTTGGGGAATGTTGCCGTATTGTCAGCGATTGGTGACGAAGGGGAACGCCCGGTGGTGCAAGGGATCAATGCGAAATTTCAGCCCACCGAAGGCGTTATCCCTCGAATGCTGATGGCACGTGGTGGGCATTTTTTCGTAACGGGAATGGGAATCAACCGTTATGCCCTGCGAAAACAACTTCAAAGCTTTGAGAGTGTGGTTGCCGCCAACCCGACCGACACGTTCTTGGCACCTCCACAGTTGGTGGAAGAGTCGCTGTATCATTTGCGACGTCAACGCGGTGCCTCAGCGGCCACTTTGTCGGCGGCTGAAATCGAATCTCTAAGAACGAACTGGCAAGTGGACTTAGGGGCGGCGCTCGCTGGATTACCGTTTCAAGTCGACGGCAAGTTCTATGTCGTAACGGGACAAGGGGATCAATTCGAGTTTGAGGCCAATGGTCAACCTGCAGTGTTCAAGACCGCGCTGCGACGAGGGTCGACGACTGGTCAAATGTTTCAATACACGCACACGATTGCGACCGAAGGCGGATTGGGACTTGTAACGGGTCCGGCAACGCGACGGGAGCGAATGGGTTTCAATTTGAAGGCTGACACCGAAAACGCCAAGTCACGCCAATCGACGTGGTCTGACGATTCGCTACCGTTGGCTTGTGCTCCGGTTCGGTTTGGTGACAACGCAATCATCAGTTCGAGTTCCGGCGAGATTTTTCTGGTGAGTATGCTCACGGGCAGTCGGACACCGAGTGGCTTTCGGCCGGCTGTCGCTCCTGGGCAAAAAGTCGAGTGGCTGCCACCCGTAGTGCTCGATCCGGAGACGCTGTTTGCGGTCGATTCCAAGGCACAGGCGTACAAACTGAAAGTGGTCCGCGGCGGTTTGTCGAAAGAGGCCGAAACCGTTTGGGAAGGAGCATTGGTGATGCGCCCTCCCGTTCGTGTTCCCGATGGGGTAGCGGTGGTTCGGCGACAACGGCCGGATGCGGATTCCGATCGCACGGCCTTGTTTGATCAGCTCGTACTGATCGGTCCAGATCTAACCGAAGTACGTTCTGTCGAGTTACCAGAATTGGTCCGTAACGGACCGTGGACCGCTGCCAACGGGGACCTCTTGTTCGAAACAACCGCTGGGAATTGGTTGTTGTACAAAAACGACTTTACGTTGAGCGGTACGATTTCGAATGCACCCTATGGCGAATTGACCGGCGAACCCGTGGCGGGCGACGGGCAATGGCAATTGGCGACGAAGAAGGGCTTTGTCGTCACCATTGTCGGTAATGAAGTTCAGGGGCAAGTGGATATGCGTCAGGCGTTGTTGGCTGGTCCGGTTCGACTGGGAGAACATTGGGCGGTCACCACGCCTGATGGCGCTCTGTTGTATGTTCCGTCAGCGAAAGTGGGAGAATAGCCCATGAGGGAAACATACGCTTGGAAAAAGCGGTTTCATTTCACGCTGGCGTTATTGATTTGTGGCGCAGCTTGGCTGTTTTTCGGCGCCACGGAATCGTTGAGCCTCGCCCAAGAGGCGACACCCGTTCAGGATTCTGGATACGACTACTTCAAATACGATTCGCGGCCGATTATCGATCGCGACCCATTTGATCTGTTGATTTTCTCGGGCGGGCAGAGCTATGAGATTCTGCCTTTGGGATTGCCGGTTGGGGAACCGTTGCCGCGTCGTGGCAAAGCGTTGTTCAAGCTGTTGGAAGAACCCGACGCGACCATTACCTACGCGGCTCCCTGGAACATGATTGCCGAAGTTCGGCCTTTTTCGGGAATTATTTTGGAAGTTGCGAAGCGACTGGAGGCCAAGAACGAGTTGTCGGAAGCCTATCGGTACTACAACTACCTGATGAGTCATCCAATGTTCGAAGGGCGACGACCTCAGATTGATTTGTTTGAAATCATGGTTCGCGATGCCGGGGCTTCATTGATGGAGAAGTCCTATTGGGACGCTCTGACGTGCTTTGAAGAATTGAAGAGCAAGTTTCCGGGTCGTCGGTTCAACTTGGGACCGGAAGTGAAAACGGCCAGCGAAGGAATTCAATTTTGCACCGCGCGATTGATCGAGGAGAAGTACGAACAGAAACTTTTCCGGCAAGTGCGAGACCTGTTGGCGACGATCTCACAACGACACGAACGAGAAACGGCGGAATTGAAGCAACAGTGGACGGCGCGAATTCACGAAGATGCGATGCAACACTTGGATTCCTTGAATGAAGCGTTGGCTCAGGGCGATCCGGTTTTGGCTCAGGACCGCCTGCGGGTGATGTTGGATATCGCGCCGGACTTACCGCAAGCCGTTGAATTGCGGAAGATGATCATCGAAAAATACCCCATGATTATTGTCGGAGTCGATCAGTTGCCTGCTGTTCGCGACCCTCGGATTATCGAATCATGGGCCTCGCGAAGAACTGGGAAATTGGTCCGCAAACTATTGATGGAGTTTGTGCGACAAGATGAGGACGGCGGCGTTTATCGCTTCGATTTGGGTAGCATTGACGCGATCGGCGAAGAAGGTCGCGATTACCGGTTTCGCTTGCGATTGGATGATCCGGAGGCACCGGCATTGAGTTCGACTCAGTTGGCTCAAATGCTGGATCAAGTGGCGACGCCAGGCCACAATTCCTTTCATCCGGTGTGGGCGCGAGCCCTTCATTCCGTGGAAGTTGAAGATCCAGAGCGAATTCGATTTCGACTGAATCATCCCTATCTCTTGCCGACCGCTTTGTTGCAAGTTCCATTCCTTCCGACCGATCGCGAAGGTAGCGATGGCCCCTATCAGGTCGTGCGTGTGGAGGCGGAACGAGTCTTGTACGGGCCGAATATCCAAGAAGAAAAGCAAGACAGCGAGTCGCTCCGGAACCAACCCTTGTTGGTGGAGAAGTTGCAGATGGACCCCACTCGGGGTACGGAACTTTTGATGTCCGGTTCGATCGACGTCTTGGACCGAGTGTTTCCCGGTGAGCTGTTGCGATTGCAGCAGGCTGCCGGCGTCGAGGTACGACGGTATCAGATTCCATCGGTCCATTGGTTGATACCCAACCCCCGAAACGATTGGATCAAGAACCAGGCTTTTCGCCGCGGGTTGTTGTATGCAATCGACCGAGAGAAATTGGTCCGAGAAATCCTAACGAATGACCAAGAGTTAGACGGTTATCAAGTGATCAGCGGTCCCTTCCCAGTTGGGATGGATGAGAGTGATCCTTTGATGTATGCCAACAACTTCAAGATCCGCCCTGTCCCCTACAGTCAAGATTTGGGGGCAGTTTTTGTTCAGATGGCCGCGAGCCAGATCCAGGCGTTGAATCGGCGAGTTGCCGAAGCCAAGATTCGTGCGGCGGTCGCTCGGGGAGAGATGACCGAAACGGAAGCGGCGCTGCAAACGTCGCAACTTGGACCAGATCCTGCTGAGGTCCAACCGGCGGAAGTCGCGGGCGACAACAAGTCCGAGGATCAAGCTCCTCCGCCCGTTGCGGAACTTCCCAAACCACCCGAGTTGATTTTGGCGTATCCCAAAGGCGCTCAACCAGAGACTATTTGCGGCTTTGTGGCGAGAAACTGGGGCGCCATTGGCATCAAAGTCAAGTTGCGTGAGCTACCTGAAGGCTTGGTGATGCCACCGGACGATAATTATGACTTTGTGTTTGTCGAATGTACCATGCAGGAACCACTCGTTGATGCCAGACGCATTTTTGGTCGAACCGGCTTGGTCAAAGAGATCAACTCGTCGGTCGAACATGCCTTGGACCGAATTGATCGAGTTCGAAACTGGCAGGGCGCCGGATCGGCACTGCGTAATTTGCACGAAAAGGTTCACAATGACACGACGATTCTGCCATTGTGGCAAGTGCCGCAATACTACGCGTTTCGTTCGGATGTTCGCAACGTTGGATTCGATTTGAACACGCTCTATCAAAACGTCGATCAATGGCGAATCGAGTTGGAGTAGCTACGGTCACCAGAAGGTGGATGATTTGGTTGCCGACCAGGTCCTGCTACGTCGCGTTTGATGCAAGGAAATTTATTGTGCATTCGGGAACTCAACTCAACCAACAGATTCGCCGTCGCAACCTGTGGACTTTGCTCGTCTTGATGGTGTTCGTTGGAACGCTTCAGGGCTGCGGTGGTGCCAGCCAAGAAGACACGGCCACTCCCACGGCTGAAGAAAAGACGGCGGTCACGCCGGTCACCAATTCCGGAGTCGACGTTGGACTTCCATGGAACTTCCGTCCGTATCAAGTAAAAGTTTGGTTCGTTGCGGACGAACAACCACGTTGGACAGCGCAAGTGCTCGAACGAGTCTGTCGAGAAACAACCACACAGTTGAGTTTGATTGAACCTTCTGCCTGGCGTATTTCGGCCGAAGCAGTACCGACCAAATGGCGAGAATTGCTGGGCCATGGTCTCTCAAGCTCCGCCGAATTACCAGTGACCTTATACGACGAATTGGCGGGGACCGACAAGTTGGTCATCGTAAGGGTCAACGACGTTGGAACCGGCATCGATTTTACGGTGACCGAACTCGATGTCGCCGGTTGGTCGCTGGGACCTAACTTCCACCACTCATTGTCCGAACTTGGGCAGTTGGTGGGGAGTGTGTCGGACACGATTGCGAAAGCATTTCGACCAGTCGTCCGTCTGGAACACAGCGAAGGGGATATCGTCACCGCTCGAGTTCGCGCGCATGGATTGATGGTCAAGCTGGAGAATACCGAGGCTGCTGCAGAGGGCGCGGAAGCAACATTGGTGCCGAACAAATCAAGTCCATGTTGGATCGAGACCGGCGAAGTTTTCGAACCGATTGTTCGTCAATCGAATCGCCAGCGAAAATTCGAGCTAAAGGATGTGGAAGCGCTCGAGTTCACACTACTCGTGCAGCAAGAGGCTACGGAGGGTCCCTATGTTCGGGCGAAGATTGTTTCCGTTAATCGATCGGAAGCAGCGCTTGGACGGAAGAAGGGACGCAATACGGAAAAATTGGGGATCGTGGTCCGTACGCCGCCCGGCAAAACCAAAATCCGCCTATTCACGATGCGCGGTTCCAATCGCAACGACCTCCAAGAAGTTCCGCTCAATGGCTACCAGATCTATAGCCGGTCGATCTATGGCACGGAGGACTCGCTGGAATATCTGGGCAAAACGAATTGGGACGGAGTGATTGAAATTTCGCCTGGTGGGACCGAACGGGTTCGACTGTTGTTGGTAAAAAATGGCGAGCGAAATTTGGCTCGCTTGCCCGTCATGCCGGGGTACAAGCCGATCATGGAAAAGATGTTGCCGGACGACGAAGATCGGATTATCGCCGAAGGTGTGGTCTCTGGTTTGAAGAGTGAAACACTGGATTTGTGGGCGCGGCGGCAGGTGCTGAAGGAGCGGATTCGGATGGCTTTGGAGAAGAACGAATTTGCCATCGCGAATCGCTATTTTGAACTCTATCGTCAGATGCTGAGTATCAACCAGTGGAACGATTTATTGGCGGAATACGAGCGGCGACTCGCTTCATCCGAAAAACGCCAACAAGCCAAGATCTCGGCCATGTTCAAAGAACTAACAGATTTCTCACAGAAAGAATTTAAATTAGCGGACGACACCGAAGTGCAAGACATGATGCTAAAAGCAAGACAACAGCGAGTCGGTGAATAACGGACATTCATAACGGGGGCCTAGCAACCGACAGCGTCAGAATCTTGGTGTCGTTTTTCGCCCTAGCGCCATGTGACCATGTTATTTTTGGTTTGATCGGGTAAAGGTGGCACGCGTCTATTGCCGGAACGGCCCTGCGGGTGCTGCGCACAATTGGGGTCTGGTAAAGGTGTCAGGAGTCAATTGCCGGAACGGCCCTGCGGGTGCTGCGCACAATTGA
>JAEUIP010000319.1 GCA_016795075.1 Planctomycetaceae bacterium | reverse complement strand
TCACGTTCGGACTCGAGTAGGTTGCGATCACACACGCCATTCACGCACAATGCAGCACCAAATTACGCTCGCGCGGCGACCGGTACATCGCCGACGGCTTCCGGCAATTTTTCCAAGATCTCCAACAGAACTTGGTCCGTCGTCTTTGCCTCGGCCAACGCTTCAAAGTTGAGGATCACGCGGTGTCGCATCGCGGGAAGATAGACTCGGCGTACGTCTTCAAAGCTTACATGATAACGTCCATCCAACAGCGCCCGAACCTTGGAGGCCAAGGCCATGGTTTGGGCCCCGCGCGGGCTGCTTCCCCATTGCAAAAACTGATTCGTAACTGGCAGGGCATACTCGCCCTCCGGGTGCGTCGCTAAGACCAACCGCACGATGTAATCTTGGACGTTATCCGCCAAAACCACTTTGCGGACCAACTGCTGCCAGCGAATGATCTCGGGACCGTCCATGATTCGTTGAGGTTCGATGGAAATTCCGCGAGTGGTACGCGAGATAATGGACGCCAATTGGGCGCGTTTGGAGTAGCCCACAATCAGCTTGAACAAGAACCGATCCAATTGGGCTTCGGGTAGCGGATACGTCCCTTCCTGTTCGATCGGGTTTTGTGTCGCCAGAACGAAAAAGGGCTGCTGTAGTTGGTTGCGAACGCCCCCAACGGTGACCGTCCCTTCCTGCATCGTTTCGAGCATCGCGGATTGGGTCTTGGGAGTCGCGCGATTGATTTCGTCCGCCAAACACAACTGAGTGAATATTGGCCCTTTTTGAAACTCGAATACGCGTTTGCCGTCATCGGTTTCCATCACCAAGTTGGTGCCCAAAATATCGGCGGGCATCAGATCCGGCGTGAACTGGATTCGATTGAAATCCAGATTCAATACTTGCGACAAGGTTCGAACCAATAACGTTTTGCCCAGTCCGGGAGCTCCTTCGAGCAAACAATGTCCACCGACAAACAAAGCAGTCAGGACTCCATGGACAATATCCTCATGGCCAACGATCACTTTCTGGACTTCGTCAAAGACCAACCGATAACGTTGTTGAAATTCGCGGACTTCTTGTTGAATCGCTTCCACTTCGGACATTTATCCCTCTTCTTTCTCTTTTTTATCCACTTGAGCTTTTCGTTTTGCCGCTAACAATCGCTCCGTATATCCGGCCGATTTCTCTTCGACTTGCAAGCTGGGTGTCTCCACATTGGTCGGACGTTTGGCCGCCAATTGTCGAGCATCCTCGACCGTGTCGATGACCGACTGTGCCGAAATGGGTTGACTATCATCGTATTGGAATCGTCGCCCGGAACCTTCTCGTTCCGCCTCAACGGCCTGCTTCTTGGCCTTCAATCGTTGCATTTGTGAAGTTAGTTCCGGTCGCTCTTTTCCGCCGGTGAGTCTTTGCCAGGTGTGTCCCAACCAGCGCACCGCCGGTCGTGCGTCCAACACCACCCGGCGGTTGAGGACGTCGACGAACAACAACGCGCTGGTCAGCACAATAACCCAGGTCCAGATATCCGTAAAACGCACAGCCCAACGCAGTGTGTCCGCAAACGTATCCACTTGCAGCAGTTCCTCCATCGCGCTCGGCGCGAGGTCTTTGCCAATCAATCGCCCGACTTCACCATCTTTGGGCTTCAAACTGGCCAACTGTTCCAACAGCGCCAGATTCGCTTCCCGAACTTCGAATTCCGTGCTCTTCGGGACGACGAGCCCCGCGGTCAAGCGTTGGAATCCCTCGTCCGGAAACACGCTTAGAACGTAGTTCCCCGCGACAATGGACTCGTACGTGGCCACATAACGACCCGGCGCCACTTGTTGAAAGACCAACGATTTTGGACCTTCGGGTGTGATGACGCTTGACTGCATTTTCAGCTCATTCAACATTTTTCCGTCGCGATCCGCCGCGGTGACGACGACTTCCGTGACATTGCCCCGCTGTTGAGTTACCAATTGGAATTCACCTTCGCGCGAAACATTTCGCATCGTCTGACGCGTCATTTGGGTAAACAACTGATCGTACACGGGCGAGTTTACCCAATCCGCTGTCCAGCGATGACCGGCGTCGGAAGTGAAGACAGTCGAACGGCCCAATCCGTATTGCCAAGTGGCCAACAACGTCGAATTCAACCCGCCATCGTCCGGTGCCGAGGCAATCAAAAGCTGTTCGACCAACTCCGACTGTTTGATGGTGGTGTACACATAGCCGCGATAATTCGGCAACTCGTCCGTTGGCAGATCCCGGGTCATCGGATGAAAGCCGGCGACCGACGTTCGCAACGCTTTGATGCCACCCTCCGGTTCGAAGATCAACGGCTTTGTCACTCGTCTGGCCTCGCGCTGAAAAATTCGCGGCAGGGCTTTGTTGTTATTGACCGCGTAGTAGCGACCGCCGGTCTGTTGGGCAATGTTCTTCAACGTCTGATGATCTGCTGCCCCGTGTGCCCCAACAGCCACGGTCGTGATCACGATTTTGTTCTGACGGAACTGACCCAACAATGCAGCGGTGGGCGCCGACGGATCACCATCACTAATGATGATCATTTGTTTGGCCGACGCGGGGTTAGGAATGAGTTGCTGTAATCCTTTTTGCATGGCCGGTTGGAAGTTTGGCATGTCCCCAGGAGCCATTCGGCCCAAAATTCCCAACATTCGATTTTTGTTTTGCGGCGTGACCTTGTCCAAGCCCGTCGGTATCTTCCACAACCAATCGTCCATGCCTTTGACGTTATCCCAACCCAGAATTCCACAATAGTCGATCGGCCCGAGAACGTTCAATGCTTCCCGAGCGATGACTTTCTGCCAATGGTTCCCGTTTGGAGTTTCGCAGGCGTGCAAGATCATGACCAAGGCGCCAGACGCGGCTACTTTATCGTTGCGAATCTCGAAGTCGATTGGCAACGCTTCTTCCAATTTGGTGCTATTCCAACCCCCGGCACCGTACGACCGGTCTCCACCCAGAACCAATAGGCCGCTGCCCATTCGTTCCGTATTGTCCACCAACATGCTGATTTGTTCGTCCGAAAACGTGAATCCTGTCTCCACGTCGTCGCCGCCACTGCGAGGAACATTTCCAAGAACAACCAAATCGTACGGGATCAACTCGTCCAACGATGTGAACAGTTGGTCCGTTGTCAGCATGTCGACCGAGATGTCATTCCGCCGCATGAGCCGAACAAGCCCATCAAATTCCCCCAGGTGGCCGCTGTCTTCAATAAAGAGAACGCGCCCCTGTCCTTGGATGTTTGTATAGGCTGCCGCCTGGTTGTTTTGCTGATGGTTGTCAACTTGCCCCTCTAACGGAATGAATTGGGCTTCGACATTGACCAATGAAGATTCATCCGCCCGCTGGGGAATGCTGAACACATTTGGGCCAGGTTCCAGTTCAACATCGGTTTCGGACAATACATCGGCGTCCGCGGCCGCACCGGCCCGTCCGACTCGTTTGGTGATCCTCAACTTGCCTTTAATTTTTTGAGCCAATTCTGGCGATTGACTGGGTGGATGATTCGTCAATACGACGCGAATATCAAAGTTCTGTCCTACTCGCAGGTTGGCCGGCACTGAAACCCGATCGACGGAAACGTCTTGGTCCCAAATCAGTTGCACCGGAATCACATCAATGCCAATGCCGTCATCGATCAGGCGTTGGGCCTCCGCCAAGGCATCACCAACGTTTTCGTTCCCGTCGGTAACCAAGACGACTCGCTTGGATGTATCTTCGGGAAACGAAGCCCTGGCCATGCGAAGCGCCGCTTCCAGGTTTGTAGCGTTTTCTCGGAGATCCAAGGCGGCTTCGAATCGGCCAAAATTCGGCAAGGGACTATCAAGTGCCGGAAATTCGACGGCTGGATTCCCGCCGAAAATAATGACTCCCGCCCGGTCCTCGCGATCGGGGCGCCGGTATTTTTCGACTTGCTTGCTGACATACTCCATCATCAAGTTGCGACGCGGAGCCGGAATACTTTCCGATTGGTCCAAAAGAAAGAAGACCGTGACTCGCTGGTTTTCCTGCCGCCACTGAACACCAGCCAGCGCCAACACCAACCCCGTCACCACTGAAATTCGCAGAAATAACGCCAAGCCAGCGCGAACAAAACCTAACCCGGCCAACGAACGTCGACTTAGCCACCAAACCAAGGGCAATAAAAGCAACAGCCACAAATACCCCGGGGCCGCAAATCCAAGTTTTTCGAAAAACACACGTGGCCCTCGCGACAAGCACAGACCTGCATCGAATCCCATCTCGCAGGAATCGGACCAAGTCTAACCGGCACGTATGCCGAATGCAACCATTTGTCGCTACTTGGTCACGTCGCCAAACTTGGCCTATCGTCGACACTTTTAAGTGGCCGACGGACCGTTGGGCCAGGTTCAAGCAGGCGAATCGCATTAGCCGCGGTTCCCCTGACAAAAACCGTAAATGAGGCTAATTCATTTGCCTTTATTCAATCGGCCCTCACGCGATCGGCCCTCGTGCAATCGACCCGCATGCAATCGACCCTGAGTTACCGTGCCAGCTCTTGCGGTTGGCCATGCGTTAGCTGTGGTTCGGATTTGTATTGGTCGGAGCTTGGAGATAGACCACGTGCTCAACCGCCAACGCGGAGCAAGTTTCCAGGCGGTTGCAGCGCCCGCAAACCAGTCGCGTTAGTTCCGTAAGCACCGGATGACAGGCAGCGCGAACTAGTTTCTGCTTCAACTCGCTCAATTCGTGACACAACATCGTTTGCGCTCCAAAAAAAACACAGCAACCCCGTCGAATGGAATTATCGGCAGCAAAACATGCGCCAATAAGCAAAATATAGCATCGGTTTTCGGGCAAAATCCCTGAAATCGCGTCAAATGCGGAATGAAGATCTAGTTTTCCCGTCCAGAGGGCTTCTTGAGTGGTTAGTTGGGGCTCCGCGTTCGTGCGTGGACGCCCACCTCCGCGTGCCGTTTCGCTCAGAAGGTTCGAAAAACAAAGGGATCGCATTTCACGCAATTTCTTCTCATTCCACGTGAATGGCAACTTATATTTCTAGGCGGGAAGTCTACCCGCGGGGGCAAGTCCGTTTCGATTTCAAATTCTCTCGGTATCTCGGTTCAAGGTGCCCCATGCAAGTTTACCTGTTGTCTTTGGTTTGGTTGGGGTGTTTGCTAATTGGGCCGTCCATGACGTACGCCCAATCTAGCGAGGCATCGTCCGCGGAAACGAGATACTGGGCTGGAATTATCACCGAGCGTCCCGCAGACAATCCCGTTGACGCAATCTATCTTGTCCCGCGCAAGGAAGTTGTTGATGGAGTCGCGACCATTCGGTACGAAAAACGCGCGACGCCGCCCTTGCGGATTCGAAGAGTGATGGTGGATTCTCCGGCCAGTCGTGCCGGGCTACAGCCGGGAGACACGATTCTCGCCGTCAACGGTTCCACCGTCTCGATTCATGCGGACTTGGTTGCGGCTATTCAAGCAAACGCCGACCAAATCGCAACGCTGCAACTCTTGCGTGACCAAGAAGAACGACTCGTAGAAATCCAGCCCATCGTTCGGCCCGTAGACTATGCGGAACGAGTCCACGCGGATCGTGCTGCCGAAAATGCTTCGCTTGGTTCGAGTGATCTGCACGTCGGTGATGCATCGGCGACCTCGGACGTCGTTACAATACCCGGGAGCCTTCCAGGTCTATTGGCATTAGCAGCTCAAAACAATTCACCATCGCGCGAACCACACACTTCGGAAACAGGTGGTCCAGCCGTGCCCATGGAGTCGCCCCAGCGGGAGTCGTCCTCTGAGGTCAACTTCGATCGTTCTACACAGTTGTTGATCAAGAAGCTCGAGCAATTCTCGAAGGAATGGCAGGAACTGCTCGACCGGCAACAGCAAACGCTGAAAGACCTGAACGAACTGTTGTAAGAATTTGTCGCGAAGTAAGTTCCGGATTTCGAACGTCGAAAGCTTCGAAATGACCCTCGCTGGCTCTGGCGTGGGAATGTCTAGTGATTATTGAAGAATGAAAAATTCAAAAGGTAACAAACGTCTAGTTTCAGGCATTCCGCGAGCAAGCG
>JAEUIP010000318.1 GCA_016795075.1 Planctomycetaceae bacterium | reverse complement strand
CGCGACGAACAACACGAGGTTGCCAAAGCCTTCAAAGCAACGTACACGCCCGAATTCTTTGTGTTGGATCGCGAACGAAAGATCCGCTACCAGGGTGCGTTGGACGACAAAACAAAGGCCGAAGAGGTCACCCAGCAGTTCGTGGTTCTGGCGATTGAGGCATTGGAAAGCGGCCAGGAACCAGTAACCACGTTCCATCGAGCCCGAGGTTGCAAGATCAAATTTCCCCGACCAGCTCGCGATCTTTAGAACCTAAGATCTTTCAAACTAGGGCGCACCCGGAAGCCGTTTCGTGCCCTGACAGAATTTCTCGGTCGCATACGGCAACCGCTAACGGCTACGGGTAACGGACAAACGGACCGAACTCGGGAATGGTTAAGAAACACTAAACAATTGGCCAGACTCGCCCGTTAAAATCGGCACATCAGGGGCTTCCGGCAAATTCGAGGGCATTTCAAAAGCACTTCGATGGACTTTCTTAACACTGCCTGACAAAACGATTGTTTTTTGATTAGTTTAATGCAAATCGGTGGCAACCAACTCGTGTTCCACAGGCCGCCAAACCATTGGGCAACACCCGCATGAACCTGACAAAATCGGCAAACTTACCCCGAACGATCCTGCTTCCCTACTTGATTTTGGGTGGCTTGCATCTGCCTTTGCTGTTGATGTACCTCTTTCGTGATTTGTGGTCCGACTTGCGGGCGCATTACCATTTTTTCCCGTTCTTGCTGGCGAGTATCGCCTACTTGGTTTGGGATCGTTGGCCAAGGGAGACGAGCAATCCGCTTCGAGTCAGTTCCGCCAGCGCGGTGCTATTCATCCTTTCAGCATTGATTCTGACGACAGCGATTCTCTTTTTAGAACCACCGTTGGCAGGTCTCAGTTTTGCTTTAGGCCTCTCCAGTTTCTTGCTGCGCATCAAGGACCTGACGACCGGCGGATCCCTGTTTCCCATTAGCACGTTGATGTACGTCTTGGTCCATACGCCGTTTGGAGTGCTGAATGAAGATCGGCGAATCATCACCGTGTTGCAGCAATGGAGTGCGGGAATTACCAGCATCTTCTTGGACATCGTGGGCGTGACGCACGACATGCCAGGTACGATCCTGCGGACCTCGGAACGTAGCTGGGGCGTCGAGGAAGCTTGCAGTGGTGTTCAATCGTTTTACACGCTCTTGTTCTGCAGCATGTTTCTCACGGTCTGGTTGCGAAGGTCCGCGCTGCGAGCCGGCGTTTTGGTGGGCTCGTCGTTGTTTTGGGCGTTGGTGATGAACACGCTCCGGATCTTCTCCATTCCAATAGCCCATTTTGGTCTCGGGATGGACCTCTCGACCGGTTGGCAACATGCGGCGTTGGGATACGCGACGCTGATCTTGGGCATCTTCATGCTCTATTCTACGGATCAATTTCTCGAGTTCTTATTTGGATCCATGGACTCGGAGAAGAGCGGTACAGAAACGGAGGCCTCCGCAGTCGGGCGCTTTTGGAATCGGTTTGTCGCCGGACGTTCCACTTACGTTTCCGCAGACTGGCAACCGGCCGCCAAATGGTCTTACGTTCACTATGGGTTTGTCGCAATTCCGTTGCTCATGAGCTTGGTACTATCCCCCGGATTGATCAGCTTGGCGAGTTCGCAAGGCGTTGACTTCTTTCGCAGCGATGTTGTCATGAAAGTCGACGAAAAGTGGCTGCCGGCCGAAATTGATGGCTGGCGGCTCGAGCGATACGAAACGGCGACTCGCGAACGCGGGAGCGACCTCGGTCAACGTTCGGACATTTGGTATTACAGTGGCCACAACATGGTCGCAACCTTTAGTTTCGATCAAGCGTTCCCAGGTTGGCACGAACTAACCACATGTTATCAGAATAGCGAAACCGGCTGGCAAATCCTCGACCTGGGTCGTGGTCGCGTGCGTCTGGTCGAGAAGCTGCCGAATGTCGCCAACCCTGGTGAAGAGACGGAAGTCTCTCTCATCCAAGTCGACTTGATCGAACCAACATCGGGCCGGGGCGGTTACTTGTTATTCGGACTAGACGACGCCGAGGGTGCGGCAATCAATGCTCCTGGGGATTGGTCGTTCATTACCTCGGTTCTGGAAAAATTGAAGAATCGCTTTGCTCATGAAGTCCGTGCCAGTTTCTTCCGGAGTGAAGGTTATCAGACACAAGTCTTTATCTCGCGGAACGTGACCGGCGAAGAACGGGCAGAATTGAAGAACCTCTATTTGAAACTGCGGTCGATTGCTCAAGCCAAAATGCGCGAAGCCAAACAAAACAATCAGTTTTGGAACACTTCCGAATTGGTGAGTATGCACAATGCAGAAAAGGCCAACGAAGGCACAACACAAACCTTGCCGAATCCTTAGTGAACGATAAACCGGTCCGATCGGGAATCACCTTGAATTAGTTCCGTGGGCTGCCAAGAGAACTCGGAGGGTGCCACTTGCAGTGGTTCACGCTGGGTTGATTCACCTTGGCTTGGTTCACGCTGGCTTGGTTCCAACTCATTCGCTCCCACGGCAAAATCGACGCGTGCCGTTTCATGATTGGAGGCAACGGCACTCCAGGCTCGTTCATCGCGTTTCGGCCAATCAATTTGGTCTTGGCTGTTGTACCCCCGCAACACGGGCAACGGCCCTTGCTCCGCGTCCAACGGTCGGAACCACCAACGCCCCTCATGCCAACGCAGGCCCAGATTCAATTGATCGAAGCGAAGTGGCCCGGAATCATCCGAAATGGCATCGTGTGAAACGGGCTGAATCACTCCGGTCTCGGGATGCAGCCCCAAAGCTTTGCAAGTCATTTCGACCCACCGGGCGTCAACCTCTCCGTTTCCCGCATTCAACTCGACATCACACGCGTCCCATTTGGTTGGCCCTCCATGGACACCACTCCAAGCTAGGTGTTGGATATTCACTTGGACATCGGCTTGCAGATAGCGACGTTGGCCACTCGCGAGGTACTCGATATCCGACATATCCCAGCCACGGACTCGAGCGGAGCGACAGCCCAGTTCCCAGCGATCTCGATAGAGGTTACCGCCAATCAACCCCGTGAACTCCAATCCAGGCCGCTCGCGCACAAACTCGGGCCAAGACGATGCGTTGATCCAAGCGACAGGAAGAGGACGCTCCAGAACCGCCACTTCCCACCGAGTCACATACGCGGAGTCGGACACGGACGAGTCGCGAAGGGGTAATCGTTCCAATGTACCGACAATGGGCACTTCTCCGCGCGACGCATCCACCGCCAATATCTCCGAACCTTGCCGAAGCGGAACCATCTTGGCAGCCAGCTCCAAGCGAGGTGCGCCGTGTTCCTCGCCCGCGCGCCAATCGATCAACACATCTCTCAAGTTGACGACCGCTGCGAGCGTCGTTTCAACATCTAGCAAAACAGTTTCGCCGGGCACAACGACCAAGTTGCGAACATGAACCAAGGGAACGGATTGCTCGCTGCCTAACGTCGAACTCGAATCCGTGTTCAGTCGCTGCCGAACGATGGTGTCATGCAATTGGGCGAAGAAATCCGACAGGGTCGATTCACGAACGACCAAGCGATCGATCTGCCAACTGGGGCGCCCCGATCCCGAATTACTTTGCAGCATCGCAATCCGATCGGCGACAGCCCAAACTCCGGTTTCAGGGTGCTGAACCCGCACGTCGTGCAACCAAGTAAAATCCGGTGTCGGTGTCGAAACACTGCCGACGGTAACAGGTACTCCCAAGTGCAGTTGCAGTTGCTGCGCAAAGTACAGGTTACTTGGTCGATTGGCAATGCGCAGCAGCACCCAGGCGGTGGGCAATACACAGACCGCAATAAAAAAGAATTGGCAAATCCATCGCCGCCGTCGGTCACTCATTGACGCCTATCCACATTCATCCTATTCGAATTTGGTTCCTATCAGCCATTCTGTTTCTATCGCGATCGTCCTTGACGCAACATGGCAGCCCATCGATCTTGGAGTTCTAGCAGACTATCCCCACCCAATTTCTCCAAGAGCGCGCTGGCGACTTCAAATGCCACCACCGCTTCCACGATGATTGCCGCCGCTGATACCGCACAAACATCGCTGCGTTCGTAGTTGGCGGGCTGCGGCTGTTTGGTCTCCAAGTTGATCGATTCCATCCCACGTCGCAACGTGCTGATCGGCTTCTTCGCAGCGCGAATCACCAGCGGCTGTCCGTTGGTCATGCCACCTTCCAACCCGCCGGCGTTGTTTGTCGGCCGAGTATACCCGAGCGACGGCCATTCCGATTGATCCGGGTCGAACCGAATCGCATCATGTACCTGAGAACCCACGCGCCGAGCAGCTTCAAAACCCAAACCAATCTCGACGCCTTTGATCGCTTGCACCGCCATCACCGCCCGAGCCAACCGACCATCCAATCGCAAGTCCCACTGGGTGTGTGTGCCCAAGCCAATCGGCAACCCGGTGACTTGCACTTCCAACACGCCACCCAAGGTATCACAGGCCTCGGCGACTTCGTCGATATATTGCACGGCTCGCTCATCCAGTTCCGTCGTCGGCATGTAGATCACGCTTTGCTCGCGCGCTTGACGGATCTCGGCCATGCTCTGGCCCTCCGCCGATGCCTTCAACACGCCTAACTCGACGACGTACCCCAAACATTCGATGCCAAAAACTTGCAGCAACTGTTTCGCCAGCGATCCGACTGCAACGCGAACCGCCGTTTCTCGCGCGCTGGCTCGTTCCAGAACCCCGCGCACACTACCCAAGTACTTGATCGCGCCGGCCAAGTCCGCGTGCCCCGGTCGCGGGCGTTCCAACTCCTTGAGTCGCTCGATCTTGTAGTCAGCGTTCTTCACGGCCAACCCCAACGGCGAACCCAACGTGACGCCCTGCCACGTTCCAGCCAAAAACTCGACTTCGTCCTGCTCGAGTTTTTGCCGACCGCCCCGACCGTACCCACCCTGCCGCAACCGCAAGTCGTGATTGATCGCCGCTTCGTCGATCTTCAACCCCGCCGGGAATCCATCCAAGATTGCCAGCAGCATCTTTCCGTGCGATTCGCCAGCGGTCATGTAACGCAGCATTTTTAACCGTATCTTCCCAGTCCAAGCGGTCCGTTTCCTCGAGACATCCGATTTTAGATTGACTTCGGTTTATGCGGTAGGCGGATTCTGATAGCATGCGGCGACCGATCATTGTTGGTCGGAGAGTCCAACCTTTCGCAGGCGATCGTCACCAAAACATTGAAAGCGTGTGTGGAAACGGCCATAAAATTGATCAAACAGCAATGGTTCTTGGTGGCGTTGACCGTCGTGGTGGTGGCCGGGATGGGGCTCTGTCCCTGGTTGGCACCGCTGACGGAATACCGCCAACTTCGTTCGGGAATTGTGGGCTTGGTCATGTTCTTGATGGCCCTGCCACTTCCTCTGGGAGCATTCTTGCGCGCGATTCATCGCCCTCAGGCGGCACTGTTGGCCAGTTTCATCAACTTGGGCCTGGCTCCGCTGCTAGCATTCCCCTTTGTTAGCTTGCTGGGGCCGCAATTGGGCGGCGGTTTGGCAATTGCCTTGGCGGTGCCATGCACGTTGTCCACGGCAGCCGTGTGGACTCGGCGAGCCGGCGGGAATGACGTCACGGCTTTGATGGTCACGATTCTCACCAATCTGATGTGCGTGGTCGCCACTCCGCTTTGGCTTTGGTTCTTGACCAGTCGGATCATCGCGGAATTCTCGCTCGCCGAGCAGATCCAACGTCTCAGCTGGTTGGTGCTTTTGCCAATCGGCTTGGCGCAAATCGCGCGAGCATGGCCCCAATTGGCGAACTTCGCCACCCGGCGAAAGTCGATGTTGGGTGCCGGTTCTCAGATCGGTGTCTTGTACATCGTGTTTTTGGGTGCGATCCAGTCCGCGCTGGCCTGGAGGGCAGGGCAGGGCGAGGCCGCCTGGCAGTGGGCCATTGTGCTACTACTGATCCCAACCGCCCACCTGGGACTTTTCTTTTTGGGCCTAGGGCTCGCGAAATGGCTGCGGATCGATACTCCGGACCAACGAGCGGTTGCGATCAGCGGCAGCCA
>JAEUIP010000317.1 GCA_016795075.1 Planctomycetaceae bacterium | reverse complement strand
GGACTCGACCAATCCGATCACCAAGCCAGCCAAATAAAACTCCACCAGCCGCGGCACCAACCAAGAATCCCGCAATCGTGATCGAGTTCCACAAACCAACTAGTTCTTCGGCCGATTGCGCATCCAGTCCCGCCGTGGATGACGACAACAACTCGCGCAACGCCGGCCGAGCGATCACCGGAAACAAACCCATTTCGAAACCGTCAAACAACCATCCCAACAATGCCGCGACCAAAGCCAACGTCTTGGCACGGGTTGAAACTTGGTCGCAGGTGTCTGGCTGTGTCATCATGACTCCAACATTCAATCTTCAAAAGGAGCGAGCATGGGTCTTTGAGCACCGCTACGACGATACGTTATGTCTCACGTTCCACATCGTTTGTGAGTCCCGTGCATGAACCGCGTCCAGGTACCATCGGGATTCTGGAGCCTTGATGAAAACAAATACGTATCGTCATCCACAACTTCGATAATGTCTTGATAATTCACCATAGTGCCATCACCGGAAAAACTGGGGCCTTCGGCATCCAACGTCAACACGCGTTGCTGGGCATCCAAGCTGCCTTCGTACAGCCAATGAAACGTCATGCAGGAGGTAATGAAAGAGCCCACAAATTTGCCGCGAGCAGGATCAAATCCCAAGGTGATCAATGACGGCAGGGTTTGGCCATCCGGACCTGGCATTTCCATTTCACCCAAGGTCCACAGCGAACCAAGCGCTCTCGTTCGTTGTTTGCCTACCATTACCGACGGCGGCTGATCGGGCCCCATCACACATTCGCTTCTTAAATCCCAATCCCCCACCAACTTTAAAAGCCATTGGTGCTCGGTTGTTACTTCGGGCATTTGCATCGTTCGGACCTTTCGGAAAGAGATTCATTTGTCGAGTTCTCGCGAGGCACGACCCACGAGCCTTCGAAAACAGAGCGTACACGGACTGTCCATCGTACTAATGACAACTCAGCCCCACAATCTACCGTGAAATCATCGGGGTTGGCGATTGTGACCCTATGCCGACTCTTCGACCAGACACTATTGAAATCGTCGCTCGCTCGCTATTTGCGCGGCATTTTAACAGCGCCATGAACTTCAAACCAACGCGTCGAATCACAACCCGATCGGAAAGCCAGCCAGGCCGCGTACACGAAACGCTTTTGTCCCTAAGCCCCTAAACAAAAGAACCGCCGAACAAAAGTTCGGCGGTTCTACCCTGCATGGACATGGTTGTCGAATTTGTAGCCCGAGGTCGCTGTCGCGGTATCGCGATCGCGATTGGGCTCGTCAGTACGACTTACTTCTCGATGGGTTTGTTGTTCATTTCAAAAATCAAGAAATGTAGACCCGTGGCATCGTCGGTCATGATTGCGCCACTGGTGCGGAAGTACTGACTCATTTCATCTAGCGGCGGCAACTGATTCCGTGCATAGGCGTCGACCAAGCGCGAGAGGAACGGTTGTTCCTTGACCCCGTCCTGCATCATTTCAATCGTGTCCTTGTTCGTGATGGCATTCCACAACGACGACAGTTGGTTGATCGGTCGGTTGTACATGATGCCGGCCGGTTGCTTCCCGCCCAACAAGAACTCGGCCTTTTCACGCAAATCCGAATAGTGTTCTGACTCGTTCAGACTGGCAGACTTGCCCTGCAGCGAGTCGATCAAGTGGTCCATCAACTCGGTGCTGTCGGTGATGACAAATTGATTTTCTAGGAAGCCAAACGAAGGGACCGGTGAGCGAGTGAACTTCTCTTCGAAGTCAAGGCCACGCTGTCTGCGGGCTCGTTCCTCGGCATCTTCCATTTCTTCGAGTTGCGAACGTCGCCACTCGCGGGAACTTTCCATGCCTCGGCGGGCCACTTCAGCAATCCAATACTCTTGCCCGTTTTTCTTGACCTTGGAGAAATTTTCGTCCGATTCTTCCCCGCTCTCTTCTTGAATGCGGTCCAATAAAATCTGCAGAGTCTCCTGGAATTTCTCGGCATCGTTTAGTTCGATAAAGTAGCCGTTGCTGGCGCCGTTAAAGGCCATTGATTCTTTATCACCCCAATTCAAGAACATCACCGTGCCAGTCAGCAGATCAATCAAATCCGTCTTGATATCGAATCCGATCTCTTCACTGCCACGATCCACGAGCTCGGCAAAACTGCCTTCACCATTAAACGCGTTGTAGATGGTTTCAATTCCCGAATAGAGTCGCGGTACGTCAAAGCTGGTTGCCATGAACACGCCAACATCTTCCGGAACCGAAAGAGGAAGTTCAAATTCACCCGAACGGAAGCTGATGGCCTTCAACAGACCCTCGCGCGGACTGGCCATCAACAAGTGCATATGACTCATCGAGGCGAAATCTTTATCACCCGGCAAAACTGCTCCGCCCACGCCCAACAATCCATCGATACCCAAGATTGGAAAGAAGCCGGTGGCAACCGCGGCAAAGGGTTCCCCACGGCTCGCGGCCTTGAACAGTTCGATCGGGTCAATAAAGAACGTCGCCATGGGCGGATGATCTTTATCAACGCGGCACTGGCCCATGATCGTGCGATACTTGCGATTCTCGAAAAACGTCCGAGTTTTCTCCAGCGGCTTGCCTTTGAGGTTGGCAATCATCTCCGCACAAAGATCCCGATTGGTCGCAAAATACAACGTGTCCTGTTGCCGGAAGTAAAAAATGTCGCGATCTTCTCCGGTACGAATGATATTGATTTCGACTTCGTCTTCCGTGTCGGTTTCGACTGGACGTCCATCTTCTTCCAAACGGCGCTGTGCAACGCCGAACAAGCGATCCACCGTGTCGGTTTCCGGTTTGACGTCAACAATCATGACGCCTTCCATCGGCTGCCTTCGTTTGGCGACCAAGGCAAAGCACATCTCGCCTACGAAAAGATCTTGGAATTGTTCCAACTCCAAATCATCCAATTCGCCTTTGACCTGAGCGTCGTATTCGGTTTGAACTTCTTTGTAGAGGTCGCCCCACAAGTTCGATAGCCGCTCGTCCTCCATCATCTTATCGAGCCCGTTCTTGCGATACAGGTCGACCATGTCAGGAATGGAGCGAATCCGAAAGTACAAGACCGTCTCTTCAGGAAGGATCCGATTACAAGATGGCCGAGCCGGAAGTTCGTCCTCTTCTTGGGCAATCGCTTGGGGAGCCAAGCCGAGGGTCAACAACAATATGCCCAATAAGGACCAGCTCCGCGGCATGGCCAGCCAAAATTTGAATCGCATGAATCGCTCCCGATAGATAACCGTCTTTTCGCCCACGCATTGAGCCTGTTTACCCCGTCGAGGTCGCCCAGGTTTCGCAGATTCCATGTATTTTGGAGCAAAACGGTAATTGTTCCACTTGAATCTGCGATTGCCAAACCGCGTCGACCCCACTCGATCATTGAGGCGCAATACGGGCAGTTAGGGAAGATAGCCAAAGTCTGCAAGTTATGCCCATTTTGCCGGGAGTGAAAGGAAGTTGGATTTGCCGAAAGGTACTGATCGATCCAAGAAAAACGGCCTAGTTCGAAACTTTCCGCAGTGCGGAGGGGTTATAATGCTGGTCGACACCCGGATTTGGTTCGCTTGGGAGATGGATTCATGCTCAATTCTCGCTGGATGACTCAGGTCCTCCGTTTCACACTTGGTGCCATGATCGTTACCACGTTGGTCGGGATTCCAAATGTTTCGTTTGGACAAACGGGAGGTGGCGGGACCGGCGGCGGTGGCACTGGCGGCGGTGGCACTGGCGGAACAGGCGGTACCGGAGGGACTGGCGGAACCGGAGGTACAGCCCCTGGTAATGACTTCAACCAGCAATCGCTCGAGCTTGGTGGTACAGATTACCAATTTGATGACATTCGTCGCCCACGATTTGCGGGCGTTTCCGGGGAAACGGTGGTCCATCCGTTTACTCGCGTCGGAAATAGTGAAGCCGTGCAAGTGACCGGAAACGCGGCGGACAGTGCTGCTGCCGGTGGACAAGCGGCTCGGACGCAAAACGTTCAAGGTGCAGGCAATGTCGGAGGCATGAACCAATTCAATTCACCGTTTGGCCAATTTGGGATCAATCAGTTTGGCCAACTTGGTTTCATGGGAGCTGGCAGTCAACAAGCGACTCCCGTACGGAGCGTCTTGTCGTTCAATACGACGGCCACTTCACACTTGACTGCCCCGACAACGCGATTACTGCAAACTCCCGTGCAGAATCAGGCCCTGGTTTCCCGAATCCGTTCCATTCCGACCCTACAGAATTCCAATGTGTCGGTCAGTTTGGTAAATCGGACCGCAATCGTTTCTGGAATCGTGAACTCCGAAGAGGAGAAGCAACGCATCGGCCGCATGCTGAAGTTGGAAGCGGGCGTTTCGCAAGTCGAAAATCGCTTGGAAGTCGTCAACTAGCGAGACTTCATGCCATTGTATCACCGGTTTCATGCAAAAACTTTGAATTTGGAAAACAAAAAAACCTCGCGTTAACTTACGCGAGGTTTTTTGTTTTGAACAGTGAATTGATTGCTCAAATGCCGGCACACCCAAGTGAGTCTTGCGTGCTAGTTGGCGGTTGCAGCTTCTTCGGGAATAACATTGATACGACGGCCATCGCGATCAAACATGATTTTACCAGCTACCAAAGCATACAAGGTGTAATCGTTACCTTGTCCGACGTTCTTGCCAGCATGAAAAACGGTACCAACTTGGCGAACCAAGATATTGCCTGGACCGACCAGCTCACCACCAAACCGTTTTACACCACGACGTTGTGGATTCGAATCACGACCGTTGCGAGTCGAACCTTGTCCCTTTTTATGTGCCATTTGACAATTCTCTCTGGAGTAGAATGATAGAGTCCCGGCCGACTACGGCGGAGCCTAGTGAATATAGCGAAAATCCCAGAAGTGATCAAGAGGCCCGACAAATTCGAACTTTTCTCCGTTGAACTGCCAAGTCAACGGCTGAAGACCAATTGTCCAAGATTGCCCATCCGCGCCGGTCACAAGCCACCGGGACCCGGGAGCAGTCGCCGTTACCGTTAGATTGTCGGCTCCCGCCGCTTCCATCTTCGTCAGGAACGCAGCCACCGCTTCAGGAACAGTGCCGTTGTCCAATTCCTGAACCACCGCCGATGTCTTGGTTTCCAAATTGAAGTCGGCTGGCACATAACCCAATCGAGTCGGGGCTCCTGTTTGTGGTTGGATTCGATCAATCACCAATTCCGGACCAGGCAGTCGGTACTTCTGCACCAACTGTTGCTGTCGTTCAGGATCCTCATCTTCAAAGGCGATGCCGAGGCGAAAGCGGGAAGTTTCCAGATTGGAGTCGCCGGGACGCCAGAAGTTGATCTGCAAAGTCTTGACTTCATGCTTGGCGGATTCATCAAAACTGTCACTGCGAAAAGCATTGGAGAGGCCCTGCACGGTTACCGACGCAAAATTGATTCGTGGGTCAACATCCAACCAAGTTGCCACGCCCCAATACTCCTGTGACGCGTCGCTTGCGGACAGGTCTTCGCGGGCCATTTCAACATTGTCTCGCAAACGCCCAGTCATCTTTTCCGCCGCTGCAATTTGCGGGACTGCCGCCGGTAGAACGCGATCACGATATCCGCGCAACACGTAATCTCCCGTCAGATCCTCGACCCAACCTTCCAACTGAAACGCTGGGAAGAACCGTCCCGGCAGAATGCTGGGGTCCAAGTCAGCGAGTCGGGTGGTCGTATTTGGCTTGATCTCACCATTGGCGGCATCGGCGGGAAAACTGAGGTGCTGGTCCAAATTCCGAACCCGATACACCATATACCATACGCCGGCCGATTGAGAATTGCCGTCCGGCAAAGGCAGTTTCACTTCCAAATACCGCAGTTCTTTGAAGGCAAACTCCAATTGCCACGTATCACGATACCGAGTGACACCCGTTGACCGTCCGGATAAAGTCGCGGCATTGGGGATATGATTGGGGGTGTAGTTTTTTGGGGTCAAACCGGCAAATTCACGGGGATAAACAACCCCTTCATTGACGTCGATGTTTGGAGCAACCACGGTAAGAACCCCATCGGCCAAGGTGCGGGCTCCATCCTCGGTCGGCAATTCTTGGGCATACGTCGTGCTCGCGCCGACCAACTCCAGCGATTCTCCGACATGATAGAGGACC
>JAEUIP010000316.1 GCA_016795075.1 Planctomycetaceae bacterium | reverse complement strand
CACGCAGATGCCCATCGCCGAATCGATATCGCGGCCTTGGAAAAAGACCTTCGCGGTGTCCATGACACCGTCGGCATTTTCGTCTTCCAGGATCAAGATACGATCGCCTTCCGGACGTCGGCCGTTATGGCCCCGATAATTCATGACCTCGCACACCCAGACTCGGCCGCGATGATCCACATCCAAATTGGTCAACGAATACAAGGTCGGCTCCCAAGCCGAGAGTGTGGCCGCCACGCCCGAGTGAACTTCCAGTCCACCGACTGCTTTGGCCGGATCGCGGTCCGGGCTACCCGCGACACTGGTGGTAGTCGGCATTGCGTCGGCATAGATCGAGAACTGGACAGAGCTTTGGTCGCCGCCACCTTGATCGGTGCCACCGTTGTCCAAGCCACAGCGGACCTTTAGTGACTGATAGCCCGCTGGAAGTTTGTAGCCAATCACGCTGTTGGCATGGGTGCCGATGCCATTGGCGAACTCCGTGCCATCGACTCGCAGGGCTCCACCCCCCGCATTGCGACCTTTGCGTACTTGTCCCCACTCCGATTGGGCGGTCGTCCACTCGAGTTCGGTCAATGACAAATCCGGTTGACCCGCCCCTGACAACGTGGGTTCGATCCAATCGGCCCAATCGCACGAGAATCCATTGCCCGCATCGTTGACGATCAAGAATAGATCTTCGACGCCGGTTACGTCCACGTTCAACTCTTCCGCATGACCAGGCGTTTGTTTGGTGATCACTTTGGTCTGAGCCAATTTTCGCGCGGGTTCGGTCGGTGTTTGTTCCTTGGGCTGTTGCAGCGGACGCGAAAGAATCTTGAACTCGCGTTGGATTTGTTCACGTTTGTAGTCGCCTGGTTGCGGGTAATCTTGGCCAGCTTCCAATTGCTCGACTCCGGGCCGAATGACGGGCAAACCCGACTGCGGAACTTCGACTTTCGCCGTCCAAATAATGGCATTGGAGACGACTTTGAGAATTTCTTCGCGGCCCCAGTTCCAATGGAAATGACCGCCAGTAAATCCAAACGATCGTCCACCATTGGGCCGTTCGTAAACCCAAGCCGTATGTTGTGGTTCACCATTCGAGACCGCTTGGCGAACCGCAGGGTTGCCACTGTGGGGACCATCGGGTCGACGAATGGTCTCGAGTGGTGGGACGGCTGTTAGGATCGGGGTCACACCTCGCATCTGTGGTTGAAATCGCATGTGGAAGTACCATTCGTCCATGGCCTTGAACGGACGAACGCCGCGCGAAACCGGATGGTCGGGCAACGATTGGAAGTCCGCTTCCCAGTGGGGGTTGACCGACCAATGGGTTTCAAAATATCCGCCCAACCATTCTAGAAATTCGGGACCACCGTGATCGGTTGGCACTTCCACCGCATAGTGCAAACAAACGAACCCCACACCTTGATCCATTAGTTCTTTCAGTCGCGGCAAGTGGCCCAAGGCCGGATGGCCGCCACCGCCGTCGGCGTACATGACGATCGAACGAGCACCGTCCAGGACCGTATCATTTTCAGGCCAACCGCCCGTGTAGACTTCGCACGTCACCGCCCCGTCGGTACTCTTTTCGATCGCTTGGGCCAAGATTCGACAACCGGCGGCATGTTCGTGCGACCCGAATCCATGACTGGGATTACCGGCCAAGAACACAATCCGCGGCTTGTCGTCGGAAGGTGCAGAATTTGCTTCATCGGTGTGGGCTTGGGACACGACCGTCAAGCCGCACAGCACCCAATGCAGTGCTCCGATGCCAACGAACAACGCCAATCGGGTCGAGCAAAACAAACAGGTCATCACGACCTCCGTATAGTGGGTGGGAAATGGTTGGCTGCAGGGGTGGGTGAGCCCGGCCTCATGGTCTCCTCGTCCGTGGGATGGGGCGTGGATGAGGTCTGCTTGGGGCTCGGTTTGTTTGTGGTCGCGGAACGCTTAGCGGCGCGAGTTTGGTCGGATTCCCGCCCAATCTCACTGTGCTAACCGGTTAACGCCTGAGTCTCCGCGCGACTTAACTTAGCAGTGTTGGACACTAGCCGGAACAACGGCGTTTGTTAAGTAGTGTGATTCTCAGGGACCGACGCCCGGGCCGGTCCAGGTCTTGCCCTCTTTGTAGCGTTGAGCACGCTCTTGAACGATTGGATCCCGACTAGTGGTTTGCACGCGATCCAGAGCCGCCATGAACTCGTCTTTGAATTCGTCGCGCAACCAACGCAAGTGCGCTAGTTCGACGATCGCCTGGCAGGCCTGCTCGGTCAAGGTCGGTTGCTCAACAAAATCCATCGCAAACCGCAACGACTCAACGTGTCGAACGGCACTTAGTCTCTTGAGTACCAACAGGCGCTCGTCATCGTTCTTGGCCAAGCGAGCGGCGGACTTCAACCAGTCCAGACGCTGCAACACATCCCGCGATTCGTCGGCCAAACCAGCGACTCGAACCAACGCCTTGAACGCCATCGCTCGTCGTTGATCACTGGCTGGTTTTTCGACAGCAGCCAACAACTCCGGAGCAACCGAAGCGTCTGGCCACAGCGACAAGGCCCGCCAACCCACATCGCTGACAAACGGATAGGGATGTTTCAAGTACCAATCCACGACCTCGCGCGCCCGAGTTCCACCGACTCGGCCAACCGCTGGCAACACGGCTGCTTGATCATCACCTGACAACTCGAAGAACGCTTCTAGCAGCGGGTGAATGGGCTGTTTCGCCAATTCGGGATGCCGATTGTAGATGGCCAGAATTGCTTTCTCAGGCCACTCTCGTTCTTTGGCGTTGGTCGCCAACAGTGCCGTGACCAAATTGGTGATGTGTTCCGGACTTCCCAGTTGCCCGACCGCAGCCAGCGCTGACTTCCGCACCGACAAGTCCGAGTTCACTCCAAGCTCAAGCAGTGTTGGCACAACCGAGGCGGCTCGACGTTCTACCACGATGTCGATCAACTTCACTTGCGTCTTGGGCTCTTTCGATGCAGCGATCTGGTCCATGAACAATTTTGGAACATCGTCCCCGGGCAAACGCACGAGGCTGGCGGCGGCCATCGTTCGTTCTGCTTCCGAGCCACTTGTCAAGCGTTCGACCAGCTGCGGGAAATCTTCGCTGGTTCCCAAATCGCCCAAGCACCGCAATGCGGCGACTCGCACGGATTCGTGTTCGGATTTCAGAATATCCAGGACCGCTGGACGAGCCGCTCCGTCTCGTCGTTCCGCCAACGCTTGCAGCAATCCTACTTGGCCGTCGGCTGGCAAGGTTGGCAACAAAGTCGCAAAACGCTGCGTCGCGGCGGTGCCTTTGGCTTCGGTACGAACTTGCTCCAGCGCCAACGTTCGCAAGTCCACATCCGAGCCGGTCAACCATTCGGTAATCAATCCCAGTAACTCGTCGCCGGCGTTGTCCTGAGCCGACGCGGAGTCAGCGGCTCCGGAAAGTAGAGCCGTGATCGAGAAAAGGCCAATCATCAAGCGTCGCGCAGTAACGCACCGAAAAAACATCATGAGTCGACCTTCTTTGGAACACCACCAAATCCACCTTCTGGCGACGGTAACGACGCTCGCCAGAACGTGGATGGAGTTAGGGGAAATAACTAGCGCGAACTGGCTTTACCGACGAACGGTAGACAAGACACCTTTGTTGGCCGCCAAACGCACGTGCTTTGGTTGGGCTTCTCCAGTGTGCTTTTTATATAGGTCCCGCGCAGCGGCGTTGTTGCCTTCCGCCAAGAACCGATCGGCACACAACAACATCGCGTCGGCCACTGCCATTTTTGTGGCGTCCTCTGTGGCGGTAACGCCGGCCAGGGCTGCAACCGCGTCGGCACCACCAATCTGTCCCAAGCACCATATCGCCGCGTGGCTGATCGCCCCGTCCGCGTCTTTGGTTGCGGCGGCCAACATGGCGACGGAGCCGGCATCTTTCAGCTTCGCCAGCGAACCCAGCAACCCAATCTTTACCGCGCCGGTTGCGGACTCTGCTGCTGTGCGAAGGGCAGTCGTCGCCTCCTCAATCCGCAATTGTTCCAAGACCATCCGGGCCAACTGCGACGTTTCCGCTTGGGTCAACATGGCGGCCAACGTTGACACACTGCGAGCACTGCCCACACTGACCAAGCGGCGACAAATAAAGTCACGACCTGCCGCCGTAGCACTGCCTAGCATGGCAAGCAACTTGTTTTCCAGTTCCGCAGTGGCTTCGACGTTGCCGTGCGAATCGGCAATCAGTTGGTCGAAGGCGGCCAAGGGGCCAATATCTGTTCCCCAATCGAGGCCCTTCAAGGCCTCCCATACGTTATCCAAAGTTTCCATTTTTAAGCTCTTTTGTTTGATGTCTGAAATGAATTTTTTCGTAAGTCCAAGGAATCGCTCCGCCACCCGGCGTCATGGATTACAACAGCCACGGTTCGCGGCGCGCGTAATCCAAGAAGCGATTGGCTTGAGGGTCGTCAATAAACTGTTGAGCGGCCGCGTCCCACTTCAAGTTGCGTTTTAGTTGATATGCGATGATGCCCAAGTGACTGACGGCGACCGAATTGACCGCGTACTCGATATCACGGAAGGGGTTCTCTCGCGTCTTCACGCATTCGATGAAGTCGCCATAGATGCCACCTTGGCCTTTGTAGCTGGGGACCGGTTTGGCTTCGCGTTTTTCACCTGGAGTGCCTTCGACTTGCATGTTTTCTTTGCCGGGGCAATTGTGGGTCAGCAAGATGCCGTTGGGATAACGGAACGTCAGATGCGGACCTTGTTCGCCATCGTGGTACAGCACTTCTTCGGGTTGCATGCTGCGTACGTCGATGGCAAAAGTCGCACCACCAAAATGGTGGGCGCCCCAATCGGTCATGCCACCACCCGAGTAATCACTGTAGGAACGCCAGCTATTGCCACCGGTGCCGAAGTTGCCGTCACAACGCTTCGAGTTGTAAGGAGCCCACGGAGCAGGGCCCAACCATCGCTCCCAATCCATATCTTCCGGAACGGATTCGGCGGGCAGGTAGCACTGTTGCGCCAGCGGACCGACGTTCACGTTGATCGATTTGATCGGACCTAGTTCTCCGCTCCAGCATTGATCCACGACGCCACGATAATCCTCCAACACGCGTTGGCTGCCACCGGAGACAACTCGCGAATAACGTCGCGCGGCCTGGATCATCAACGGTCCTTCCCGCAGCGTTTTCGTTTCGGGCTTTTGACAGTAAACATCTTTACCGCTGATACATGCTTGAATGACTTGGATCGCATGCCAGTGATCAGGTGTCGCAATGTGAACCGCATCGATATCGGTTCGAGCCAAGATGTCGCGGAAGTCCGCATACGTCTGGCAGTCCGAATTTTTGTAGTGTCCGTTGGTGCGGTCTTTGGCGGCATTCATGATGTGTTTGCGGACGTCGCAGACAGCCACATATTGGACGTCGCCGCGTCCGAGAAACGCACCTTGATCGCCCGAGCCCATATTCCCCAGCCCAATGCCGGCCATCACGATCCGATCACTGGCCGGGGCACGGTGCGCGTTGCCCAACGCTTGTGATGTGATCACGTAGGGGATTGCCAACGTGGCGGCCGCCGCCGACGTTTGTTTCAGGAAATCTCGCCGCGAATTTTGGGGCGCGGGAGCGTTGGGTTCTGGCAATGACATCGGCCAAGTTCCTTGTGGGTTGAAGTGATTCGAAAGGCGGGCTGAACGGAAGGAGCCCCTGCGAGCCGTCCCATTGTGAACCACAGCACCCCAAAAGTCCACTAGCGGACGTCGCCGTCCCGTTGTTTGGACCGGCGTATGAGGCAGCGGAGTTTCGTTTCGTTCACCCGCACATTGCTCTTGACCGCTCGCAACCGTCTCGGCTATGGATCCTGGACAGACTCGGCTAACTGGGGACCAGACCGAGATCGCGTTGGGGTATACGAGCGAACGGCCATGGAGTCACTTCAATGGGATCAACGAAAAGAATGCAAGTTTCTTGGCTGGACCAAGTTCGCTCGCTGATTGGCTGGGCGTTTAGCGCGAAAACTCAAGCAAAAATCTGGGGAGCCGTCCTGATTGCTCTGGCCGTTGCTTGGTCCACATACTTGTTCGGACCAAGCCCAACAACGCGCGTCGAATCCACGGCGACTATTCTGCCCAGTCCTTCCGTGAGCGGTGAGCAAGT
>JAEUIP010000315.1 GCA_016795075.1 Planctomycetaceae bacterium | reverse complement strand
CGGAAGATTCACCCGAGTTCAATCCGAATTCGATCATGCCCGTTTGATCTTGGGTCTTGAAGTCAACCGCTTGACCGTTGACCAACACTCTTTGAACATTCAAGGAGTCCGGCACCGACACCCGGAGTTGACTTTCCTCGCTCAACACCGTCGCCACCATCTGTTCCCGGCGTTGATCATCCGCCCACCAAGTCCGTACTCGCACGGCTTCCACGACGACTTCGGGACCAACGGTTGCCACCGACTGCCAACCGACGTGAACTTGCAACGGCCACGGTCCGTTCATGATCCAACGAGACCTCGAATCTCGGCTGCCTCCGGCCGCCAACACCCCCCAACCCGGAGTCGAAACTTCAAAGCGCTGCCCTGCCAACTCGGGCGTCAAAATCTCACGCTCTTGGATCTGGAAACCCGCCACCTGATGGGCCAAGAACTTGTGCAGCGCGTCCGCGTCGGTTACCGGCACCAAACGTGACAATGGCTCGACAACAACTTGCAGCACGGGAGCAATGATTGGATCGGTCGAACCGGCCGCAACCGCGGATTCGTCCAACATGTGGGTAACCACAAAATTCAAGTTGCCCCGCAACCGTTCGGGAGCCAAAGGAAATTCAATCGCATGAAAATCCTGCTCGGCCACACGAACAACGGTACTTCGGGTCGACAATATTTCGTTGCCAAATTGAACTTGCAGCTGTTGAAGTGGAGCGGTCGCCGGCAAGAGAAAGCTCAAGCCTGGCAACGGTTGATGTTGGACGTCCAGAGCAATCTCGTGGCGAATGGGTAACCCTGAATTAGGCATGCCATCTTGGGCGGCACGCGGTAGGAGAGCCGTCGATTGTCGTAACGTTACCGTCCGAGCACGAGAGCCCAGCTGCCCCCGTAGTACGATTTCACTATTTGCATCACGCGCGCGAAACTGGAATGGCGACGCCGCGTCTCGCAGGACCGTGCTTCCCGCCGCATCAAAAACAAACTCGCGGCTGGCGTCACCCAATACCAACACGATTCGGCCAGGCTGTTGGACCAACGACGCATCCCCTTCACCCTCAAGCCGCGGTAACACAAGATCCAATTGATCCGGAGCTTCCATCTGCAAGGTGCAGTCAAATCGCAAGTCTCCATCAGGACCCACGACCTGAGCCGACGGATCGATGATCAAGCGACCGTCTTGCGCCTGAATGCCACTGTCTCCCGAAAGAAATTGCCAACTCCCCAGATTCATCGACAGGGGCGCACTAAACTTGCCTTGGATCTGACAGTGGAACCGCGCGGTCATCACAATCTGCTGGGTCACGATCAGTTCGTATTGCGAAGAGACGCGAACTTGGACCGCTTGAGGGCGATTCAACAAGGTCAGGCGAAAGTCCTGTCGTTCCAAATTAAACAAGGTCGCTTCCGACTTCTCTGGCGAAGTCGCTTGCAGCGATATTCCCGTTCCAAGCTGCCATTGAGTCGCAACCTCGCGGTCCTTACTTAACTCCAAGGAACTGGGCGTGAACAGACAATCCAAGACCTGCGGCCCTCCCAATTCGACTCGCGATTGCATTCGTTCGGGATCGGACTCGCCTTGGACGGTATATGTCAACTGCAGTTGTTTCGCCTCGGTCAAGCCATTGTCGAACAACAAACGGGCATACTGCATTCCTGTTGGTACTTGGGACGCCATTTGTTGGGCCTCGGCTTCACTAATCCGCTCCACACGAACGTTACTTTGCGGAGTCGAAAAATTTTGAGCGCCCGCCGGTATCGCCACGATCAATTCCGTCACCGGTGGGTTCAACGGAGTCACATTAAGCAACGTATTGATTTGCCAGGCTCCAACTCCAATCGATTGAACGCGCAATAACGAATCCACGCGCGCTTGCAGAGGAAATGAAACTGCCGTCGCCGCAACATTTTGCCAGGCAATGACGGAGCGCTCTGTCAACTCGCGAACTTGCAAGACCGTGCGCCCCTCCTCTTCTCGCACCTGCAAGTCGGTCAGATCCCCGCCCTTTACTTCCAATCCTGTCGCGGGCAACTCCAATTGCAAGTTCATATCGGTGGGGTGCGGAAACCCGATGGCCAATTGGCGAACATGCCCCAGTCGCCGCACGCGACTAGAAAGCGGTAACTCGAATTGCAATACTTCTCCCACTGGACCATTCACGTGCAAGACGAATCCACCGTTTTCCGCGCGGGTCAGATAATGGGCCGTTGCCTCCGTGCCTTGGACCTGGCCTTGCAACACCCAACCCGCCAGTCCCAACGGGATTTGCTGCCAACCACTTTGGCTCAGAATTACTTGTAGCTTCAATCGCATTCCCACACGCGAGAACGTGTCGTCGGCGTTGCCTAGGAAATTCGCTTGAACCACGCGGAAACCGCTGGCTGCCGGAGTATTGGTGGCCTCGCCGGTTTTTTGCCGCTGCAGCAACCGTTCAAACTCTTCGAACGGAAATTGAAAAACCGGGATCAGCTTCCCGTCTTTGTCCGGCACGTAAAACGTTTCCAGATCCGAGATCTGAACTTGAGCCTGGCCCGAGGGCGTCTCGTCTTGCAAGGTTTTGGGCGGTGTCCCAGACTGAGCCACAGCGAACCCCGTCCCCCAGAACAGCAACCACAGCGCGAAAACAATAGCATTGTGGCGGCGCAGCCCGTGCCCGCGACCATCTCGGAATACCCCGAAACGGTCAAGAAGTTTGGTCCAAGATATGGGAACGAGCATACACACCGCCTGATTGGGTCGATCCACGGTGGATGCCGAAGCACGGGACAAAACAACCTCCAAGTTGGAGGACGGTCGGGGATAAAGTTGAACGGCGAAACCAAGCGTCTCACGAAACCCTTGGCTCTCTCCATTCTAGTCATCACGACGGCGGCAACCAATTCGCCCAGCCCGGAATTCCAAAATCTGCCCCGCGATACAATCCCTATAACCCGCCCGCGTAACGCTTCGCCAACTCGATGAGCGTCGGGACGAAACAACCACTGGCCCCGCCATCGAGCCAATTCGAGGATCGATCAGAAAACGACGGCCCAGCGATGTCGACATGAACCCAGGGCGAGTCACCGACAAATCGCTCCAAGAACTTCGCGGCGGTAATCGCCCCTCCCCAACGTCCATCCCCCACGTTCTTGATGTCCGCCACCGGACTGGAAATCAACTCGTTGTACAACGAGAGCATAGGCATTTGCCAAGCCCAGTCTCCGGCCGAATTCGCTGCCTGCAGCACTTGATCACACCAAGCTTGTTGATTCGTAAAAACACCCGACACCTGTCGCCCCAAAGCGACCATGCACGCCCCGGTCAACGTGGCCAAATCAATCAAATGACGCACGCCTTGCCCACGGGCCACATCCAACGTATCCGCCAATACCAGACGGCCTTCGGCATCGGTGTTGTGAACCTCGACGGTCACGCCCGCTCGAGTGCGAATCACATCACCCAATTTGTAACTATCGCCAGAAACCATGTTCTCGACCAAACCACAGTAGGCCGAGACATTAACGGGCAGTTGCAGCCGCGCAATGGCTTGCATGGCGCCGACCACGGTCGCAGCTCCCGCCATGTCGCATTTCATGTCCAACATGCCTTCCGACGGCTTGAGCGACAAGCCACCCGAATCAAACGTTACTCCCTTGCCCACCAAAGCCAACACCGGCGCCGTAGGTGAAGCGCCCCGATAATGCAACATCAACAATTGCGGTTCACGGACCGAGCCGCGACCCACGGCCAAAATCGCCTGACATTTTTCAGCTTCCAACCGTCGCGCATCCCACACCTCCGATTGAATGGGCAAGCCCGCCAAGGTCGATTGGACGATTTCCACAAACGATCTTGGGTACATGTCCGCGGGTGGGGTGTTGACCAATTCCCGAGTCCAATTGACGGCTTCCCCCAAAGTTTGTCCTTCCACCAATTGTGGTTCGGTCAGCTCCGCAAACTGCAATTCGGCGATGGGAAACAATTTTCTCTCGGCCCGGTACAAGTCCTGACCTGTGCAACCAACCATCGCGCCGCACACGCCGGCCGCCGGGCACGGAAACGGCACGAAGAAGGCCACTTGATTCCGCTGCTTTGTTGCCAATCGCTTGGCCGCAGCTCCCGCCGCTTCCCGCGAAATTCGCGCCGCTTGGTCCACGGTGCCTTCTTCCATCCCCACCACCAAGACGCACTTGGTCGCCACACCCGCGGTCGGATACAAAACGAGGGTCGTCGCATGTGCCGCGGCAAATTCACCCGAATCCAATAATCGCTGGATCACACCGCCCAAAGCCGTGTCAACTTCCTTCGCGGCCGGTGTCAATTGTTTGTCACTACGAACCGCAACCACGATCGCATCCGCCGAGCAGGTTACAGGCGAGGCTGACGTTGCCGCTACTTTCATTTCTTTGACCTTATTCGCAAATGGCAATTATTGGGTTAACCTCTAGCCAGTTTGGCAGGTAGGTTTCGGGAGATTGTAGCGGGGCCGTTCAGCGGCAGGCAGACCCCGACGGAATGGTGCGGATCGAGACGGGAGACAGATCGCAATAAACGACTATGGGATACCAAACACTCCGAGCCTGCGTGGAGGACCTGCGACGACAACGGTACTTGTTGGTCGTCGATGAACCTTTGTCGGCCAATCTCGAGCTGGCGGAGATTCAGCGCCGCGTCTACGCCAATGGTGGTCCCGCTCTGTTGTTCACCCAAGTGAACCAATGTCGCTTCCCAATGGTTTCCAATCTATTCGGAACCTTGGAACGAGCCCGCTTCATCTTTCGTGACACCTACGATGATGTGCAAAAGGCGATCAACTGCAAAGCCGACCCAACCGCTCCCCTGCAACGCCCATGGGCTCATCGTCGTTTGCCACTGGTAGCTTGGCGAATGCTGCCTCGGTACTGCGGCGCCGGTGGGGTACTGGAACATCAAACGACCTTGGAGCAACTGCCGCAATTGATTTCCTGGCCTCGCGATGGCGGACCCTACGTCACCTTGCCACAGGTTTACTCCGAAGACCCCGAGAAGCCCGGGTTGGGGAAATCGAATCTTGGGATGTATCGCGTGCAATTGGGAGGCAATCAATTCCAACCCAACCAAGAGATCGGACTGCACTATCAGATTCATCGGGGGATTGGCGTGCAGCATCAAAAGGCCATCGCGGCTGGCAAACCATTTCCCGTCAACATCTTCGTCGGTGGCAACCCAGCCATGACCTTGGCGGCCGTGATGCCTCTGCCCGAAGGAATGAGCGAACTCGGATTCGCGGGCGCCTTGGCCGGACGTCGGATCTCCATGATTCGCGGCTCCCAAGTAAAAAACGGCTTGCCCGTTTATCGCGATGCCGATTTTTGTATCTCGGGCATTGTCGAAGGCAATGCCACCAAGCCCGAAGGGCCGTTTGGCGATCATTTGGGGTACTACTCGTTAACGCACCCGTTCCCGCTCATGAAGGTCACCGCCGTTTATCATCGCGCGGACGCCATTTGGCCGTTTACCGTCGTCGGTCGTCCTCCCCAGGAAGATACCACGTTTGGTCAATTGATTCACGATCTCACGGGAAAGGTCATCCCCACCGTGATCCCAGGCATCGATAGTGTGCATGCCGTCGATGCCGCTGGCGTTCATCCGTTGCTGTTGGCCATAGGTCGAGAACGCTACACCGCCTATCAACCGCTGGACCGCCCTCAGGAACTCTTGACCCAAGCCAACGCAATCTTGGGGCAAGGACAGATGTCGTTAGCCAAATACTTGTTCATTCTGAATCGACCTGATGTGCCACAATTGGATATCCATCACATCAGCGATTTCTTACTCGAGTTATTGCGTCGAATCGATTGGCAACGCGACGTGCATTTCCAAACTCGCACGACCATCGACACGCTGGATTATTCGGGAGAAGGACTCAACCAAGGCTCCAAAGTTGTGTGGGCCGCTGTTGGGGCACCGCGGCGCGATCTGCCGACGGAACTGCCCAGCCACTTGCGATTGCCAACCGGCTTTCACTTGCCCAAGCTGGCCATGCCCGGAGTGCTGTGCGTGCAAGCGCCGCCACATCCATCCCTTAGCGATCCGACAGCAACCAGCGCCAATCGCTCGGGCTGGACCACTTATGAAAACCCGGGAAGCTTGCACGCCTTCTGCCGCTCGCTGGTCGTGGACGACGCCTTGAACAAGTTTCCGTTGGTCGTTCTCTGCGACGATAGCCAGTTTGCCACCGCCAGCGA
>JAEUIP010000314.1 GCA_016795075.1 Planctomycetaceae bacterium | reverse complement strand
GGAGAAAATAGGGCGCGACGGTTGGAATCGCTCCGATGCGTACACGTCCGCTTTGTCCATCGTCCGTTAGTTGAGCTTTGGTGTCATCGACCAACGCCAAGATTTGTTCCGCACGGATTTTGAATTTCTCGCCCGCCTCACTCAATTCCACCACACGTGATTTGCGAACGAATAATGGGACCCCAAGTTCTTCTTCCAAGCGTTGTACCGAGCGACTCAAGGCCGGCTGGGATACAATCAAAAGCTCAGCGGCGCGCGTGAAGCTCTTGGTTTCGGCGACTCGGAGAAAATAACGTAGTTGATCCAGTTCCATGACCAGTTTTCAGCTTTCTAACGGAACCCATGAAAAATGTAATCGTTTTCGGGATGTCGGGGTGACGGTGGCGCGCGAGGCATCGCAAGCTGGATATGAACGATCCCTGGGGGTACTCACTGGCACTCGACTCGCATCCCAGCACCTGGCGGAACGCCACAATCCCCTGTTTCGTCAACGAAAACGGGAAATGCACAGTGGTAATCGTTAGTATACATTAAATGCATTGGTATTATAGCGGCTAACCCCCTATAGTTGGACTTGTGAGGCAATGTTCAAGTCCGCTGGCGTGCGTTGCGCGCTGGCAATTCTCAGCAAATCAGGAGTGAGCAAGATGAGAAAGACGAAATGGGCTGTGATGGCCGGACTGTTGTGTTCGGGAGGATGGGCCGTGGCGCAGGAACAAGGGGATTTACAACCGCTGCGAGGTGCGTCAGCCACTGGCCTCCCGGTCAAGACTCAGGAGCAGGCAGCGATGGATCCGAGTCAATGTCCCGTCATCGGAGGAACGCAGCGTCCCGCAAACCAGCGCTCGACCGCGGCAGGAGGTTTGGCAAATCGCGATTGGTGGCCGAACCAACTTAACTTGCAAATCTTGCATCAGAATTCGGCGGCCGGCAATCCGCTGGGGACTGATTTTGACTACGCCACGGAATTCAAGAAGCTGGATCTGGCAGCCGTGAAAAAAGATCTGCGCGACTTGATGACCGATTCGCAGGATTGGTGGCCGGCCGACTATGGCCACTATGGTCCGCTGTTTATTCGCATGGCCTGGCACAGCGCCGGTACGTATCGCATTCACGATGGACGAGGTGGTGCGAGTTATGGGACGCAACGCTTTGCTCCATTAAATAGTTGGCCGGACAACGCCAACTTGGACAAGGCTCGGCGATTGCTGTGGCCCATCAAACAAAAATATGGCCAACGCATCAGTTGGGCGGACTTGATGGTATTGGCTGGTAATGTGGCACTCGAGTCGATGGGTTTCGAAACGTTTGGATTTGCGGGTGGCCGAGCCGACGTCTGGGAACCTCAAGAAGATATCTATTGGGGCCCCGAAAGTGAATGGTTGGGCGACATGCGATACTCCGGGGAGCGAGAACTGGAGAATCCGCTGGCGGCGGTGCAAATGGGTTTGATTTACGTCAACCCGGAAGGGCCCAATGGCGAGCCGAATGCGTTAGCAGCTGCAAAAGACATTCGCGACACCTTTGCCCGGATGGCAATGAACGACGAAGAAACAGTCGCTCTGATTGCGGGTGGTCATACTTTCGGCAAGGCGCACGGCGCAGCGCCGGCATCCCATGTGGGGCCTGAACCCGAAGGTGCCAGTATCGAAGAACAAGGATTAGGTTGGAAAAACAGTTACGGACGTGGCAATGCGGGTGATACAATCACCAGTGGCTTGGAAGGTGCTTGGTCGAATACGCCAACCGAATGGTCCAACGGTTACTTTGATAACCTATTCGGTTACGAATGGAACTTGCAAAAGAGCCCTGCGGGAGCCTGGCAGTGGGTCCCCACCGATCCAGCTGCTGGTGACAAGGTGCCGGACGCTCACGATCCGAACAAACGACACGCGCCGATCATGTTCACAACCGACTTGGCATTGAGAATGGATCCGGCCTACGAAAAGATCTCGCGTCGCTTTCACGAGAATCCTGAAGAGTTTGCGAAAGCCTTTGCTAAAGCGTGGTACAAGTTGACCCATCGCGACATGGGCCCGACTTCGCGATTGCTCGGCCCAGAAGTCCCGCCTGCACAGATTTGGCAAGACCCGATTCCAGCAATCGAACACAAGTTGGTCGACGGGGCAGATATCGAAGCTCTGAAGGAGAAAATTGCCGCCTCGGGCTTGTCGGTCGGCGAGTTGGTTTCGACCGCTTGGGCTTCGGCTTCTACCTTCCGAAATTCCGATAAACGCGGCGGCGCAAACGGAGCACGCATCCGTCTGGCTCCGCAAAACGAATGGGCCGTCAACAAGCCCAAACAGTTGGCCAAAGTTTTGGCAGCGTTGGAAAAGATCCAAGCCGAGTTCAATCGCAATCGTAAAGACGGCAAACAGATCTCGATGGCGGATCTGATTGTGTTGGGCGGTTCTGTCGGAATTGAAACGGCTGCGAAGAAAGCTGGGAAGCAAGTGGTTGTTCCGTTCCAACCTGGCCGCGCCGATGCGACAGCCGAAATGACCGACGCCGAATCCTTCGCTGTTTTGGAGCCGAAGGCCGATGGGTTCCGCAATCATTTTGCCAAAACTCAAGATCGGCCCGCCGAAGAATTGTTGGTTGACAGAGCCCAACTTCTAACGCTGACTGCGCCGGAAATGACCGCGCTCGTAGGCGGCTTGCGCGTGTTGGGCACGAACACGGAGTTTGCTCAGTTGGGTGTGTTTACCAAAACCCCGGAAAGTCTGACGAACGACTTCTTTGTCAACTTGCTGGATATGAATGTCGAATGGTCGCAGTCTTCTGTGTGCGAACACTTCTTCGAAGGCCGAGATCGCAAGTCCGGTGAAGTTGTTTGGACGGGAAGCCGAGTTGACCTGGTCTTTGGCTCTAACTCGCAGTTGCGCGCCATCGCCGAGGTCTATTCCACGGCTGACGGTGGCGACAAATTCGTCAATGACTTTGTCGCGGCTTGGACCAAGGTGATGAACCTGGACCGATTTGATGTTCAAGCTCAAAAGTCCGAGCAAAAGGTTGGATCAAGCAAATAGTTGCGAACGCTAGGAGTTGGGCTCCCGACTCCGACATTGCGACTTCATAAAAAATAGAGCCAGTTCTCCGAACTGGCTCTATTTTTTGTCATAGCACCGCGCGAGATTGTGTTGACGCAGAGGAAGGCTGGGTAGGAGTTACACCGCGCGAGATTAGGAAGACGCAGAGGAAGGCTGGGCAAATGTTCGCCTACGTCATCCCTATCTCGCGCGGTGCAAAAGTCGCGTTCGTCGTCCTTGCCGAACGGTTCCAAGCCCCGATCTCCGCTCCGACTCCAATCGGCCTCGCGTGTTTTTCCTCTGCGCTATCCCTATCTCGCGCGGTGTAAAAGTTCGCATGCGTCGTCCTGGCCGAACGATTCCAAGCCCCGCTCTCCGCTCCGACTCCAATCGGTCTCGAATGTCCCCTTTCGGCGTCCTCCCAATCTCGCGCGGTAAATGTGTGTTTGGGCAAACTAGGCCAAATGGTTCGCCACAGTGCGAACGGCATTTGGTCGTGTTTTGAGGTTTTCTGGCTCCAAAACGAATGTTTTCCGTGGTTTTAGAATCTATCCGGAGGGCCGATTCTTCAGGTCCGAAAGGGCTGATTTGAAATATTTGTTTTTTGATGTCCGGAAACGGGATGTTCGTTCGTCGCTATACTGGAGTCACTCGTTGGGAACCCCGGCAGGTCCGCGATTGGCTGGTTTGATTCTTTTTTTCCTTTGTTTCGCCCAGGAGTAGCAAATGCCCAAGTATTTGTTGATTTATCGTGATTCGGCCGAACCTCAGCAACCGCAACCATCGCCTGAAGAGATGCAAGGCTTCTTGAAGATGTGGGACGGTTGGTTCCAACAATTCGAAGGCAAAATCGTCGACGGTGGAGACGGTTTGCTACCGACCGGCCGAGTATTGAAGCCGGGTGGAGTGGTCGCCGACGGACCTTATGTGGAGGCCAAAGAAATGATCGGGGGATACTCGGTGGTTTCTGCCAATTCGTACGACGAAGCGATCGAGATTGCCAAGCACTGCCCGATTGCCGTGATTGGTGGAGCAATCGAGATTCGCCAACTGGCCGAGTACAACTAATTGTGAATTCGACTTCACAACTGGTTGAGCATTTCTTTCGCCACGAATACGGTCGGTTGGTCGCCTTGCTGACTCGGGATTTTGGGGTCCGAAATCTCGAGTTAGCGGAGGACGTAATTCAGTCGGCAATGTCCCGAGCGTTGGTCGTGTGGCCGCGTTCCGGGACGCCGACGGAACCGTCGGCTTGGTTGTATCGAACTGCCAAGAATCTAGCGATCGACAACCTGCGTCGCCAAAAGTTGGCGCAAGGATTTCTCGACGCGGCAATCGCTGTCTCGGAAGAGTCGTCCACGACTATTGCCACCCTTCCGCATTTCGACAGTGAAATCGGTGACGAAACCTTGCGGCTACTGTTCTTGTGTTGTCATCCCGCCATTGCCGTGGACTCGCAGGTGGCGTTGGCCTTGAAGACGGTCAGTGGATTTGGTGTTCACGAGATCGCACTTGGTTTGTTGACAACTTCGGCGAATATCGAAAAGCGCTTGACGCGAGCCAAAGAAAAGATGCGAGAACTGCATCTTGAATTGAGCGAGATGACATTTACCGAGGTCTTGGAGCGGCGCGAGGCCGTGCTGTCTACGATTTATCTGATCTTTAATGAAGGCTATGCGGCGACCACGGGCGATGTTCCAATTCGGTTGGACCTGTGTTGGGAGGCGATTCGCTTGGCCAAGATGGTGGCCGCTCATCCGGTCGCCGACTCGCCGGCCGCGCACGCTCTCGTCGCGTTGTTATTGCTGCATACCGCGCGGATGGATGGTCGGTTGGATACCGAAGGTGGGGTGGTGTTACTGGCTCAACAAGATCGCACGCGGTGGGATGGCGGATTGATGCGCGAGGCGATGGCTTATGCTCAGAATGCGGCGCGCGGTGCCGAACTCAGTCGTTACCATATCGAAACCGCCATTGCTTGGGAGCACTGTCGAGCTCCGGATTTTTCCGGCACAAACTGGGAACGGATCGTGGAACTTTACCGCTTATTGCTCGATCGATTTGCCACACCGATGATTCGTCTAAATGCTGCGGTTGCTCGAAGTTATGTCGAAGGTCCTGAGGTTGGTCACGACCTGCTGTTAAAGTTGGCTGATTCGGATCGGAAGCAAGTCCGTCCGTGGTGGGACTGTTGCATGGCTCAATTGAATGAGCGGCGGGGTCAGCACAACTCCGCGCGGAGTCATTGGCTCGATGCCTTGGCCCTAGCAACGGCCGAGCCCCAACGGGCCTTTATCCGCAAGCAGATCGAACGCCTAAGCATCAAGAAATAACCGGAGCCAATGTGAGTTGAAACTTGTTTTGGCTCGATTCGTTGCGTTGTTGCAGGGTCGGAGCATAGTCGCAAACGCTGACGGTTCGGCCATCTTGGCTAAACTCGAGCAACCGCAACCACGAGTTACCGCCGTTCGGGAGCATTTGAAAATTGACCAGCATTTGATGGACGGTGCGTCCCGCTGGTGTCTGTGAAGTCATGCGACCCAGGCCGTCGCCGAGCACATGCCCATTAAGGGTCAGAATAAAGTTCTCATGTTTGGCGACTAGTCCATTCCATAGTTCTTCACCATCGCTCACATCGTCGGCCGTGTTTTTCGCGACTCCATAACTATGCGGATTCCAGTTCTGTTTGGTACCGAGCCCTTTCCAGTCGTATCGAGAATCGTCGTGGTAAATGTAGGCGTGTGTCGAAAGAATGATGGCGCGATTCTTGTGTGTTTCTGCAACTTGGTTGGCCCAACGGACCACATCGTTTCGCGGGCCAAATTCAAGGCACAGCGAAAGGAAGTCTCGGCCACCCGCGCTGAACAAGTGGAAACTATTCTCGATGCGATCCGGCTCTCGATCATAAACTCCGCCGAATGTTGGCCGATCCCTGAATTTGTCCACCGGAAACGCCGTCGTCATTCCGCAGGTTCGATCCTGACACGCTCCGTTCTCGCTGTAATCGTGGTTCCCGGGGACCATAAAATAGGGTACGACATCGTCCAACTGTTCCATGGCCATGACGGCGTTGTTCCACTCGGTCTGCGAATTGCGGTTCGTGATGTCGCCTAAGTGCAGCACGCAAGCAATGTTACGATCCACTCGGTTTTCAGCGATCCACCGAGTTTGAGCCAGAAACTG
>JAEUIP010000313.1 GCA_016795075.1 Planctomycetaceae bacterium | reverse complement strand
CGAAAAGAAGGCCGAAGACGAAAAAACGGCTGATGAAACAAAGGCTGATGAAACAAAGGCTGTTGAAACAAAGGCTGATGAAACAAAGGCTGATGGTGAAACAAAGGCTGATGGTGAAACAAAGGCTGATGGTGAGACAAAGGCTGATGGTGAGACAAAGGCTGATGGTGAAACAAAGTCCGCCGACGGAGCAGCCACGGAAGAAAATGCGGAGTCCAAGCAGGAATCTGCTGAGAAGGCGAGCGAGAATTCCGAGGAAAAGTCGGGTGAAGCGGGCTCCGGTGGTACGGTGCCAGTGGTTCTGGTGAGTCAGTTCCGAAAGAGGGTGGGTTCTAGTTTTATTGTGACAAGACTTCCGTTGGTCCGTCGGTTTGTGGCGACTTGCGGAACGTGAATTGATTTTGGGCATTTTTCGGCAGTTACTTGGGTTCGAACAGGATAGAGGCGATGAAAGTAATCAAGTTTCCACTTTTGGGATCGGCGTTGGCGGGCTTGCTTGGCCTTGGGATCCTGGCTGGTTGCGGCGATGGCAAAACCGAGCCAAAGTTCACGATGCCGGAGAACCCAAGTCCATGGCGTGCCGATTTGACCCCGCGGACGACGGGTAGCGGTCCGTCCGCAGTTGCGGGAGCCGTCACCGAGGACGATAAACCGCAACCGAATTTTGGTGTCACCGGTGTTTCGCTGCCGGCTGGTTCGGGCGAAGGAAGTGAGCCTTCCAAGGTCGCGCCGCCGGATCGGCAGACCGTTGAATGGGCCATGTGGGGCGGTGCTCCGGATCGAAATATGGTCAGCGCGACCCAAGGCATCACGTTGGATTTCGATTTAGAAGAAAAACGATTGCTATGGACGGCAAATTTGGGTTCTCAGACGTACGGCAACCCAATCTATGCAGGCGGTAAAGTTCTAGTCGGTTCAAACAACGGTGCTGGATACCGGCCAAAATATCCTGCTGCGAAAGATATGGGCGTGTTGCTGTGCTTCGACGCGACCGATGGAAAATTCCTGTGGCAACTTTCACGAGAAAAGATGCCGTCTGGGCGCGTTAATGATTGGCCATTGCAGGGTATTTGTTCCGCGCCGATTGTGGAGGGCGATCGTCTTTGGATCGTGACCAATCGCTGTGAAGTCATGTGCTTGGACTTGAACGGATTTCATGACGGCGAGAATGACGGCGACGGGAGCGAAGTTGATTCGGAGATCAATGACGCGGACATTATCTGGACCGTGGATATGTACAACGAATTAGGCGTTTTCCCGCACAATTTGGCCGTTAGTTCTCCCGTGACTCATGGAGACGTTCTGTACTTGAATTCAGGAAACGGGGTGGACGAGGGGCACTTGGAAATCCCAGCGCCGCGGGCCGCTAGTTTTCTGGGGCTCAACAAAAATACCGGTGAAGTGGTTTTTGAAGACAATAGTCCTGAAGATGGTATTCTGCACGGACAATGGAGCTCGCCATGTATTGGCGTGGTCAATGGCAAGGCTCAAGTGGTGTTTGCGGCCGGTAACGGCTGGATGTATTCGTTCGATACGGAGACCCATGAGCTATTGTGGAAGTTCGATCTGAACCCAAAAGAAAACTTGTATGAATTGGGTGGGGCTGGGACTCGTTGTTATATCATCGGTACACCAGTCTTCTACGACAACAGTGTGTTCTTGGCGGTTGGCCAAGATCCTGAACACGGTGAAGGTGTTGGACATTTGTGGCGAGTGGACGCGACCAAATCCGGGGACATCAGCGCCGAATTGGGAGAGATCGGAGCGCCGGGTGAGCCCAATCCGAACTCCGGCGTGATTTGGCATTACGGCGGCGTCGATGAAGAACGCGAACCGATTTATCGACGAACCATGTCGACCGTCGCAATTCACGGCGGGTTGGTATTCGCTGCGGACTTGAGTGGCTTTCTTCATTGTTTGGATGTGAAAACCGGACAACGCTATTGGCAGCATGACTTGATGGCCGCGTTGTGGGGTTCACCGTTGTATTTGGACGGACACATTTTCTTGGGAGATGAAGACGGTCGCTTGAGCATTTTTGACGCCTCTATGGAGTTTGCGTTGAAGCGACAAGAGCTTGAGAAACAAGTCGCTGAAAAACGGAAAGCCATGAAGGAGTCCGAGGATGATGAGGAAGTTCGCCGTCTGCGGGCCGAGATCAAGGCGATGATCGCAACCGTCGCACCTGAAGTACGCGAGAGCCCGAACTCGTCTTCGATCTACACAACCCCGACCGTTGCATCGGGCGTCATGTACATTTCCGATCGCTCGAAATTGTACGCGATTCAAATCACGAAACAGTAGTTGCTTCGCCTCGGCGGAACCTCTCCGTAGTTTCGGAAATCCAATCGATCAAAAGCACCGACTTATTTAGTCGGTGCTTTTTTTTCAATTGAAGTTTGTGGAACGGGGCCTTAACGCGGCATGGTTGGAGGGCCAGTTCAAGAAATTAACTCACGATACTTTTTTGCACGCGAGAATCAAATCGAGTATGATCTCACCTGAATGGGGCGAGACACAAGCGAGACGAAGTAGGCGATCTATGGGTGAAACAAATGTTGGCAGTATCGATTCGCTCGAACAACGCCGGCGATACGCGCAGCTGTTGCTTAATGACCTGAAGGCCATCCGAATCATGCAGGCCGAAGGAATGTTCGAATCAGGAGTGTACAAGATCGGGGCTGAACAAGAGTTATTTGTATTGGATGATGACTTTCGCCCGTCGCTCAATGGTCCCGAAGTTCTTCAAGCGCTGAATCACCCCAACTTCACCCATGAAGTCGCTCGGTTCACGATGGAAATCAACTTGGACCCCGTCACGTTGGCGGGTCCCTCATTTTCCACGATGGACCGGCAATTGGTGGATCTCATGGCCTTGGCAGACCAGACCGCCGAAAGACTGAACAAGCGACTGATTGCCATCGGGATTTTGCCGACCATCGGCATTGGGGAATTGGACTCGAAGTACATGACTCCGTTGGATCGCTATCGCTTGATGGAAAAACGGATCATCGAATTGCGCGGGGGCGGCGACACGGAGCTGGCGATCCAAGGTGTCGATGACATGATGATGAAACACGACAACATTTTGTTTGAAGCATGCAACACGAGCTTTCAAGTTCACCTGCAAATCGAACCCAAACAATTTGTTGACGCGTACAATTGGGCTCAAGCGATATCGGGCATTGTGTTGTCCATTGGAACGAATTCTCCGTTACTGATGGGGCGTGAATTGTGGTCGGAGACGCGCATCGCATTGTTCCAACAAAGTGTGGACACGAGAACACGCGACGCGGGACTGCGACAACGACAGGCTCGAGTTTATTTCGGAAATCGTTGGATTCGCGACAATCTGCTGGAGATTTTTCAGGAGGATGTGGCGCGTTACCCATTGTTGATTACTGGCGAACCAGAAGACAGTTTGGAATTGCTCCGCCGTGGCGTCGTACCCAAGCTGCGGGCTTTAGCATTACACAACGGGACCATTTGGAAATGGAATCGAGTCTGTTTCGGTTCGAACGGTCAACAAGCCCATTTGCGGATTGAGAATCGTTATTTGCCGGCTGGGCCAACAACCATGGATGAGATGGCGAACGCGGCGTTTTGGGTGGGGCTAATGCGCGGGATGCCGGCGTCCATGAAGCGGATTTGGGAGAAAATGGACTTTCGTGAAGCCAAAGACAACTTCCTTAAGGCAGCGCAACACGGCATGGACGTAGAGCTGAGCTGGATGGGGCAAACGCAAAGCGCGCGACGATTGATTCTGGATTATTTCTTGCCAATGGCTTGGAAGGGGTTGTTGGAGTCAGGAGTCGATAGCAGAGATGTTTCAAAGTACTTATCCATCATTGAACATCGGGCCGTTACGCGCATGACGGGTTCCAAGTGGCAACGTCAATATTTTCGGGCGACGGACTCGCGCGCGGAAACCTATCAACGGCAAATCGCTTTGACACGTGAATATTGGCAAAAACAACGGTCGGGCCTTCCGGTCGCGGATTGGACGATTGGCCCGTTTGGACAGCCTCATAGCTTGAACCTGATGCAGCAACGAGTGGACACCATTATGTCGACGGATTTGATCACCGTCGGTCAGGAAGACCTGTTTGAACTCGCCTTGCAAATCATGTGGTGGAGAAACATTCAGCATCTTCCGGTCGAGGATACCCATGGCCAAATTGTTGGCTTGTTGTCTCGTAGTGATTTTTTGCCTGAATTTCGCCAGTTAGAATGGGAGTATCTCAAGGGCCTTGACGCCCTGCAAACGGATGAGGGACGCGTCGAATTCGACTCCTTATGTGGAGACCGCATGATCATGAATCCGGTTTGTATTCCTGCGGACCAAACCGTCGGCGATGCGAAATCGCTGATGCTCGAGAAAAAAATCGGTAGTTTGCCCGTCGTCAAGAAAGGCAAGTTGGTCGGAATTGTCACGAAACGCGACATTTTGCGTTTGGAACGTGCAAACGAGTCCCTGAATCGATAAGCTGCCATTGACGCCCAGGCTTGGGTTTGGCCACAATCCGAAAATGCAGACCAATATTCGCCACCGACAAACCAATCGACACGCTGTTATTCAGCGTCAAATGGGGTCGTATGGATCGGCGGCGGGACCGACGGTTGTCGTCATTGCCGGGATACACGGCAATGAACCAAGCGGAGTCTTTGCCTATTTGGATTTGTTGGAGGAACTTCAGCAATCGAATGTGCAGCTCGCTGGTCGTATTGTCGGCTTGTCTGGCAATCTATCGGCACTGCAACAAGGTGTGCGGTTTATCGATCGCGATCTAAATCGTGTCTGGGTGGCGGCCAAGAACACGGCAACTTCGGCTCCAGGTTTGGACGGCGGTGGAACTCCGACTTTGGAACCCCCATGGCGGTGTGATCCACTCGTGATCGAAACTCGTGAACGTGACGAGCTATATCGCGAAATCAAGCAAATTATGGCCGAAGCAAAAGGGCCATGTTATTTTGTGGATTTGCATACAACGTCGAGCCAATCACCACCGTTCATGCCACTGGATGACACACTGCGCAACCGCGATTTCGTGCGGAATTTCCCGGTGCCCGCAGTGTTGGGATTGGAGGAAGTCATTCCAGGGACATTGTTGAGCTACCTGAATGAATACGATGTCGTCACATTTGGCTACGAAGCCGGACAACACGATGATCCGCAATCGATCACGTTACATCGAGAAATGCTGTGGTGTGCCCTGCAATTTGCGGGCTGCCTGCCGAAAACAAGTCACCCTCGGTTTCTGAGAGCCAAGCAGACGTTACGCGAGCATTCTGGTGAATTGCTTGGTTTTTACGAAGTAATGCTTCGCCATGGTTTGAAGCCGCACGATGAGTTCCAAATGGACCAAGGCTTCTCCAGCTTTCAACCTGTGACGGTTGGACAACGCTTGGCAGTTCAGAATGGCCAGATTGTCAAGGCGCCGTTCTCAGGCCGGATGTTTATGCCGCTTTATCAATCCAAAGGCGACGACGGTTTTTTTCTAATTCGCCAGATTCCGTATGTGTGGCTGCAGCTATCCCGAAGTCTGCGAAAATGGCGTTGCGAGCGTTGGTTGGGCTTGTTGCCAGGGGTGCATGTTCCTCGCGGTGACGCGCGGCGTGTCTTGATTAATCCGCATATCGCGTTGTTTATGGTGCGACAGTTTTTTCACTTGCTGGGGTACCGCCGCAGTGGTGAAGTTGACGGTCGTGTCCTCTATGTCCGTCGTGATAAGTAAGACGCACCAAGTTCACGCTCTGGCGAGTTTCGCTGCCGAATGCAACATCAAGACCGTCGCCAGATGGTGGAGGAGCCGCGAACAAATCACTTATCCGTCGTTGCCTGCAGTTGGGAAATGGCTTCCTTGATGGTGTTTCTGCGGAAGTCGTCCAGCGGAGTGCCGCTCTGTGAATCGGCACTTAACAATGCTTCCAACTTTGGCAGAGCTTCGGCAGCGACCGGTCCCAGTTTCCCTAAGAGTACGACCGCGTAAAACGCTTTGCGTCGATCTGTGGAATCGACGTGATCGATCAACATCGGCATGATATCGGGCGGTGCCGTATCGATCTGGCGCAAAGATTCCGCCGCGTAGTCCTTGTCCTCGTGACGTCCCAGCAACTCGAACAATTTAGGAACTGCCGACACCGCTACGGAACCCTGCCGTCCCAGCGTTTGACCCGCAATCCGCCGCACGACCCATTCCCGATCATCGAGCAAAGGCAAGAGGGCCGCCGTCAACCGCACGGGATCACGATCAACAGCG
>JAEUIP010000312.1 GCA_016795075.1 Planctomycetaceae bacterium | reverse complement strand
GGCTAGGTTGTGAAGCAATTTTTGTAGCGAAAATAGGCCGGAATAGCTCGAAACAACCTTGGCCGGTGCGCGCTTGCCACCGTTTACGTTGTGTCTAGATCCGGAAGTCCCTGAATGGCGGACGCAAGTCCTCGTATAAAAATGTCTCTCAGCGTTGTCCCGAGTATCTTGGGCTGAATCGTAGCCAAGAATTCGGTTCGTCGCTCTCGTTGTTCAACTCAGGAGTGACTTCGTGGCCCGCATGGGACGGTTTATAAAAACGCCCTATCGAGCGGCAGAAATCAACCCATTCAATATGCAATAGCAGCCGTACCAACCAACCACGGCACAGGCGGCGATCCCGGCTGAAATCATTCCGCTGCCAACGTGCGCGGACCAGCCAGTGAGTCCAGGCACAGCTGCACGAACTGATCCGACGACGCTTCTGGGCGACGCTAGCCGACATCGCCACGACGGGATCGACCAAACGAGACATAACATCGTACAAGCGGAGGCCACGATCGCCATCAACGCGGCGGTTGTATACATAACAAGAAGCGAGTTCATAAAGTTATCAGCCTCCGAAGAACGAATTGCAATCTAAATGTGTGCAATAACAAGGATCCCTTCCGGGCACGCGTGCGAAGGTCTGACTAGCAGGCATAAACGGACAACTCGGTCAAACCTCCGTCAAATCAGGCAAAGTAGCTCACGCAGGAACTCGGAGGACTCTCGCTTAATCGACCCAGTACTCCGCTGTGTACTCCGTGTCCTCTGTGGTTCAATCCGACGCGCAACCAAAGCTCGACGAGTAATAGAGCAAGTCATCCCGGGCGTTTTTTTTGCACGTAGGGGACTCCGTGATTCGGTAGTTCGGCGGTTACGCCAATTCCATTATCCGACATATTGAATCCTTCGAGCGTACTCCGTTCACATGGATGACCGCTGTGCTGCCGGAACGCTTCGTGTTTTCCGACAAATCGGCAGTTGCAATTAGCCCTGCGTTCATCAATCAACCTCAAGTTACCGTCTCCTAAGCGTGGCATCAAGTTCGAGCTAAGCGGCCTGCCGTTCGGGTTCCGCTTAAGCGAGGCGTTACGGTCTCACTCGCACTACAACACCTCGCTCGAGCCTGGACCGAGTACCTCCGTCAGCGCTGCACATGGCGCTGTACTTTTGACGCGTTCTTGCAGCACTTGGCTGCTGCCTGCGACAACCTCAAATGTTCCATCATGGAAAGTCGCCAGCCAACACACTTTGCTCCCGCTGCGTGCAGGCTCCAGTTGATGGAACCAATAAAAATCTAGGCCATGCCCCCAGAGCTTGTGATGATGGAGTCGTTCGTCTCCAGGGTAGCCGTAGAACCAGCATTCGACGTCTTCAAAGGCTACAACCGCGGAATCCTCACAGTCGGGCAAATAGTAGGCAAGGGCAAGCCCGACTGACGACATGCGCAGCGTGGGGCTCACAGCGCTACTGCAATCCATCAAGGGGAAACGCACGTCCCTTGCCGCATGCGTATACGAGTTGCTGGGGCGATCTTTATTCTGGACACGCATCGAGTGACTTCTCACAGAAGTAGGGTGGCACATGGTGGCTTTGTATGACGTAAAAGCCGCGTTGACTGGGCCGCCACCAATCAACATTGACTTCAGGAACGACGCGATGACCGGCGGCTCCGCGTCCAACATTTGGCTATGCCGTGTTTTCACGAATTGTCGATCGACGGAAGGTATCGACCATTCGTTGGTACTCCACGCGTTCAAATGTGAATGGCCCAACACCGCCGAGCCAATCAACCATAGTCCCTATGTTTTCAGGAAACTCGTCCGGGTCAGAATGGTCGAGCCCCAATTGTGTCCACTCGACGAAGTCAGCAGTAGAGGTAACGTCCGCCACAACGACGGAACACCGTAAATCAAGATCATCTGGGCAAATCAGAACTGGAGCGATCGCACGCGTAGCCTGAGCGGGAAGTATTCGCTGCCAAACGATTTGACGTTCCCGATCATCATGAATCCAGTCAAGCATCGCTGGTACAAGTCCATTGAGATTCTGATGCGGACAAGCCGCAGAGAGCATGCGATCGAGCGGAACCCCGTCAATCGCGATAACGAGATGTGGATCGCAGACAAACTCCGTGTGCTGCATACATGCTGTGATTGAGTTCATGGAATTCGCGTGTGGTTCAGCGTCATCACATCAGTGTTCCCCAAGCCGCGGCGAACGATGCTCCCGCGTCAAACCGCCTGGCTCCGCAGCGTTGGTCCAACACATCGTTATTTGGCGTTCTCTTCGTCGGCGAAAACGCTGCGACTGGCCTTCGTGCCCCAAGTCCGGTTGTTGTGATCGCCAGACAATCCGGGCGCGATTGTTAACCAACGCCACTCGCCATCATGAACCATACGTGCGATCATCACAATCTGACCCACGTGATATGTCACATGAGTTACGGAGCGAGTGAGTGCCAATGCGATTGTATGCGATTCACCCCTGATGAGTATAGTCCGACCGACGTTCTCAGCGCCAATTGATTCGATCGCGCTGACAAGTGCTGACCAACCGCGATCAAAGTACTCTATCAACGATTGCCGGTCTCCATCCCAATCAAGAAACTCGGCATCACGATTTCGGTCAGGCTTTTCTCCGTCGGTCGTCAGGAAGTCTGTCCATCGGCTTTGAAGGTTGCCTCCAAGGTGACGCAGGATTATCGCAACCGAGTTAGCATCCGCCGTTGGTCGCAAATGGAGTTCGGCATCGGTCAATTGTGCAACGGTCGAGTCGATCATATGTCGGTAAGACGCAACCATCTCACGCATCGCTTCGATCCATGTTGTCGAGTCGCACGTTTTCATCGTGAGCCTAATAACGGGAAAGGTCAACCAATGCGAGGCTTTAGTTTTAGGATACGGGGCACAGTCTTTCGAGCACTCAGTTGCACCGGTTGGTGATGCCAATTTCTTGGGACCGAGTGTTGAAACGTTCCGAGCCTGCTCCGTTCACTTAGGTAACCGCGCGCAGACGCCAGCCCCAAGCAACCAACCTAATTGTTGTTTGTTTCCCGGCACCCGTGCGATGGTCGACTTTCTGTCTTCAACGCGGAATCCAGACCAGCCACTGCCAAATCAAACCGCTGCCTTCACGGTGCAACACAAAGGTATCTCGAAAAATCGATTCCGTACTCCTCGGTGTACTCCGTGTCCTCCGTGGTTCAATCCGTCGCTCGACCAAAGTTCGACGAGTAACAGATCAAGTCAGCCGTTGCAAGTGTTCGCGCGTACGGGACTGGGTGATTCGGGCACTCCATCGGCGATGCCGATCACTCTGGCCGAATGCTGAATCATTTCCAGCGTACTTCGCTCACCTGCGTGACTGCCTAACAGGCCCCGGCGTTCATTGTCTTCCAACCATTCGCCAGTTGCAATCAGCCCGGCGTTCAATCATCAGCCGCAAGTTTCGTCGCCCGATTGTTGCATAACGTTCCAGATCAGTGCCCCGGCGTCACTGGCGTTCGATCGCAGACCAGATGGCTATCGGCGGGTTCACTGCCTCTGGTTTGTTATGCCTGATCATGTTTCGGCGATGTGAAAAAGACGAAGACTTCGTCGTCAATCAACGCCTGCTCAAAATACTGCCATCCCTCGGACTTGTGCCGGTAGGTTTCCTCAGAAACCGGATACTGCTCTTTCAATGAACGAACCACCCAGCCGAGATCCGCAATCCAACCTTTTGCGATCAAGAAGGCGTTCTTCGTCGTCTGATTCCTGATCCAACATCCCACCATCGCACCCGCATATTCCTTCACGTGCGCAAAAGTCGCATCTTGAGCAGCATCGATTATCAGATACTGCATCGGGACACGCTCGTGCTCGGAGTATTCAGGCATAACGTTCGCGGTAAGCTGGCTTTAACGGCGGGACGCCACGCCCCGGCCACAGACAATGTGCCGTGCACCTGTGGCCTGGGCCAGTTGGCCCGCCGTTGGTGCTCAGCTTGACCGAGGGGTTAGTCCCCGCCGCGCCCAAGCTCACTCCATTTCCAGACAGTGCCATCTTCGGGGAGCACGACTTCACCCTCCAGTGAGAAGCCCAGCCTCCGAAGCACAGTTGTGGACGCGCCTTCTTCGGGTAGCGTGTGAGCGATGAACCGAATGCTGCCGTGCGATGCAGCATTCCTACTGATGCGAAGGAGCTCACGTGCCATTTCGGTGGCCACGCCTCGACCTTCGTTACCAGGGAATGTGAAATAGGCAATCTCAGCTTCGCCACACTTCGGCGGGCCCGCGAATCCGCAGGCCCCGATGAACTCAGAACCCTTCAGCGCGAGGTAGCCAATCCACGGTGGTTCATAGCCGCGGCGCGAGTAAAGCGCGACCGTTGCCGCTACAACCTCGGCGGCGACGCTTCCCACGGCAATAGCAGGCGAAAGTGCGGCATCGGTATCCTCGATCGGGACAAGCTGCATGGGACTGTGATCGCGAGCCATAAAGAATCCATGGAAGTACCGGGAATGGGGCGGGAGTCATTCGAATACAATCGGGCGGCTCGGCCCCGTGATCATCTCTGGGTCGAAACTCAAACGGTCCGCGGGTTTCGGTTTTGGGGCGCGGGACACGGTAATTCGAGCACTCGGCTGCACAGGTTGGTTATGCCAATTTTTTGGAACCAAATGTTGAAACTTTGACTGCGTACTCCATTCACGTGGGTGAACGCTCGGCAGAACCTGGCTTACATTGTCTTCCAACCACTCGGCAGTTGCAATCAGCCCTGCGTTCAATCGTCAGTCGCAAGTTTCGCCCCTCAGTGGTTGCATTCTAGGACAAGCAGATTGTCCCGCGGGTTCGGTTCTTTACAGTAAAGTAAAGCAAGTTTCGAGTACTCGAAGTTCTAGCTCGATTTCATGGATCGAGAGTTCAAACCTTGAGCGCACACGCCATTCGGGTGAGGACCAATCTGCATCCCCCAGTCCACATTCGCCGCCAACCCTTTCGGCGTTAGAACGAGTCAACCATCGAACCGTCAGCCGCCAGTTCTCCTGCACTGGCAGTGGCATAACCCCCCCATTGATCGAGTGGCAGCAAGTAAAATTTCTATAAGTCGAGGCGGCTGAACCGCCACTTCGATGCAACGAATTGTCCTGCGACCGTTACCGGTGTCCCGGCAACTCTGTATACGGTATCGTCGGATTTCGATCAACTAACTGTGTAAGTAGATCTTCCCATTCGCTCGATATCGAGCCGTTCCATCCCCCGGAGCGACCTGTTGAATCCCATAGATCGTCTTTAATCGGATTGTACATCAAAAGGAATCCAACGCCATTGTTGTCAAACACAACAATGATACCGGTGTCAGCATCCTTGATTGCGGCGAACGACAATGGCTTGGATGGGCGAATGATTGTTTGTTCGGCGACCGCATACATGCCAATTGCAGGCGGATTATGGTAAGTGATCCCAAGAACTACTTCGCCGGGCGACTGCGATTTCTGCCGAATTGTAAGTCGATGCCGGGCGGAAAGTTGATGTTCAAATAAGATTGACGACCGGTTTACAACGAACCCCGTGATGATCATCGCAACTGCAAAGACGAGTATTGCAATGAGGACGCGCATGGGAGTTACTTTGGCTTTGTCGCAGAACGCCACCGCTGATCGTGAGGTGGCGAGTTAATTTTTTATCAGGAAGCGGCCGATCTCCCGCTTCCGTCCCTCGGATTGGTCGTCGCTCTCTGTTTCGTCACGGCGTTGTTCGCATGAACGAACTCGCAATGGTCCAGCAATCGTTCAAGCCGAGGTGCTCCAACAGATTTCGCTCAAGGAATCAGAACCCAAGGAGACACAAGATGAGTTTCTTCAATTCCCAACACCAATTCTATTGCGGCGTCGATCTGCATGCCAAGACCCTTCATGTGTGCGTCGTCGACTCCCAGGGCGAAAAACGTCTGCACAAAAACTGCCAGTGCCAGGACGTCGATACGTTCCTGGAAGCCCTCCAACCCTTCGCGACAACCTGGTCGTGGGCCGCGAGTAAACCTTCAACGGGTAGTGGCTGCTCAACCTGATGTACCGCCAGAACAGAGGCTCGGGCGGAAACGACGGAGCATCCAGAGCGACCAAGCGATGTTTGAAACTGCCGTGACGATCAAGCAGTGTCAACGACAGACCGTCAAAGACCGACAGTCCGCGACCTACGGTCAAAGACATTGCGTAATCGATGCGGAACGACTTCCCATTAAAAGAAAAACCCCGGCAACGTCAGCGTTAGCTCCCGAGTCCGAACCACTCGCCCCGAAGGTAAGTCCAGCAGTACC
>JAEUIP010000311.1 GCA_016795075.1 Planctomycetaceae bacterium | reverse complement strand
CGAATCCCAAGAACCGTTGGTGGGATAACATCGCCTTGATTGCCGTCGTTCTCTAAACGAATCAGAATCGGATCGCGGAGCGATCCGCGACCATGGTAGTGGTTCGGCCCACGAATCAGAATCAGAATCGGATCGCGGAGCGATCCGCGACTATGGTAATGGTTCGCTCCGCGAACCATTGTCGGAGCGCGGGGCGATCCGCGACGATGACCACAACCATCCGCCGATCACCATCGCGGCCAAAACGATCAGCGGAATCATGGCCGGTTGCCGATAACGCATCGACCCGACAAACACAGCGTGCAACAGCGTCACGTAAACGGCAGGCCAAACACAGATCGCCCAAGCATAATCTCGGCGAGACATTCGCCATGCACCTAGCAAACTCAGAACGATGAGCGGGACGAAGGCCAGAGTCGTCAACACAGTCAGCCAGCGAGATTGTACTTCGGCGGCAGCGGGCCACGGTCGCCACGTCTTCCAAATCTTGACTCCCGCCAATTGGAACAATTTGCCCGGGTTCTGCTGGCCCCAACGCAGTGCTTCGGACATCAGCAGATCATTGCTTTCGACTTCCAACGCGACCGACATTTGCTCCATCGCTTCCGGTTCGATGTTTCCAAGTTGCTCCTCCATTCGAGCTCGGTAACGCTGCAGCAATGGCCGAGTGGCCTGATAGCCGTGTGTCATGTCGCTACCGCCATCGGCTTCTGGGTTCCAGCCGTCGTAGAGACTGGCTCCGACCTGCAAGGTTGTAATGACCCAGCGGTCGGTCAACTGATAGTTGCGATACCACCATGGCAGCATACTCAGGATAATGCCAGCGCCGACGGTCAACGCGATGCAAACTTGTTTTCGTTTCTGCGGGAAGAACAAGAAGGCCAGCCCGACGGCACAAGGCGCGAACAACAACCAACTAGGGCGGACCAAGATTGCCGCGCCGGTGACAAGTCCCACGAGGAGAGCGACGGGAACCGCCCGTACCAGCGTCGGTTGCCGCCAGGCGACGGTCCAGGCCCATAACGACAACACCATGAGTGGAATAAAGGCCGCTTCCGCCAAGACAAAAACGCTCATGGCGACCGCCCCGGGCTCGACGGCCATCAGGGCACCCGCAAGCAAGCCGATGCGTCGATCACCCGACAGATCGATCGTCCAAGCGACGAGCAGCCAAACGGCCAAGGTGCCCATGGCACAACCGATCAACCGGGCGCGAAACACCGTGAATTCGACGCCGAACGATTCGGCCACTTGCCGTCCCACAATCAGAACGGCCGGATAGCCAGGTGCTCGGAACGTGCGTTGGGGAGGCTCACCGAACTGGTACGTGCCGGTATGGATCCAGGCATCGGCGATTTCCCAATAGGTCCCGCTATCGCCCCAGACCAGCCCGGAATCCTCCGGCGCGCGAGCCTGCCAGACAACGGCAGCGGCGACTCGTATGGCGAACGTGACGGCCAAGAGAATCGCAAGCCAGATTGCGAACTGAAACCGCGTAGGGTGAAAGGACTTGAGCGAACCGACAGAGGCTGACGTTGCGGAGTTATTCATAGCGGTCAATGGTAGGTCCCGGCGTCGGGGCGTCAAGATCTTCGGTTTTCCCTGCCTAGCTTCGTTTACAAGGTGCTGCTAGCGGGTATACTGGGGCCACTCGTGGTGAGAGGAGGGACGGGAAACCGCCGAAACCCCCTACGCAGCTGTCGGGAACCGCCGTTTTCCGAACGCGACCGTCCGAACCGCGACGCCTGCCGTTTCCCACCCCCGCAACGGTGTCTCGATGTTCCTCAGTTGGAACCTGCTTGAGCGAATCCCGGTCGGGGCTTGATGTCCTTTCAGCCTTGAAGTGAGTACAGATGATGGTCAATGACTCTGGTGAGAAACCTTCCCAATGGATGTTCTGGGGGTGTTTCATTGCACTGATTACGACAGCGTTTGCGTTTATTACTCGCGCGTTTATGGTGAATACGCCATCGATGTGGCCAGCCGATTTTGGCTTGGACAAAGTACAGGGACAGGTTCTGTTCGGGCATGGGATTTGGCCGTTTGCGATTAGCATCATCTTGTTCAGTTTGGTAATCGATAAGATTGGTTACCGCGTTGCGATGTTCTTTAGTTTCGCTTGTTATGCCGTGTACGCCTTGTTGGCGCTGTCGGCCTACGCGATTGTGAAAGAAGCCGGATTGGCGGGCGAAGAATTGATCGCGGCTCGAAAATCGGGGCTGTTCCTGTTGACGATTGGCTCGATTGTTTTGGGATTGGGTAACGGCACGGTGGAGGCCTTTATCAATCCGGTCGTGGCGACCATGTTCAGCAAAGAGAAGACCAAGTGGCTAAATATCTTGCACGCGGGTTGGCCGGGTGGGGTGGTATTGGGTGGGTTGATCACCTTGGGTCTGGGTTCGGCCGCGAATGATTGGCGAAATCTGATTTACATCATCGCAATCCCAGCCGTGGTCTACTTGTTGATGCTGGTGGCTGCGAAGTTTCCGGTCAACGAACGAGTTTCCTCCGGGGCGACTTATCGCGAAATGCTGGCCGAGTTTGGCTTCTTGGGCGCGGCTCTGGCCGTGTTCCTGGTGATCAAGCAGTTGGCGGGGGTTTACAACGACAACTTGGCGGGTGTGGTCGCTGGTTATTTTACCGATGCGAAGGCCGCTGACTTTGTCGTGTCGGATTGGGTGGTGTACGGTATCGTGGCAGTTGTTTCGATTGCCTATGGTGTTTATTGCCAATCGCTGGGCCGACCGATGCTGTTCTTGTTGTGTGCCATCATGATGCCGCTGGCAACGACCGAATTGGGGACGGACGGTGCCATCTCCGGCATCATGGAGAAACCGATGGAAGCGGCTGGTTATAGCCCGCTGTGGGTGCTGATTTATACCTCGGGCATTATGATGATCTTGCGATTCTTCGCAGGCCCGGTCGTGAAGGCCCTGACGCCATTGGGCCTCTTGGCATCTTGTGCTGCGTTGGCGATTGTTGGGCTGTATTGGTTGTCGTTTGCACAAACCGTCGTCACAATCTTTGTGGCCGCTACAGTTTACGGGATCGCTAAGACTTATTTCTGGCCAACGATGCTGGGTGTGGTTGCCGAGCAATATCCCAAGGGCGGGGCACTGACCCTCAACGCGATCGCCGGCATCGGGATGTTGACCGTCGGTGTGTTGGGTGGACCACTGATCGGCAAAATGCAAGAAGATTCGGCCAAAGTTGCGATCGACGAGAAGATGCCTGGCGTTTACGCTCAGATCCAGACTTCTCCGGATCCGACCTATTTCCTAGGTACCTACCAGGCGATTTCCGAGGACAAAGTCAAGGCATTGCCTGAAGCCAAGAGCGAAGAGGTTAACAAGGTTGTTTCTGTGGCAAAACAAGGTGCCTTGGCCAAAGTCATCGTTTTCCCGATCTTCATGTTGGTGTGCTACATTGGCATGATCCTGTACTTCCAATCCATCGGTGGGTACAAACCGGTGAATGCGGCTGCGGGCGGCGGTCACTAAGAACCAGCCGATTACCATCAGCACTTTTTTGCGAACCAAACGCCGCTCGGCAAGTAATTTTGCCGAGCGGCGTTTTTTTGTAGCAACGATAGCTCCTTCGCTTCCGTGCGGGATCGATCGGTTGATCCGTCCGCATAATCGGCATACATGGTTGGCAATCCGCAAATTCAGAAATCTAACTTGGCTTCGGTTCTTGTTTCCGGCTGGCATTTTTCGATCAAGGAAGGGCGAGAAACGGTGTGACAATCGAACCAACCCGATTAAAAAGTCAACAGCACCACAGTCGCTAGCATTTCGAGCTCGAGGCAAAGAATTGGGGATTCTCGTCTTCGACCCGAGACCAGTTTCCGTTACCATCAGCGGAGCCTGGGCTCGAAATGGAACATTGAGCCAAACGAAGGAATCTATAAGCATGGATGTAAAGAAATTTCGGTTCGCGGTCCCCTCGTGGACCAAAGTGTTAGGTTGTGCGCTTGTCGGTTCCGCCACGATTTGGTCCGGGAACTCGAACGCTCAAGAAACCGCATCCGAACCGCAATTGCGTGTAAGTTTGGATACGCCCGCTCGTGAGGTCGCCGATGACAATGGCCCAGCTCGTGTCGCCGCGAACCCCGTCGCCAATGCAACGCCGCATCCTTTGGATCCGGCACTTTTGTTTGCTCAAGAGAAATTGGATCATCTGCGGAAGCACGTGCACGACTATGAAGCCGTGATGATCAAGCAAGAACGGATCGATGGAGCCTTGTTGCCAGCCGAGTACATGAACATCAAAGTCCGCAATCGCCGCGAACGCGCGAACGGACGACAACCGTTTTCCATCTACATGCGGTTTCTCCGTCCAAACGCGGTCAAAGGTCGGGAAGTCATTTATGTCGAAGGCCACAATTCCAATAATTTGGTCGCCCATGAATCTGGGGTTTTAGGAATGATCCGCGTCAACTTGGCACCCAACGGGACCTTGGCGATGCGGGGAAATCGTTACCCGATCACCGATGCCGGAATTGAAAACCTGGTTGAAAAACTGATCGAGCGGGGAACCCGAGATCGCGCTCAAGGGTTGTGCGATGTTCAGTTCTTCGAAAATGCCAAAGTCATGGACCGCACTTGCACGATGATCCAAGTCAAGCACGAAGAAGAGAAAGAACCGTTGGATTTTCACATTGGTCGGATCTACATCGACGACGAACACCAAGTCCCGATTCGTTACGAGGCCTACCTCTGGCCAGCACCTGGCGAAACCGAACTGCCACTACTGGAAAGTTACACCTACGCCAAGCTGAAAATCAACGTAGGGCTAAAGGACGAAGACTTCGATCCGAACAATAAGAACTACGAATTCCCATAAGTCGATCACGAACATCGCTCCGAACGATTCGTACGCACAAACCATGATTGGGTTGACCCAGTCATGGTTTGTGGTCATTATGGACCGGGGGGCGAGGTAGAATCCGCGGCGAATATTGATACGGTTAGCGGCAATGATCTGGCAATCTTGGCTCGTGCTGATTTGTGTCCTGCAAACAACCGCGGATGATGACGGCGTGTTCGCCAAAGCGTTGTGGTTTTTGCACTCCCACGGCAAACCGATTTGCTCGGATGCCAAGAACGATCACCATCTCAAGAGTGTCTTAGCCGAATCGATTGCGAACGATCGTCAGCTTTCCTTCCACGAGATTCCGGACTTTGTCGAGGAATCCGTCTTTCAACGTTGGGCGGGCGACGACGAAAAACTGAATGAGGAGGAACTGACCGCCGCCTTGGATTTGGCGACTCCCGCGACTCGATTGCGTCTCTTCCCGGCATTGCAACGACATGCGGCCGAGCTCACGACGACGTTTGATTCCATTGAGGCTTCCCGGTATGGATCTATGGACAAGTTGGCCGAATGGATTGCGCGTCGTTCGTCAGCCGACGAGCGGGTAACCATTCTAACCACATGCACAGGAAACTCGCGGCGCAGTATCCTTGGTGCACAAATGGGGAATGTTGCGGCAGCGTATTACGGATTCGAAAACGTCCGCTTCTATTCCGGTGGAACGGCTCCATCCGCCTTCAATCCACGGACAATCGCAACCCTCCAAGCCATCGGCTTTCAAATCGAGCCAACCGGGAAGGAAGCTAAACGCGGCGATCCCAAGGTGCCCAATCCAATCTTCGATATTGCGTGGGGCGATGGTTTGACGGCTCGCGAGTTCTCGAAGATGTACCAAGACGACTCCAATCCGCAATCTGGTTTCGCGGCCATCCTGGTTTGCTCGGAAGCGGATGAATCGTGTCCGCAAGTCGCGAGTGCTGACCTTCGCGTGTCGCTTACGTTCCTAGATCCAAAAGTTTTTGATGAAAGTCGATTTGAGACCTTCAAGTATGCCGAACGGCGCGACGACATTGGTCGTACTTTTTTGGCTGTCATGGCCAACGCGCGGCGCAAAATAGCATCGCTAGCTGCATTACCTCGCAATACGGCTCCCCAGCTTTGAAATTCACTGCCTAACGAAGCGGAACACGAAGTAAGCACTGGCGGCGAACAAACCAGCACACGGAACGGTCGTTATCCACGCTAAGAAAACATAGCCGACACTTCTCCACCTCGCTTGGCTGGTCACGGCCCCAATCCCCAACATCGAACCCACACTTACATGCGTTGTGCTGACCGGCATGCTGTGTAGACTGGCGGTTGTCACCAGCAAAGACGTCACAAGGTTGGCAGCAAACCCTTGCCCTGGCGTCATGCCGGTGATTTTCTTTCCCAGGGTTTCGGCCACGCGCCGGGCATCCACCATCGCCCCGACAGCGATCAAGAAACCAACAAACAACGAAGCGATCATCGGCGAGAAGTTGGGAACCAACATTAGTAAGG
>JAEUIP010000310.1 GCA_016795075.1 Planctomycetaceae bacterium | reverse complement strand
ATTATCGCGCGCTGGAGTAATCGGCCCGGGGTGGCCACTCCATCATACCAAGAATCGCTTCATGAAGGTTGCACGAATTTGCCGACGAGCTGGGATCCCATGTTTTTCAAGTCATTCGCATTTCAATCGACCAGCAGAAAATTTGCCCACACGTCGAAATCACTATCCTTCAAATGAACGGTCCCTAGACTCGGCTCAGCGTAGCATGTCAATTTGATGTGGGAGAATCTGATACGTAAGCGTACACCGCCGCGGTTCAGGCACTTCTTGTCTCCGGGCCGACAGAATTGGCATTGGACGGGATCATTGTGCCGAGAAATGGGAAGGGCAACTGAACTGGACGCCAACGTATTCTTGCGGGTACAACGTAGCCCAGTTACGAAGGTCTGGAATCGACAACAAGTTTCGCCGGCAGCTATTGGGATTCGTATCGAGACAAAAGGATCATGGTGTGAACAAGCAAGTTCGGTTCGTGGCGTTCGTTTGCATTTCGCTAGGTTGGTGCGTCAATGCACTTTTCGGTCAGGACATACCTCCCGACGAAAAAGATAACTTCGACCGGGTCGCCAAGTTCAAAGAGATTCGCAATCGTTCGTTTGACGAAAACCTGGCGGCCATTACGACCGAAGATGGCGGGTTAGGCAATCGGTTGGTTATGGGCGTGTTGACCAACACGCTCGGTTGGAAAGACTATTTCCAGCCTGTACTTGCGGATCCACGGATGCGCCGCATGCATGAACATTTGGCAGTGATGGACGACACTACACGTCAGGCTGCCTTGACAAAGATCGTCGAGAAAATCGTGTATAGCCTTGAGTTAATAAAAACGGATGATATCGCCGCCGCTGATTTTCGTTTGGCGCATGGCACTCGTTGCTTGTTGTTACTGCTTTGTGACTATGACGATCCCAGGTTTGAAACCGTAGTGGATCAATGGTTGGCGGTCCGAGCATTTGTCAAGGAAAAATATCCAGGCGGATTAACTATCGATGAGAATGGCAACAAGATTGGTCGTTTCACTCCGCCCGAGAGTATCGACGAAATATTTTTGTACAACGTCTATTTTCAGAAGCTAGTCCGACTCAAGGGACGACAAGAAGCGGAGCGGCAAATCACATCATACGCTCGCATGGCCGACTTGAACGAACCATACTGGTTTATCAAAGAACAAACTTGGACGACCGAAGGCAAGGACATGCGAGTATTTGCAGTTGTGTTGGGTTCAGGGGGAGCTGGGCGGCAATTGACCCTCCCGAACCTCGTTGGAGCTGAATTGTTAAAAGCACTGCGAGAAGATGTTGCAAAGTTAGATTCGAAGTAGACAGGAAGATTGTCTCGGGTTTTCGGACGAAGAGATAATCGACTAGGTTGATAGCGGAGTTAGAACTTGGCGGCGGCTTACTGGTTCAATTTCCAGGGACTCCGCATTGTTCATTGCGTTGGACCAACGTTTGGGTTGATGCGAACGAATTTGTTGTTTTCAAAGCGAACTTGATAGTCAGAAAACCGTGGATCAGGGTTCCAATAATCGGTGCTGACGAACTGCGCGCCGCTGGCGAAGGCTTTGTCGCGCTGTGTTGTGTCGTTTTTGCGTGCTTGTAAAGTGCTGGCGTCGGTCCGCGTTCGGACGATTAGACCTTGTTCCACCGACTTGCGGATCTCGTCGAATTGCCCAAATGGGTCGTTGAGTTTGCGAAACGCTGCCGCCGGATGTTCGGGCGCGACCGAAGCTAACATCACGCGACCTTCCAACGCAGGGTTCTCTTCCAAATAACGATCAAGCAACGCGCCCTCGTTGTCGAGTGCAAAAAAGATCTTGCCGCGACAATCTTTGAGCTGCGGCCAACCGTGCTTCCCAATCGCGTCGCGCAAGGTCGCTTCGCCGCGTCGCAGATCATCCGGGGTCAACAATCGTTGTGTAGCAATCCCTTGCCGGATCTCTGCATCCACCGCCAACAACTGAGGTCGATCGAAGGGCACGAACTTCAACGGCGAGGCCACCGCTGATTTCTCTTTTAATTCCACCAGCACCAAAATCGGCACATGGTCCAAGTGCTCGGCCGACCAACGATCGATCTCTTGCAAAGCGTCCAAGAAGGTTTCGTTTCGCGTCGCGTAATCGAAATTGGGTTCATGAATGATCTTGAGACCGGGCTGCGTTAGTTTCCCATCTCGGTTCGGAGCATAACGAGGTTCCTTGCCCGCATCACGTAACATTTGCAGCCCCAGCGGATTGGCAAACAGTCCGCCAACGGGATCCGCATACACGTCCAACTCGAATTGGCGAATCCCTTGCTCCAGTTGTTCAGTAAGCGACGGATGCGTGTAATCGATCGATTCGGCGACCCGCTTCCCACCTAACTCGATGAACTTCATCAGCTCCGGTTCGGGAGCCAAATGATACGAGTTGTGACTGCCAATCACTTGGATTTGATTGAGCCGCAGCTGATCGTGTTCGGAAGATAGTTGTGCGTGGGCCGAACCCCAGCACCAACCCAAGGCCAAACTAAAAAGCCAACCGAAACAAACAACCCGTCGAACTTGCCACGCGCTCATTGTCTTGAACCTCCGTTGGACCATGTAGAAGCGACATGATAGTCCACGAAGCGCCCCAAAGTGAGGCGACTTGAGCACTGTCAGCATCCAAGCTTCTTTATTTCATGGATTCTTCACAAGCGGTGGCTCGATCGGCTATCAAATCGAGTTGCTGGAGGCAGGCAGGAAGTCTTCCACCGAGCTGTTTAGAGTTGCTTCAGCGAACGATTCGTCCGTTTCCCAGACGACAACTTTTGTGACCTGCACGTCGTAGCCAATGAATTCTTGGCACAGTTCTGGAGACACAACTTCCAGCAGGTACTTGGCCATGCTTTCGGCGGTTGGGTTGTAAGGCAGGGTGTATAACTTCATTGGAACGACTTGCCGCAACGCATGGATCGCGTTTTGATCATCTTCGTGAACCAAAAAACCGTGATCCCAATGTTCGTCCAACCAGCCTTTGAACGACTTCTTAAGTTGGGAAAAGTCGATCACTCGCCCGACCGCATCCGCCTCGCGACCTGTCACATAAAAATCCGCCACGTAGTTGTGACCGTGAAAAAATTCACAGGGGCCACCGTGATTCATCAACCGATGTCCGGCACAAAATTTGATCCGCCGCATGATGGTCATCGACATGAGTGTATTCCTTATTCTTCGGTCGTTAATTTAGGGTTTCGTTTGTGGCGATCTTTGTCGCGTCGCGTCTTCTTGTCCAGATTTGCTTGTAAGGCAGCAGAAAGATCCACGCCGGTTTGATTTGCTAAGCAAATCAGTACAAACAGTACGTCGGCAAACTCGTCGGGCAATTTGGTGGCGTCCTCACCCGCCTTGAAGCTTTGCTCCCCGTAGGTTCGGTTGAGCAGTCGAGCCAGTTCACCGACTTCTTCCACCAATTGGGCCAAGTTCGTGAGTGGGGCAAAGTACCTCACGCCAAACTGCTTGATCCACGCATCGATTTGTCGTTGCGCATCGGCTATGGAGACTGCTTCTTGCCCGGGTGCTGGCAAAAAGTCCATCACGCGCTCATCCCACCTGGGATGCCGGCGGTGGCAATCGCGACCGCGTCATGCGGATGTAGACTTTCCATGTGTCTAGCTTCCACGCGGAAGTCCGCAATTTCGGGCATGTCCAGCAAAGTGGCCTTCATGCGCCGCGCTGCATCTTCGCAGAACATTTGATTGGCACCGTTCAACCGAGCAAACTCTTGCTCGTCTTGACGCTTGACGACCGTTTGGACGGCCGTCTTTAGCGTGCTCTCGATGCGATCGATGATGCGTTCGATCGGGAATCGTTTTAGTTCCAACGGATTGGCAAGCTCGACATCGATCGTGGCCACACTGCGTTGGCTATGTGGTGTGGCGATACTGCCGTGTTCGGTCAACCATTGGCTAACCCGAGAGACATTCACCCAGTTGTGAAACGCAAAGTCCTGTTGAAACTTCTTTTCCAACAACTGCCGCGATAAAGCCGCCGAGCATGGGCAGGTACTGCTGTAAACCACTTGGACTTGCAAGAACAAACGAACGTGTTCTCCGGTCGCAACTTTGGCAATATCCCGCGTGTCCGACACCATCGTGACTCGGACGGGATAGTGCCGCGGGGCTGAGTAGTCACTCAGAAGGGCGGGACGAAATGTCGGATGCTGGAACGCCAGTGTCAATTGCGAGCGGTGACTGATCCCCGCATGGGAGGCCAAGAAATTCTCGCAAACACGCTGCATGAGTTTGGGAGTGAGGCTTTCGCACTCCATTGCCGACGCCAGTTCCAAGAACAGACGCGACATGTGGATCCCCTTCACCGAATCGTCATCCAAGCTGACGAAGGCGTCGGCGGTCGCGGGGACCAGGAACGGTGTTTGATCTGGGCCCTGAAATCGAGCAATCAGTTCGATGCCGGACATGCCGACCCGATCCAAATGCCCCGAGACTTCCGGCCGATGTTCGTTCGCCACGTCGGGCAACCTTTGGGCGGTAGCTTTGTCGGACAAACGATGGGGGCTCAACGAATGAGAACGGGCGTGCGATGACACGTCATTTGAGATTTCGTTTGGGGCACTTAGAGGGCGCTCTGCCAATTCTGAGGCAGAGGGGCCTTGTGAGTGGTTCATTCTATTTCCTTTTGGGAGATGTCCCGCCGCTGGTTCTGGATTCGATCGTCAAGAAAAACGTTCGATTCAAACTAACGAAGGCGAGTGTGTTGCTCTCAAGTTTCCGGTGAATGGACCTTTACTTCACGCAGCCAGAAGCTCTGAAAACGCAAAATAAGAGGTATTGCTGGACGTCCAGCGAAAGGTTGACCGCAATTGGGGCCGGCCGATAACCAAGTTCGGTCGAATGAGGCGTCGACATTATAGCAAGTTGGCTCACTTTTGCCAGTATTTTTTGCCCCTTCCGGTTGATCGTTTTGGGCAGTATTCTGGCGATTGTCGCCGACCGCTCCGTCGGTCGGATTATGTCGCCGACCGCTCCGTCGGTCGGATTATGTTTGTTAAGGACGACGGAAGAAAGTTGGACCGTAGGAACGGTCCACTACCAAGTTGGACCGTAGGAACGGTCCACTACATACGGTCGACTACCAAGTTGGACCGTAGGAACGGTCCACTACATACGGTCGACTACTAAGTTGGACCGTAGGAACGGTCCACTACAAACGGTCCACTACAAACGGTCGACTACAATTGAGAGGAATTCGAATTTGACACCGTTGACGATTGTGTTGTGTTTTCCGGTGGAATCCCATCATGTCGAACAAATTCGACGAACGGTACCGGAGTTTACGGTCATCCCAGCCGAACAGCACGAAATTGGCCGCACCATTTTCCAAGCCGACCTATTTTGTGGACACGCCAAACAGCCCATCGATTGGCCAGCCGTCGTTGCCGCAGGTCGCTTGCAGTGGATTCAGTCCTCGGCCGCTGGTTTGGACCATTGCCTCCACCCGGCAGTCATCGAGTCGAACATTCCAGTCACCAGTGCCTCGGGGTTGTTTGCCAATCAGGTCGCCGAACAAACCTTTGCTTTGTTGTTTGGCTTGATTCGGAGTACTCCTGCATTTTTTCAAGCCACTTTGGAACGCAAATACGAACGACTGGCGACGGACGATCTGCACGGGAAAACGATTGGCATCGTCGGTCTGGGCGGCAACGGCCTGAGAATCGCCGAAATGCTGGCACCGTTGGGCAATCGAATTTTGGCCACGGACTATTGGCCACGTCGGAAACCAAGTTTTGTCGAAGAGTTGTGGTCGGCAGATCGTTTGCCCGAACTTTTGGCCCAAAGCGATGTCGTTATCTTGTGCATTCCTTGGAACGAACAAACGCATCACTTGATCAATGCAGAAACCATCGCACACATGAAGCCGGGCAGTTATTTGATTAACGTGGCGCGGGGACAAGTGGTCGACGAGCCAGCACTGATTGCGGCGCTCCAAGCGGGGAAAATCAAAGCGGCCGGTTTGGACGTTGCGGAAGTGGAGCCGTTGCCTAGTGACAGTCCCTTGTGGACCATGCCGCGGGTGATGATTACTCCGCATGTGGGTGCTCAAAGTCACCGTCGCGTGTCGGACACAGTGGATTTCTTCTGTCAAAATCTCTTACGCTATGTCCAACAGAAGCCTTTGAAGAATTTGGTCGATAAGCGGTTGGGGTTCCCGGGAATGGAAGATTGAGTAACTAAATGAATCAGCACTCGAATAACGACGGTCGCGTCTTCAACTTTTCGGCTGGCCCCAGTGTCTTGCCTGTTCCGGTCTTGCAGCAAGTCGCTCGCGAAATGTTGTGTTTGCCGGGTACGGGCGTTTCGATCCTGGAGCTTGGGCATCGAACGCCGCCATTCAAGAAGATATTAACCGAC
>JAEUIP010000030.1 GCA_016795075.1 Planctomycetaceae bacterium | reverse complement strand
AGCACATCGCCACGCTGACAGAACCCGACATAAACTTCGTCGTTGAAATAAAGCGCTCGTGGCAATCGCGGCGAAATCTTCTGGAGCTGCAAACTGGTCTTGGAAAAAACAAGTGTCTGCGAAGAAATCGGAACATCCAGTGCTTCGAGGACGGCCGGGAGGAACCCGTGTTTGGGATCGTACTCCAATTTCATTTCGCCGCTGACCAATCGCTGTTGCAACCGAGCCACGGGATCATGAACCTCCGCATTGAGGTAATCAATCGGTGGCCGCTCGTACGAGGCAATTTGGGCGTTCGCCAAATTCGCGAACAGAAAGCCAACCGCCAAACATACAAACCCCCAAGCAATACCACGGAAGTTAAACGGTTTTTGTTGCTTGTATGTCGAATCGAACATCGCCACGCTCCCAACCTCGCCCCGGCAACCGAAATACTACACCTGAGTATGTAGATATATCGTCGGTGATGCAAGTAAATTCGGAGGTTTTTTTGTCGCACGGGGGAAGGAATTGCTGCGGTCCATTAGGCAAATCGATGATTGTCACCGGGATTTCGCCGGATGGCGGTACTGGGTTCGAACCACGCGATACCGGGTTTTCCGGGCAATTTTGCCTCGAGTTTCGGATGCCCCCGCTTCGTTCGTCGGGCAACGTGGCCTCGGTTTGCCTCGAGAAGTTTCACGGTCAACGGCAACAAGGACGTGGCCTAACGCTACACGAACCCGGAGTTTGCTTGAATCTTTTGGTCGGGTGTGCGGTTAGCGTGCCGGTATGGATTGCATTTGAAAACGGGGCACGAAGATGGGGGAGTCGAGTTTTGGCGCTTTTTGGATATCCACCCTGGTTGGTGATGTGGGGCATTGCCACGGCCATGTTCTTCGCGTGCAAGTTGATTTCGCTCACGGGTGTCCGCGCCCCGTGGTGGCGAAAGTGGTTGTACGTGGTGGCATGGCCCGGAATGAACGCGGCCGCTTTTTGTAGTGGATCGCTCCGCGATCCAACTTTGGTTCAACGAGCGAATCGTCGTGGATCGCTCCGCGATCCAACTTTGGTTCGCGGAGCGAACCACGACATTGGCCGCTCGTCCGCGTTGCCGTCGTGGAGTGAATTGTTGTTTTCACTAGCAAAGATCGGGTTTGGTTGCAGTTTGTTGTTTGGGTTAGCGCCAATGATCGACCTACCACTCCTGAGGGGATGGGTGGGAATGGTCGGGATCATCTTCACGTTGCACTTTGGTTTGTTTCACGTACTGAGTTGGTGTTGGCGACGCGTCGGGGTCGACGCAAAACCATTGATGGTGTGGCCGATCTTGGCAACGTCGCTGTCCGATTTTTGGGGCCGGCGTTGGAACACCGCATTTCGCGATTTGACGCATCGATTTTTGTTTCGCCCATTAACCGGTCGATTGGGAGCAAAGGGTGGACTGGCGGTTGGTTTCTTGTTCAGCGGCATCGTGCATGATGTCGTGATTTCGGTTCCGGCCGGCGGCGGCTATGGTCTGCCCACGCTTTATTTTTTGTTGCAAGGTGCCGGCTTGTTGGTGGAACGAGCGATACCAGGAATTCGCGGGCGTTGGTTCACGTTGGCCGTGTTGGTTCTACCCGCTTATTGGCTCTTTCATCCACCGTTTGTGCTAGAAGTTATCGTGCCCTTTCTCGATTGGTTACAAGCCCCAACTTTGGTCTTGAGGAATACGTGATGGACAATGTCGAATTGGTTCGAGTACTCGGTGTCATGCATTTTAGTATCTTGGTGGCGTCGTCGTTGGTTCCGTTCCAATTGGATTGGAAGAAGGAGTTGGCGGGGTTGCCAAAATTGCACTACCAGATGTACCTCATCTACGGTGGGTATGTGGTGTTGAACATTGTTGCGTTTGGCGTGCTGAGTGTGGGATTTGCTTCTGAGATTGCGGCCCAAACTCCGTTCACTCGCGCCTTCTGCGGCTACATCGCCGTCTTCTGGGGCATTCGATTGGGGTTGCAAGCGGTGATGGACGCGAAACCCTATCTCAAGAGATGGTGGCTGAGAGTCGGTTACCATCTGCTGACCTTGCTCTTCACGCTGTTGACAATAGGTTACGGCTACTTGGCGTGTTTTTAGTCGACACCCATCCGTTTGTGCTGGGACGCAGGCAACCTTTTCCGAACTTTTTCCGAAGCCATAGGTTCGCTTTCGAGTGGTTGGTAGTTATTCTAAAACGTTGGTCCAACGTGATGAAATACGTCGCAGACGACCGCGATTTCTTAAACGTTTGTTTCTTACCGACCCACAGGAGCAACCATGATGTTGTTGGATCAGCCGATTTTGACCCGCTCAAAGAACTGGCTTAGAACGCTTGGAATCTTGCTTGTCGGCCTGGGCCTGTTTCACGGGACCGTGACGGCGGGAGTGCTTGCCCACACGAGCCTGGAAGCGATCGTTCAAGAGGAAGGCCAAGCTCAAGAGGCTCAACAACAGGCAGGCCAACAACAAGAAGGTGCGGTTCAAGAAGGCGGCCAACGTGGTTCTCGTGGCGGCGCCGGCGAAGGCGAAAGTGGTACCGGACGACAAGGAACGGGACCGCGCCGCGGGTCTGGCCGACGACGACCCGGACCGGCTGGCCAATCCGGCGAAGGTGGGTCGGAGCGTTCCGCTCAGCAAGAATCGGGTGCTCCTCCGGCAGCTGAAGGGACAACGCAACCGGCTCCGACCCAAGCGGAAGGAACTCGACCTGCAACAACTCCGAACCAAGAATCCGAAGCCGGCCAACCCCAAGAAGGCGAAGGACGTGGGCCGGAAGGACGTGGGCAGGGCCGAGGACCCGGAGCGGGTCCGCGGATCGAACCCGCGCCAACCACGGCAACCGCCATTCCGGCTCCGTGGATGGAGCAATTCAAATGGGAGTCGGTTGGGCCCGCCAACATGAGCGGGCGCATCACCGCGTTGGCCGTCTACGAAAAAGACCCCTACACGTGGTGGGCGGCGTCGGCATCGGGCGGCTTGCTCAAGACCGTTAACAACGGGTATTCGTTTGAATTTCAATTCGATCGTGAAGCGGTGGTCTCCGTTGGTGATGTGCAAGTCTTTCAACAAGATGCCAACATTGTTTGGGTTGGAACGGGAGAATCCAATCCACGCAACAGCGTGTCGTGGGGCAACGGCGTGCACAAGTCGATGGATGGTGGCAAGACATGGCAGCACTTGGGATTGGACGAGACCTTTCAAATTGGTCGCATTGCGCTCCATCCCACGGACCCGAATATCGCCTACGTCGGAGCCTTAGGTCGTCTGTGGGGGGCCAACGAACAACGCGGCGTGTTCAAGACCGTCGATGGAGGCAAGACCTGGGAAAAAGTGCTCTATATCGATGACAAAACCGGAATTATTGATCTGCAAATGCATCCGACCAATCCTGATATCTTGGTCGCTGCCGCTTACGAACGATTGCGAGATGGCTTTGATGGCAATGATCCCATCAAGAAGTTTGGCCCCGGCTCTGGATTGCATAAAACCGCAGACGGCGGCAAGACTTGGACAAAATTGACCAACGGCTTGCCCACCTGCAATCTCGGACGAATCGGCTTGGACTGGTCGCAATCAAACCCCGATCATCTGTATGCGATTATCGAATCGGAAATGATCGGTGGAGGCCCGGCGGAAACCGCGTTCTTGGGGATCCGCAATGAAGCAGCGGACGTTGGGATTCGCGTCACGGAGGTGGTTGAGGATGGGCCGGCCGCAAACGCGCTGAAGACGGGCGATATTCTGGTGCAGATGAATGATCAGTTGATCATCAAAGCCGACGACATGACCAAGTTCTTGGCGGGTAAGAAGGCCGATGAAGAAGTGAAGTTGGTCGTGGTTCGCGAGGGTCAGCGAGTCGAAACTTCGGTGAAGTTGGTCATGCGACCCGTTCAAGTCCAAGCCGAGCGAGGTTCGCCGCCGCGACCGTTTTCGGCTTCGTTGGGTGGCCAGCGAGAAAATGTTCAAGACCTGCAGGGAGCGGAAGGCTATCAATACGGCGGAGTGTATCGTAGTAAAGACGCCGGCGAGACCTGGACACGGATCAACAGCGTCAATCCACGACCCATGTACTATAGCCAAGTCCGGGTCGATCCCGTAGATGAAAACAACATCTACATTCTGGGCACTTCGTTGTACAAGTCGAGCGACGGGGGTGTGACGTTTACGGGCGATGGGCATGGCAACGAAGTTCACGTCGACCATCATGCGATGTGGATCGATCCCAAGGATTCTCGCCATATCATTTTGGGCAATGACGGTGGCGTCTACGTGACGCACGACCGTATGAAAACTTGGGACCATCACAATCACTTTGCGATCGGCCAATTTTATCATATCGGTGTCGATAGCCGCCCCGACTACAAAATATACGGCGGGTTGCAGGACAATGGCTCTTGGGGAGGACCACGACGTAGCCGTACCGGTGCGACCAACAACAGCGACTGGTTCCGAATCGGTGGTGGCGATGGCTTTGTCTGCTTGGTCGATGCCGAAGATCCCGATCAACTCTATGCCGAAAGCCAAAACGGGGCGATGTCACGGCTCAATCTGCGAACGGGCGAACGCGGGTCGATTCGGCCTCAGCCACCGCGTGGAGTAACCTATCGCTTCAATTGGAAAACGCCGTTTATTCTCTCGCCTCACAACAGTCGGATCCACTACAGCGCCGGCAACTACGTCTTCCGGTCGTACAATCGTGGCACGGCCGTGGAGGCGATCTCGAATGAGATTACCAATACCAACGATGGTTCGGGAAGCGCGATTTCGGAATCGCCGGTTCGAGCAGGCGTTGTGTATGTCGGCACAACCGACGGAGCCCTGTGGGTCACTCAAAACGGTGGTCAAACTTGGGAGCCGATTTTCCATGTGCCACAAGCACCGGCTCCTGCGGCACCGGCCGCGGAAACTCCCGCGACGGAAACGCCCGCTACGACGGCCACCACACCACCTGCCGCCCCAGAAGTAAAACCGGAAATGGTGGAACCAAAGCCGGCTACCGAAACCAAACCCGCTGAAGCGATGACCGAACCGGTCAAACCGGCGGGCGAAGCCAACGCGGGCGAACAAAAGGCCGAAGAAGCGACCAAGCCAGAAACCGCCACCGAAGAAACCAAGACGGAAGAGGGGGACAAAAAAGAGGATCCGTTGTCTGGAACTTGGGACGGTCGATTCAGCACCTCGGGCGGTGAGATTGCCGGCGAGTTCCAAATGACCGTAACCCTAGAAGACTCGGGTACGGTGGTTGGGAGCATGACCTCGGAAGAAGGTGCGTTGGAGATGGCCGACGGCCAATTCGATCGCGAGAAACAAACACTGCGTTTCACGGTCGAGACTCCGTTTGGTCCGATTCAACCGCAATTCGAAATCAAAGGCCAGGAAATGACGGCCCAATTGCCGTTGCCCAATGGCGAGACCTTGACGATCACCGCTACCAAGCGGCCGCCGGTTCGGCCCATGCTCCATACGTCGTTGACTCAAGAAACGACACCGCCGGTTGTCGAGCAAGCGGCAGCCGCCCCAGCGGCTCCGCAAGAGGCCGCTGATCCGCCGCCTGCTGCGGAATCTCCCGCTCCGGCTCCCGCCGTTGCTCCACAAGAACCGACGGCACCTCCGGCTGAGAAACCGGCCCAAGAGCCGCAAGTAGCCCCCGCACCGGGTTCTTTGGCCAGCTTGGTACCGGGACCACGTTGGGTTTCGAGCATTGAGGCTTCGCGTTATGCACCTGGCCGTTGCTACATCACCTTGGATGGACACCGTAGCAACGACGAACAAGTGTACGTTTTCATGACGGAAGATTTTGGAAAAACGTGGACGTCGCTACGAGCCAACTTGCCGGTTTCGGCGGGGACCGCTTGGGTGATCCGCGAAGATATGGTCAATCAAAACGTCTTGTACTTGGGTTGCGAATTTTCGGCTTGGGTCAGCGTGGATCGGGGATTGAGCTGGAACAAGTTCTCGACGCTACCCACGGTCGCCGTACACGAGTTCGCGCAGCACCCGACCAGTGGCGAATTGATCGCAGGAACTCACGGACGCAGTATTTGGGTCTTGGATGTCACCCCGCTTCGCCAGTTGACGGCGGATGGCATCGCAAAGACCGCGAACCTTCTGCGACCCAATCAAGTGACGCGTTGGCGCACGCTGCCCGAACGTGGCAGCAATACGACTCGTGAGTTCCAAGCACAAACGCCGAACAAAACCGCCGAGTTCTTTTACACGTTGGCCCGACCTGCTGGTTCGGCCTCCATCGTGGTGAAAGACATTCGCGGTCGAGAATTGTACCGAGCGGAAGCTCCCGCAACGGCGGGCCTGAATCGTCTGGAATGGAACCTACGCACCGGCTCGCCGGCGCCGACCGGCCCTCGACCTGGTGGCGGATTCGGTGGTGGTGGAGGCGGTGGTGGTGGCTTCGGAGGCGGCGGAGGTCGCGGATTTGGCGGCCGAGGCCAAGGCGCGGCGGCCAACGGAACCTATTTGGTGGAACTCGTAGTCGATGGCGAGGTTTATTCGGAAACGCTGACGGTGGTTGGGGACCCCGACTATCCGACGCCACCGAGCGGTCGCGGAGAGGAAGAAGCGGAAGATCTGTCGGATCTGTCGGATCAGACAGATCAGACAGATCAGACGGATCAGACGGATCTGTTCGATCGGTCTTGATCGGACGGATCATCCGCTCCGAAATGCTGTCACAAACCGTTTCAGGGCTGGTATGGGCTGTGTAGTCACCCGCAACGACTTCTACAGAAAGAACCCAGCCATGAAACGTTCCATTTCCCAATTGTTTTCACTAATTGTTCTGACCCTAACCGGTCTGTTTGGTTCGACGGTGGCGTACGGCGATGAAAACGTCTACGCCAACGCCGTTCGTTCGACGGTGTTGGTGCTGACCCCCAGTGCCTCCGGGTCGGGAGTGTTGGTTGACCAAGAGCGCCGCTGGATCGTAACCAACGAACACGTCGTCGAAGGCCATTCGGAGATCTCCGTGTTCTTCCCAGAAGAACAGCACGGTTTGATCGAAAGCGAAATGGACTTTTACATTAGCAATCGCAGCCGACTAGAGATCCCCGGAAAAGTGATTGCCGTCTGCAAACGTCGCGACTTAGCGATTGTGGAATTGGCGAGTCTGCCGCCCAACGTGACCGCGGTCAAGTTTGGCAAATCGGCCAAGCCAGGGCAGTTGTTGCACTCGATCGGAAATCCATCTGCAAGTGCTGCGTTGTGGGTCTATACCAACGGATATGTCCGCGCCAACTATTTCAAATCCGTCAATGATTGCCGCATGCAAGTCGTGGAAACCTCGGCTCCCATCAATCCAGGCGACAGCGGTGGACCGATCTTGAATAGCGAAGGCCAATTGGTTGGCATCAGCCAATCGTTTCACCAAGAAGGCCGTTTGGTCAGCAACGGGGTCGATGTTTGTGAAGTGATCTGGTTTGTCAACAAGAACCGTCGCCAGAAAAGCGATTCGAGCGAAATCGTGCAAGCCCCACCTGTCCCCAGCGACCCCACGACAAACAGCGAAACATCCGCCGCCGCACCTTCACTACTGGGATTATTGGCCGGGGCCAAGCAGTAATCGACAAGCGTCAATTGTGTAGCTGCCAGCGGACCTTGAACCCTGGCGAAACTTGCTTCAAACAGGCCTGAACTTATTCTTCAACCACCCACTCCAACGGGAACGTCGCAAATGTAAGCGTTTCCGTGCTACGGTTGTCACCGCACTCGTATAAAATCCCAATGTCGCCATTGGCCATTGTGGCGATGCAGGAGTAAGCAGAAGGCCGAGGATCCAACAAACGCCCGTTGCTCCAGGTTTGGCCTTCGTCTTTGCTATAGCGAATCGTCATCCGTTCACGCCGATTCGAATTATTGTTCGACAGAAGCAACACGCCGCTAGGATGTCGCATCAATCCCGCCATGCAAACCGGGTCCGGAACATCCAGCCGAGTATCGACCCAATTTCCATTGGCTAAATGATTCGTCCATTGCCAACAGGACCAAGCACGCTGTGGGTCACGCGTTTCATTCCGCATGGTCATGAGTAGCGAGCCGTCGCTTCGTTGCACGATTTGTGATTCGCTGGTCAGCGGAGTCCCGGGTATCGCCGGCGGGCTGATCTGCCATTTTTCGCCTTGGTCTTGGCTGAAGATGAAGCAACTAGACGCTTTCCCGGTGGAGTCCTTGAATTGGGCGGGAAAAACCAATGTGCCATCGGTCAACTGAATGCCTGCGCCGGGTCCATTGAACAACAACCGCCACGCTTTGTCTTTGATTTGCGACGTGATCGACATAGGGCGCTCCCAAGTGAGCCCATCGTCCGTGCTACGGGATACTACCAATTGGCCGGTTTCCGCGGGATCAAGCCCTGTTCCCGAACCATTCCAACCATTGTTGCCAAACGACCACAATGCCGCGATGTACAAGTGACCCGTGTTGCGATCGACCAATATGGCAGGGTCGCCAACGCCATTGCCCTGTGAGTTCGGAACATGCTGATCGTAATCGATCGCGGTGATCATCTTCCCCCAAGTATCGCCGTTGTCGGTGCTGCGCATCACTCCGACATCGATATTGGATGGCAGATCACCAGAACCGTCCCAGCGAATATCGAAACAAGCAACCAACGTTCCCTTCGGGGTCACTGTCAGGCCCGGAATGCGGTAGCTCTTCGATCCGTCATCTCCTTCTCGGCGCACCACGACTCGCTTGACGCGGGGATCTTGGTGCGACGTATCGAGAGCGGCTATCGCCGAGTCGGTGGGTGAATCCTGCGCAGGAGCCAACGACCAAGTCGCTAACAAAACGAAGACGAATACGTAATTCACCATTGGAGTCCGAAGTGAACGCATCCCGATTCCCTGAAGAAGCAACTGTTGGCGAAGTTCCCAAATTCGATCGTCATCACGACCGTCGTCATCATGATCATTTGCATTCGGACGAACAAGTCGGTTTGCGTTGATCTTGTACGGCGAGGACTTTCCGCCAACTTCGAGGCCGATGGATCGACCTTACTCGGATTTTCTAACCCATTCCGGTACCGTCCCGTCTCCGGTCGCCTCCCCTTCCAAAACCCACGACAGATTGAAGCGACCAATAGTTCCGCCTCCGTTTGGTCCCCCTTCGTACAACAAGTAAATCCAACCTTCGGACGGCGTCCCGGGTCGTCCCGCGTTCAACGAGGAATACGCGAAATTGCCTGCGTAAACCTTTCGACGAACCGGCCAACTCATTCCGCCATCGAAGCTACACCACACGTAACCGTTTTGGCGACCTTGGTGACTGACAATATTGCTGAACAACAACACATCACGTCCCAAGATTGGCAAGCGCACCAAACCGCCCATCAAACCATACGTCGAGTCCGAATTGCCATCCGGCAACACCGGGGAGCGTTGCGGATGGATCCAGGTCATTCCCGCGTCGTGACTTTCCGCATTCCAACGCCAAATCGCATCTTCTGAGGTTGGGGCCCAATGACGTCGTGTGTTGTAGTGCAAGCGACCGTCCGCTAGTTCGGCAATACACGCTTCGCCAGTCCCCATCGCTGGGAATGGCTCGGAGGCTTTCCAAGTTCGGCCACCGTCATCGCTGAAGATTGCATTCGTATAGTGCGTGTGAAAGAACTCGACCGGATAGTTCGTGCGCCCATACCAGCGTGAGGGGCAAATCAAACGACCTTTGAATGGGCCGTGCCGCAGCGAGAGGCCATGTTCGTTCATGTGGAGCGAAGGAACATGCCCCAATGAATTGGGGTGAATCGTAATCTTCTGTTCAGCCCACGTTAGACCGTGATCTTTGGAGCGATAGAGATGCACCGGTTTGCCAGGCGGATGTTCTTCCTCGACAAAAGCCAATACATCACCAGAGATCTCATCGACCACAAAGCCGCCACCCATAAAACCGGCAGCAATCGAGATCGCCTCGCCCCATGTCGTTCCTCCGTCGGTGCTACGGCGACATTGGACTCCGTTCCAACCGGCGATCACGGTCCCATCCAGAGCCACGACAAGGTTCGGAAAACGATCCTTGGCGTAAATCTGCTGCGATTCAAAAGCGCTCGGTCTCTGGAATGCCTCCAGTGACCCTTCGTGAGCTGCGGCGGGGCGGAAAATGCGGTTGTCTTGATTCCAACCGATGCCCGAGGCTGAGCGAGGCTCAAGATCCTGGGGATGTCCGAAGCTCGCGGCGGTTGGGCCCAGCTCCTTTTCGCGAGGCTCATCAGCGAACAAGGAAACGCCTGGAACCCCTCCCAGCGAAACCCACCAAACAAGCATTGCCAATCGCCCACCCGAAGTTCGTATCGTTCTCATGAACCACTTTCTCTAGTCAACGCCTGATGTCGGAGATGACATGCACCAAGGACGAGCCCCCAGGGACAGAACGAACGGCTCACGATCCATCCCAGGTTAGTGTGCTGGTCTTGAAGCGCAAGTCAATCCAACCGGCTCCTTGCCGCCGTGAGCTACGATTCAACCGATGGAGTCGGGCCGGACCGGGGCCGAGCGTTGCGTCGGAGTATCCCAGTTCGGGTCTCGGCCAAATGGTGGCGTCAACACGGCCCAGCGACAATCGAAAACCGTTAGAAACTCGCGTGGCTCGATCGTTCGTGGGAACGGTGACGCAAAATTCGTGGCGCGATCCCATTTGCTGAAACTTCGGGAACTCTATACCCTGGATCGGCGTCTGTAAACGGTTGCCCTCGGTGAGGTCAGGCTGGTACGGTTCATCTTCTCAGGATTTCGATATGCAAGCCCGTAGGCTAGTTGTTGGTAACTTTGGCAAGCTAGGTCATTGGTTGTTCGGTTTGTTTGCCACGAGCCTATTGGTTGTCATGGGGGTGGCCAGTTCCGGATTTCCGCCCACCCAACAGGTCTCGGCCGCCCAGGAGCAGCGATTTATGTATCAGGACCAAGACCAACGACTCAAACTCTGGCAACAAGTCGACGAGGCTCAAGGCAATGGGCTACCCAAAACGGCCGTCGAACACTTGGAGACGATCCGCAAAAGCGCCCAGCAAGACGGTGCCGATGCCGAAGCCCTCAAGGCACTGGGGATGAAATTGGCAATCGAATCGTCATTGGACCAGCCCGCAGCTCCCAAAATGATTCGAGGCTTGGAAGCGGCTTTGCCCGAATTGCCCCCGACCATGCAACCGTTGGCCAAGGGTCTCTTGGCGAATTGGTACTTCAGTTATTTTCAACAGAATCGCTGGCAGTTTTCGCAGCGTAGTCAAACGGACGCTCCCCCAAGCGACGATTTTGAGACTTGGGACTTGAAGCAGTTTCTCAAACATGTGGATCACTTGTATCGGGATGCGTTAACAGCCGAAGAAGCGCTCCAAAAGATTTCCATCAGCGAAGTGGCAGCGATTTTGACCGACATTCCCGCAGCTGACGAATTTCGTCCAACGCTGTACGATTTCTTGGCCTTTCAATCGCTCGATTTTTACCAACTCGATGAACAGATCATTCGGCAGCAAGGCTCTTTCCAGATCGCGGCCGAAGGGCCCGTGTTCAGCTCGTTGGATCAATTCGTGACTTGGATGCCGGAAACGCAAGACGAGGATTCGTATGTCTTGCAAGCCATCAAGACGTATCAAGCGCTGCTCCAATTTCATGCCCAAGACGAAAACCCCAGCGCGCGATTGGATGCCGATTTGCAACGATTGGAGTTCGGGAACCAAGTCGCCTACGGCAGCGACAAGACAGCCCGCTATGAGGCTGCCTTGCAGCGTTTTGCGGATGAACACCAAGGACACTCGCTGTCTTCGTTAGCCCTGGCGCGGTTGGCAGGTAGCAAGTGGGCCAATAAGAAAAACAAAGAAGCTCACCAATTAGCAACACTGGGTCGCGACCGCTTTCCGGAAAGTCGTGGTGCGGCGCAGTGCCATAATTTGATTCAAGAAATCGAAGCCAAAGAGCTGTCGATCCAGACGGAGCGGATCTGGAACGCGGCCGGCCCGACATTGCAAATCAGTGCTCGGAACCTGACCAAAGTCCACTTCCGTCTGCTGGCCTTCGATTACGACAAATGGTCGTGGGGTATGTACCAAGACCCAACCAATATGGAATATGAAGAGCGACTCAAGTTAGGCACACGTCCGCACGTCGCCGCTTGGACCGTGGACTTGCCGGCTCGTGATGACTACAGCACGGTCTATCAAGAGTCGAACGAGTTGCCAGACGTTAAACCCGGTTGCTATTTGTTATTGGCCAGCGACAGCACGGAATTTTCCGCCGGGAACAATCAACTTTCCGTCACAGAAGTCTGGGTGAGTGACCTAGCGCTGATGATTCGCGAAGACTACCAATCTCGTGAGGTCATCGGGCAAGTTGTCAACGCTTTGGACGGACAACCGCAAGCCGAAGCGACGGTGACCGTTCGCGCTTGGAAACAAGATGGGAACAATAGCCGAGAAGAAGTTCGGCCCAACTTGACCACCGATGCCAACGGATTCTTCCGCTTACCGCGCGAGCAGCAAATCGTTTACAAGTTTGTGGCGAAAGTAGGGGCGCAGTCGCTTGGTTACATCGATACTCGCTGGTACTACGGGCAGAATCAAGACGAACAGGGCGTTCAACGCTATGCGATGTTTTTCACAGACCGAGCCATCTACCGACCTGGGCAAACCATTCAGTTCAAAGGTGTATTGCACGAAGCCAATCAAACCAGCGCCGTTTACCGAGCCGTTGCCGGACGCAGCGTCAAGGTTGGTCTCTGGGACATGAATAACGAATTGGTTGATCAATTGCAGCTGACCAGTAACGAGTATGGTTCGTTCAGTGGCAGCTTTGTGGCGACGCGGGATCGAGCAACCGGCCCGATGCGCATTGGAACCTTCGAGGGACGTTTCGATGGTAGCCAAACGTTTCGTGTCGAAGAATACAAACGGCCCAAATTCTACACCGAAGTCTCGCGGCCCGAGCAACAGTTCCAACTGAATGATGCCGTCATCGTGAAGGGCAAAGCGACCGCCTATACGGGTGCGCCGATTGATGGAGCCAAAGTCAGTTATCGTGTGGTTCGTGAAGTTCGTTACCCCATGTGGTGGATGTGGCGTTGCTGGTACTGCCCGCCCATGCAAGGCGAATCACAAGAGATCGCCAACGGCGTGTTAACCACGCAAGTTGATGGCTCGTTTGAAATTCCCTTCACTGCCTTGCCCGATCTGAAGGTGGACAAAAGTAGTCAACCGGTGTTTTCGTTTACCGTTTATGCCGACGTGACCGACACCGCCGGTGAGACTCGATCGGCCAACACGACCATTCGCTTGGGATATACATCACTGGAAGCGTCCGTTTCGGTCGATGGGTGGTTAACGACTACGGCGGCCACCGAGATCAAGTGCCAAGTGACCAATCTGGACGGCCAACCACAAAGTGTCGATGGCACGCTAAAGATCTTCAGCCTAACAGCGCCCGAAAAGGTTCAACGGGCTCAGCTCCCCGGCTTGTATAGCCTAAGGATGACGTATCTGGGCGATCTTTCCCTGCGGGGCTCCGTGATCGATCCCAAGCTTACTCAACCGGATCTGTCGCAAATCAATTCGTGGCCGTCGGGCGATGAAGTTGCCAGCGTGTCGCTGAAGACCGATGGGGAAGGCAAAGCCAGCCACGGAGTGACGCTGCCTGAAGGCGCCTATCGCGTCCAGTGGCAAACCTTGGATCGTTCAGGGCAAACGGTCTTGTCCGAACAGACCTTCCAAGTGATCGACTCGGCGAAAACCACGTTCGGCATCAAAGTTCCGAACTTCTTGGCCGCCGAAAAGTGGTCGGTAGAACCCGGTGAGAAATTCACCGCCATTTGGGGGACAGGCTACGAAACGGGCCGAGCCTTTGTGCAATGGGTCCATCGCGGTAAAGTTCTGCAGGAATTTTGGACCGACCCCAACCGGACGCAAGTTCCACTGGAGTTCACTCCAACGGAAGAACACCGCGGAGGCTTGCAATTGATCGTGAGTTATGTTCGCGACAATCGAGCTTACATCGATTCGCGAACCGTCAGCGTGCCTTGGACCACCAAACAACTGACCGTGAAATGGGAACGCTTTGTTTCAAAACTCCAACCTGGTCAAAAGGAAACCTGGACGGCGGTCATCAGTGGTCCCGACGCCAAATCGGCAGCTGCCGAAATGGTCGCCACCTTGTACGACGCGTCTTTGGATGCGTTTGCACCGCACAGTTTTACATCCGGCTTTGGCACGTTCTATCAAGACTATCTCCGCTGGAGCTTGTCTCATTCGAATCGGTTGCAAAACTTGAATGTTTTCCACTACGGTTGGCAACGAGACTACCGCGACCCCAGTTTTGCCTATCGCCAATTTGATCATCGTTTGCTGTTGGACAATTGGCAAATGATGGCTTTTGGTGGCATGCCAGGGGGTGGCGGTGGACGAATGATGAGAGCACGTGGCTCAGGCGGGATCGAATCGGCCGAGATGATGATGGATGCAGCTCCTGCACCGGCGATGGCGATGGCCAAAAGTGGCGAGGGAGCGATCGCCGAGGCTCTCCAACAATCCAACTACAACTTGGCTGAGGGAGAATCGGCTCCAAGTCCCACACCTGCACCCAACTTGGATCAAGTCCAAGCTCGACAAAATCTAAATGAAACCGCCTTCTTCTTTCCACACGTGGTCTCGGACAAAGATGGGATCGTCCGACTGGAATTCCAGATGCCGGAAGCGCTCACCAAGTGGAAGTTCATGGGCTTTGTGCATGATGCACAGTTGCGAGCTGGACTGTTGACCGATGAAGTGGTCACGAGCAAAGACTTGATGGTCCAGCCCAATCCGCCGCGATTCTTGCGCGAAGGTGACAAACTTGAATTCTCTGTCAAGATCGTGAACCAATCGGCGACTCGGCAGACTGGTCGTGCGAAACTGACTCTTTCCAACTTGCAGACCGACGAGTCCATGTCGCAAGCGTTGGGGCTCGCGACGGAAGAGCAGGCCTTCGACATTCCTGCCGGCCAATCCACCGGTCTGTATTGGATGCTGGATGTGCCGGACTTCTCCGGTGTGTTGGGCTATCGTGTGGTGGCAGCGACGGAACGATTGTCGGACGGCGAAGAAGGTTTCTTGCCAGTCTTGAGCAAACGAGTCTTGGTGAAGGAAGCATTGCCCTTGCCGATTCGCGGCCAAATGACCAAGCAGTTCGAGTTTCAATCCCTGCTCAAGTCCGGTGACAGTGAGTCACTGCGGCATCAGTCGCTGACCGTGCAAATGACTTCGAACCCAACGTGGTACGCGGTCATGGCACTTCCGTATCTGATGGAGAACCCGTACCCGAGTAGCGAAAGTATTTTCAGTCGCTTGTATGCCAACTCGCTGGGCCATCACATTGTTGGTAGCAATCCACGAATCGAGAAAATTTTCAAGCAGTGGGAAGGCACCGATGCCTTGGACAGTCCCCTGGAGAAAAACGAGGATCTAAAGAACATCCTGATCCAGCAAACACCGTGGCTGCACGATGCCAAGTCGGAGAGCCAGGCGCGACGACAAGTGGCGTTGTTATTCGATAAAAATCGTCTGCAACGTGAAATGGCTGTGGCCCAACAACGACTGGCTCAAATGCAATACAGCGATGGCAGTTGGCCATGGTGTCCCGGTGGACCCGGCAACGACTACATCACCTTGCACATCGTCACGGGGATGGGCCGCTTGCGGCATTTGGGCGTCGAGTTGGATCCAGCGATGGCGATCAAGGCACTGGATCGTTTGGACAACTTCATGGACCAGACCTACAAACGCATCCTCCAAACGAAGACCGAACAGAACAACCATCTGTCTTCGACGATTACGATGTACCTGTACGGCCGTAGCTTCTTCTTGCAAGACCAAGCAATTGATCCCAAATACAAACCCGCCGTGGATTATTTCTTGCAGCAGGCCCGCGACCATTGGGTGAGCTTGGATGCTCGGTTGCCGCAAGGCTACGTCGCGATTGCTTTGAAGCGGTTTGGTGACTTGCAAACTCCCGCAAAGATTGTGAAGTCGCTGACCGAACGTAGCCTGAGCGACGAAGAGATGGGTATGTTCTGGCGGGAAGGTCAATCGCGGTGGCGTTGGTGGGAAGCACCGATCGAAACCCAGGCGATGATGATCGAAGTGTTCGATGAAGTAGCCGGTGATGCCGAACGTGTCGAAGAGCTAAAGGTTTGGTTGCTCAAACAAAAGCAAACGCAGAACTGGGAGACGTCGAAAGGCACAACCGACGCGATCTACTCGTTATTGCTGCGCGGAACTTCGGGACTGGCTTCAACTCAATTGGTGGAAGTGCAAGTAGGTTCGCTGAAGATCGAGCCCCAGAAGACAGAAGCCGGAACGGGCTACTATCAGGAACGCTTGGTCCGAGGCGAAATTGCGGCAGACATGGGCCAAATCACTGTGACCAAGAAAGACGCCGGAGTCGCTTGGGGCAGTGTCCATTGGCAGTACTTGGAGGACATTTCCAAAGTCAAAGCCTACAGCGAATCGCCTCTCACGTTGACCAAGTCCCTGTTCAAGAAAATCAACACTCCCGAAGGACCCGTGATCCAGCCGGTTACCGGAGCTCTGGAAGTGGGGGATCAGGTTGTGGTTCGATTGGAACTCCGAACCGATCGCGACTTGGAGTACGTACACCTGAAGGACGATCGAGGCAGCGGAACCGAACCTGTGGATGTGTTGTCGGTCTATCGGTACCAAGACGGGTTGGGCTACTACCAATCGACTCGGGATACGGGCAGCCACTTCTTCATCGAGTCTTTGCCGCGCGGCGTGTATGTGTTCGAGTACGCTGTGCGGGTTCAACATCGCGGCCAGTATCAAACCGGCATGGCTTTGCTGGAGTGCATGTACGCTCCCGAATTCAACGGCCACAGCCAGAGCTTGCCCATGGAAGTGAAGTAGAGGCCAAACACCACAAGTCCGGCGTTAACCGCGTGAGCACAGCAGGGATGGGCGGCAATCCGACCATCCATGCGCCGCTCCGCGCGTCAGCCGCCAGTGCAAAGGTTAACCGCGTGAGCACAGCAGGGAGGGGCGGGTATCCGACCATCCATGCGCCGCTCCGCGCGTCAGCCGCCAGTGCAAAGGTTAACCGCGTGAGCACAGCAGGGAGGGGCGGGTATCCGACCAACCATGCGCCGCTCCGCGCGTCAGCCGCAAGCAAGCCCCCCAACCTCTAAACCCTAAACTCCACCACACCCAAAACAAACGCCCGCAAGACCAGGCCGGTCTTCGCCATAGGACGTCTCTGTTTACAGGACGGATTAGCTCGTCGAACCCGCAACAAATGGTTGGACGTGCGACAGTCCCTCTATCAGAACTTGCGGAGTCTGGGTTATTATCGTTCTAGGCTCTGTCCTAAAAGGGGTCTGACCCTCTCCGGTCATGCCTTTTTGTCCGAAAGTTCTTGTATGCCCTCCAAAGGGTCAGACCCCTTTTCGGACCGAGCCTAGCCTTTGGAAGACGCGGGGAATGCGAAGTCGCTCATGGATCGCGTTGGCGAAGGCCGGACTTCTTTTGATACAGGCTTGGAGCTAGCCATGCGAAAAATGTTGACGGTTGCGGGACGGGAATTCCGTGCGATGGTGGCGACCAAGGCGTTTCTGCTTTCTTTGGTCGTGATGCCTGTTTTGATGTTCGGCGGCATCTTGGCCATGAATTTCATGGGGCGATTGACGAAATCCGAAACGCTCAAGATTGCAATCTGGGACCCCAACAATCTTTTTGTAGGGGATCTGCAACAAGCGGCCGAGATGCGAAATCAGGTCCTGTCTGCCACACCGTCTTCGGAGCCTCTGGATCTGGCGGCTCAAGTGAAGCAAGAGTTACCAGAGGAACTGAAGGACGCCACCGAGTCGGCTTCGGAAGACGGAAAGTCGCCGGCCGATGCCGAGTCATCGGGGAAGGAAACCGCTCCAGCAAATCGATCGAGCGGTGGACCATTGGCCGAGAATGATCGCTTTGAACTGGTCCGTTTGACAGATGCAAACTTGGACGATGCCCGGCGACTGGAGTTGTCGGCACAAGTGCGTTCCAAAGAACTGCACGCCTTTGTCGAGATACCCGCGGAGATGGAGACTTGGCTGGCAGATGTTTCAGGTGCCAATGCCACCGGGGCCAAGATGCCAATGGTCCAGTTTTATTCCGAGGGCTCGGGTTTGGATTCCGCGCGGCGTTGGATCGGTGAAACGATGAATCAGTTGGCCAAGAACAAACGCTTTGAGAAGTTGGGGCTGAGTCCGCAGCAGGTTATGGTTGCCAATCTACCGGTGCCGATCCAATCGATGGGTTTGGTGACGCAGCGGAGCGACGGCAGCGTGTCCAGTGAAGCGTCACGCGACATGATGACCGCGATGTTTTTGCCGATGGGCATCATGATGTTGATGTTCATGGTTGTGATGATGGCAGCTCAGCCGATGCTGGAGACGGTGTTGGAGGAGAAGTCATTGCGGATCGCCGAAGTTTTGTTGGGCAGTTGCAATCCGTCGCAGTTGATGATGGGCAAACTGTTGGGGACCGTCGCAGGGTCGCTGATGATCTTTTCGTTCTACTTGTTTGGAGCGATTGGGTTTGCTTGGAATCAGAACTTGCTGAGCACGGTGCCCCTATGGGTGATTCCTTGGTTCTTTTTGTTTCAATTGTTTGCTGTTCTATTTTATTCAGCGATCTTTATGGCGATTGGTGTCTCGGTTTCGCAGTTGAAAGATGCCCAGCCCATGATGATGCCGGTGTGGATGATGCTGATGTTGCCGCTCATGACTTGGTTTGTCTTGGTGCAGAAACCGGACGGAGCATTTGCCTTTTGGTTGTCGATGTTCCCGCCGACGGCCAGCACCGTGATGGTCCTGCGGATCTCGACGGGTGTTACCGTGCCGCTGTGGCAGATTCTACTGAGTTTGGGTCTATTGGTCGCCGCCACAACGATCATCGTCTACTTGGCCGGACGCATCTTCCGAGTTGGAATCTTATGGCAGGGCAAGACGCCGAAATTGACCGAGCTGTTGAGCTGGGCGTTTGTGAAATAGGTGTCGCAGCCAGATGAAGTTGACTTTCTAGAACGTCGCGATAAGCCGAACCCTGAATTGGCCAAAACTCTCGTGGGGAATCACGGTAGGATGTTTTGAGCTCCAGCTCTTCGTTCATGGGTACGCTTTGAAATGGGAATACCGCCGATGAACCACGTGAACGGCTCTTCGAAGATCCACATGGCTGTCCATGTCCTCGAATTGTGGAGCTTTGTTCTGTTTGTTTGGAGTAGCTTGAATCCGGCAAGTTTCGGCCTCCCGCCTCAAGGTGACGTGACTGAAACCGAAGTACAGGTTCCGCCATCTTCGCAAGAAGATTGGCATTATCTGAAAAACTCGGATTTGCGAATTGGCTTCTTGCGTTCCCACGGAGGTGCGATTGCTTACTTGTCGGCTGCGGATTCAACCACCAATTTGCTCAACCACTTCGATCATGGTCGTTTGATTCAGCAGTCGTATTATGGTGACGCTGATGGATCTCGTTGGGTGAACGAGCCTTGGCGATACAATCCGGTTCAGGGCGGGGATTACCATGGGATCGCCGCGAAGTTGCTGGAGTTCAAGGCGACTCAAACATCGGCCTACGCCAAGACGACCCCTCGGCACTGGGCGAATGGCGATTTGCTAACCGAGTGCACGATGGAACAGTGGGTTGAAATCGAAGGCCCCGTGGTCAAGATAGAGTTCAAGTTCCAGTACGCAGGAGGCAAGAGCCATCAGCCGAGGCATCAGGAAACCCCGGCGATGTTTGTCGCCCCGGAACTGTCGACGTTGGTGACTTACGACCAAGATCAACCGTGGACCAATGGTCCCCTGTCGCAAAGAACTCCGGGTTGGCCCAACGAATCCGTGGTGATATCCGAGAATTGGGTCGCGTATCTTGGCAGTGACGGTCGCGGGGTGGGGATTTTTGTTCCCGGAGTAACGGAAGCGACTGCCTATCGATTCCTGGGCGGAAGCGGCTCAGACTGTTCTTACGTCGCTCCGCTCAAGACCTTTGCGCTGACATCGGGTTTGGAGTATTCTTATACGGCTTATCTGACGTTGGGCGATATTGAGACCATCCGAAAACGTTTTGGCGAGCGACGGCAAAAGCAACCTTGAATGTAACGGGGCAGTGTAGTGGATCGCTCCGCGATCCAACCTTGGTTCGCGGAGCGAACCACTACCGACTAACCGAACAGATCGTAGGAAAAGCGGTCCGCGAACCACTACCTTCTGCCGGTCACAACAAAATGCGTCTGTCAGATCCAGCAGGTATACCATGCGACTTGCTTCACGCATTCTACATCCCGAACAACTCCTGAAGGCGAAGCTTTGATGTCGACTGACGCACGGCAACCGATTCGCGTCTGCTGCGTGATTGGTGCGTTAACGACAGGCGGCAGCGAACGACAGATGCGGTGCATCTTGCAGCAATGGGACCGTCGCCGATTTTAGCCACATCTATTCACTTTTTACCGTGATAGCCCGTTGGCCGATCAAGTTCCAACGGATGTTCCACATTATTGTTTCGAACGGCAACACGGACCTTTGAAACAAGGCTGGGTGCCCGGCCGAATTCAGCGCACCTTAGCAAGAAGTCTGGCCAAGTATTGTGCCCAGCACCAAATCAATGTCGTGTACGATCGAACGTTCCATGTCTCTCTGGTGACGGGAGCCGCGTGTCGTCAATCGCATCTCCCATACGTCAACACGGTGGTCGAGAATCCTGCGATTGGTTTCTATTCGACCGCGGGCTGGCTTGGTCGTATGAAGTACTACCAGCTGCGAGCCATCTATCGCCGCGCTGCCAAAGTGTTATGTGTGAGTCAAGGACTCGTTCAGGGAACCGCGAGTTTCTTTCAGTTGCCGGAATCGACGTTCACGTGTTGTAGTAACTTTGTTGACGCGAAACGGTTGACGACGATCGACGCGGTGGCTGAGAAACGTTTCAACTTATGGCACACCGTCGAGGGAGGACATGCTCGTACGAGCCTTGGCCACGCGGATCGGCCGCTCCAGATGGTTGCGGTCGGGCGACTCCATTGGCAGAAGGGGCTGGATGTTCTCCTGCAGGCCATGGCCCAAGCACGCCAAGACCACGGGTTGATCAGTGGATTGACCTTGATCGGTGATGGACCTGAGGCGGGCAATTTAAGGGCTCTAACTCGGCAACTTGACCTGGAAGCCGAAGTGCAATTTGTCGGTTGGCAGAATGAACCTGCGACGTTTGTTTCCGAGGCCGACTTGTTTGTGCTGCCATCATTGACCGAGGGCTTGCCGAACAGTTTGCTGGAAGCCTTGCTGATTGGCACGCCAGCTATCGCCAGCGACTGCCGCTATGGTCCGTCGGAACTGACCGACCATGGACGCTGGGCTACCCTCGTCCCCCCCAAAGATCCTAGCGCGCTGTCCCAAGCCATTCGAGCGTTCGTAGCCGATCCCGTACGAGCCCAGCAACAAGCGTGGAGCGGCCGCGAGATCCTGCGCCAACGATTCCACCCCGAACTTGGCTGCCGTCGCTTAGAAGAACAACTAACGGAAGCGACTCAAAAACAATTGCGTTAATGATCTCCGGTGATTGCGAGAAAATCTTGAACAGAAGGAAACGGAGGAAACGAAGAGCTGGAAACAACGACCGCGAAAATTTGATTTCCATGGCAATTTCACCACCTTGTCATTTCATCCCATCAACCAGCGCTGGCTGTCGGTTTCAGCAACTATTCACACTTCTCTGTTCCCTCCGTTTTCTTCTGTTCCAATCGTCTTTAATGCGAAACGTTGACATAAAAATGATTGCGGGAAACAATTTGATCAGAAGAAAATAGAAGAAACAAAGCCCAAGGAAAATGGCTTATTCAGTTCGAGAAAGACGAAGTTGCCCGGCCGATCTTTTATTTCTGTGCCGTTCTCATTTCCGGGGCATTCAAATTCGTGTCTTCAGCACCCAGTTCCTCGATCGTCTTGCGAAAGCAAAATACTACTGACGTTCCGACAACTCGACAATTCGCAAATTCTTGAATTCGACTTGAGTTCCCGGGTCGTGGGCTTGGAGCATGATGGTGCCGGCTGCAAGGCGGCGACCCCGGCGCGGATTTTCATTGGGTGGGCGCTGATCGGACCAATCCGTTACTTGATAGCCGTTGACCCATACTGAAATCTGACCACCGCAAACCAAGATCACCTTGCGAAACCATTGCCCTTCATCCGCGACGACTCGACGGGCGTTCACGCGGCGAAAGATACCTCCCGTGCCGCAGTCCTCTGGCAGAGCCCGATCGCCCCCAACCGTCCCATTATGAATCTGACTTTCGTACCCGTTGAGGTTGTCACCGGGAATGCAACGAAAAAATACACCACTGTTGGTCCCCGCTTGGGCTCTGGCGTCGATCGACAACACAAAGTCCGCGTAACTTTGGGTCGTCGCCAGATAACCGGGACCACCACGGACTGCAATCGCACCCTCGAAGACCTCTGCACGCGCCTGGCCAACACCACGAAGATCAAAACCGCTGGATTCCTCCAGCGATGTGTAGCGATCTGATTCGGGCAGTGTCGGCAAGAGCGAGACTTGTTCAATTTGTAGCGTCCCTTCCGACACCCGAAAGCCAATGTAGCCACGGCCTAACTTCACTTCATCCCGTTGCGATTGAAGATTTGCTTGTTCGTTGAAACCGCCGAACCAATGCGTGATCATCGATGTTGCTGCGTCGGCACTTGAGTCCGTTGTCGTAACGTTCACTGTGATTTGATTCTGTTCCGAACTCAAACGCAGCGACATGTGATCGACTCCTGTTTCAAGGGCCCGAGGACTGGCCAACAACAGCAATTCAGCTTGGCTATTCGCCGCGAGTCGATATTTCAGATGCAGCGTAAATTCGCTGAACTGGGCCGAGGTTCGAACCACGTTGCCCGCTCGCAGCGTCAATCTTCCTTCTTGCACATCTTGCGGATTAACCCCGCGCCAGCCAAACGGGGTTGCCTGATCAAACAATTGGATCCAACCGCTTTGCCAATCACGGGTCGTGTCCAGGTTCGCTGCCGCCTCAGTCGTTTCTTCGAGTCGATCCTGGGCGAAAGTAGAACCTATGAGCAAAATCCAACAGCACAGAACCGCAGAGACGTGCTGAAGCGGAAGACGGCATCTCATTTCTGATCCATTCCCAAGAGTTCGCGTTGCAGCCACGCGCGAGCATAAGTCCAATAACGATGAGCCGTGCGTTCGGAAACGCCCATGGCTTCGGCTGCTTGGCTCATCGTCAATCCACCGAAGTATTTTAACATGACCAAACGATACGCAGCGGGATCTTCATTTTCGAATTTCGCTAGTGCCTCGTCCAAGCTGAGCAAGCCTTCCCAATCGGTTTCATCCGCGAGCGTGATTTCTTCCGGCAATTCTGAGCGACGAAGTTGTCCACCCCGTTTTTCGCTTCGTCGCTTGCGCGCGGCCTCAATGAGAATTCGCCGCATGGCTTCCGCAGCAGCGGCGAAAAAGTGGCTGCGACTGCGGGGTTTCCATTCACCCTGTTGCTCGGCATTCGAACCAGGTTTGACCAGACGCAGAAACACTTCGTGGACAAGAGCCGTGGGCTGTAACGTGTGATCCGCCCGTTCACGCGCCATTCTCGCCGACGCCATTTTCCTTAGTTCTTGATAAACCAAGGGCAACAATTCCGTGGCCGCTTGCTCATCGCCCGCATCCACTCGTTCCAATATTCTGGACACATCGGACAAACCAAACACTCCTAACGTGCAGTTGGCGGTTTGGCCGCAAACGAAACTTTCGAGAATCCGCATTGGCGTGAAATATCGAGCAAGCCCACAACTGGCCCAATTTCGATCTGATCATCGGGATGAATCACTACCGGTGCGTCTGGGTTGATCGCCACGATTGTTTGCAGGAACGCACGCACTTCGGCCGCGCTACCGAAGACTTGGTCGTTGACACGATACTGTGGATTCGAAGCCTCACCAGTTAATCGGACGACAATTCGATCAAAATCCACTTCGGGGTCCAGGTCCTCGAGGTTCGACTCCAATTTTCCCGCTTCGCGACTGACGTTGCTGGGCAACAATCGTTCGATGGCTTGAAAGCTAATCGTCCAAACGAAGAAGATCAACAACAAAAACACGACATCGATCATCGGCGTCATGGCCGAGTTCATATCTAAAGCGTCGGCACGATAGGACCTCGTCACTCTCATGATGCGGGGGCCTCCTCGGGCGAGTAAACCGCAAACGTGACATTCCAGATTCCTTGCTGCACACAGCCCGTGAGAATTGGTTGCACGAACTCGTACGGAGTTTGCCGAGCACAGCGAATGCGAACTTCAAAATTTTCGCGATCTTTGGCTTCCAACCGCTCCAAGGAAGCGCCAATTCGTTGGCCTATCATGTCCTGTGTGACATCTTCATCTTGGATCACGACCCGACCATCCGCCAACAGATTAATAATCAGCCTTGGATTGGTGAGTTGCGTTGGATGCGCCCCCGACTTGGCGATCGGCAGCGCTAATTTCACCTGCTGTTCCTGCCGCGTCAGATGACTTGAGATCAAAAAGAAAATGATCAACAGAAACACGACATCGATCATTGGGGTCATATTGAACCCCAACGATCGATCGCGATTCTGAGCGGGCATGGCAACCATGGGTGACGTGCTTCAGAGGGAAACGAGCAGGATGGCCGTTAGTCGTTCGTCATTTTGCCGCTGATCAAGTGAATGAACTCGGCATTGGAATCGAATCGTCCCAACTGTTTTGTCAGTTGTTCCATGGCTTCGATCGGATTCATCTGCGTCAACGTTCGCCGTAGGGCCGTGACAGCGGTCAATGTCCGCTCGGGCAACAATAGCTCTTCACGTCGAGTGCCACTCTTGGAAATATCGATCGATGGCCAAACGCGGCGTTCGGCCAACTTGCGATCCAAAACCAGCTCCATGTTGCCGGTCCCCTTGAACTCTTGGAAGATCAGCTCGTCCATACGGCTATCGGTATCGACCAAAGCGGTTCCCGCAATCGTTACGGAGCCGCCTTCTTCAAACGCCCGAGCCGTTGCAAACAACTTCTTAGGGATATCCATGGCCTTGATGTCGACACCACCAGACATTGTCCGACCCGAGTCACCCACCCATTTGTTGAACGCGCGAGCCAACCGAGTAATCGAATCCATCAACAAGAACACATCTTTGCCCATTTCGGCCAATCGCTTGCAACGTTCGATGACCAATTGGCTCAAGCGAACATGGCTTTCGATTTCCTCGTCCAAGCTGCTGGCGATGACTTCACCTTTGACGTTGCGACGCATGTCGGTGACTTCTTCGGGGCGTTCGTCCACCAACAACACAATCAACTTGGTGTCGGGATAATTGGTGGAAATGCCCAAGGCGATCTGTTGCAGCAAGATTGTCTTGCCGCTACGCGGTGGCGCAACGATCAAGGCTCGCTGGCCCTTGCCAACGGGTGCCAACAGATCCATGACCCGATTGGTCAGCGGCTTTGGGCCAACTTCCAAGCGATACCATTCTTCGGGGTTGATGGGAGTCAACGAATCAAAGGGCTTGATGTCCAAGCAAGCTTCGGGCTCTAGTCCATCGACATCCATGATCTCTTTGACGCGTGGTCCCGTTTGACCGCGACCTGGTCGAATCATGCCGCGAATCATCATGCCTTCGCGCAGTCCAAAACGCTCGATCATCGTGCCAGGCACAAACGGATCGGTACGTTCCCGAGAATAATTGTTCGCCGACTTCCGCAGGAACCCATAGCCGTTAGGATGCATCTCCAGCATACCGGTTTCTTCATGCAGTTCGACATTGGTATCGTCGAAGCGATCTTGATCCACCACATACGGATCATTCGAACGTGGTGGCTGATAAGGTCCACGGTAGTTCGATTGCCGACCACCAGGCATCCGCCGAGCGCCGCCACGGGGAGCGGGGCCGGGCGCAGGTGCGTTGGAATTGGGCCCCCGTCCGTTGGAGTTGTAGCGTCCCGTTGGACGTCCGCCGCCCATCGCAGGCCGACCCGGTGCCCGTTGTTGCTGTCGAGGATTGCCACCGCGCTGATTGGGCTGCCGTCCACCTTGACCTGGGCCAGGACCTGGAACTCGACTGCCGCCTTGGCGATTGGATGGCCCCGATTGGCGTCCGCGATAGTTGCCGCGCGGTTGGTCGGCCGAGCCGGATCGCTCGTTGCCACGCGGATTGTTGTATGGATTGTCGTCTCCGCCGTCGTCGGCAAAGTCACCGCCTAAAAAGTCCGGATTGTCCAACTCCGAGGTCGATTCGTAGTCGTAGCCGCCGCGTCCAAAACCCGCGTTTCTTCCGCCGCGATCTGTGACTTCGCGCCCACCACGATCCGAGACTTCTCGCCCACCACGATCCGAGCCTTCGCGTCCACCACGATCGGAGACTTCGCGTTCGCCACGGTCGGAACCACTTCGTTCGCTACGTTCTCCTCGTGGCATTCTTCCGCGGTCATTTCTTTCCGCGCTATCTCGTTCCCCTCCACGGTCGGGACTGCTGCGTTCCGGACTCGATGCTCCCCGGGACGGAGGCCGACGATTGAGGCGAGGCGGTGCCGAGTCGAACTCATCACTGCGTGCCGAAGGTTCTTGATACGAAGAAGGCTCCTGGTAGCTCGAGTTGCGGTAACCGGAGTCGTAGTTATCGTTCGACGTGCTTGCCGATTCGCCTCGCTGGCGACCTGTGGATCGGCCACGTCGAGCAGGACTTGGCCCCGGACCGGGAATGGACGAGGGAGTCTGACTTGGACCGGGGGCGGGAATCTCCGATTCTCCATTTCGGTCATCGGAATAACTGCGCCGACTTCCGCGTTGGCTTCGCGACGGGCCTGGACCGGGTATCTCGTAGCCTTCGTCATAGCCGCCCCGTGGACCAGGCGCTGGAATCTCAGCTGCCGGAGCTGAATAAGTTGCCTCTGCGGGAGCTGCATCCAGCTCTTCGTTCTTCCTACGTTTTTTTCCCATCGAATATCACCGTGTGGTTGCGATACATTTGGTCCGCCAAAACCATCATCAACAGAAGATGTTGCTGGAAACCAATGTCCAAATTTAGATAGAAACAAAGCCGAAGATCTACCCGCGAGCAACTTGCCCAGCGATCTTAGAACGAGATCTTCTCACTCAACTTTATTTCCCGAGCCCCAAAAACTTCTAGCCCCAACAAAATCAAGCCCCAACCATTCTCGGAGCCCAATCTATTTCGGAGCCCAATAAATTTCGGAGCGATGTCGATCTCCGAGTATCTACTCAGAGACCATTCTCAAACGCCATTCTCCGTACGACAAAACAACGAGTTCCGTCCGAACGAACAGCGAGAAGGGATTTGCCCCGAACCGAACAAGCGAACAGGTCTCGCGATGGAGAACCTCAGCCATTCCCGAAACTACCCTTGACTTCCCAACACCAAAATCCCAAAAGCAGAACTTCAGCACCAGGAACGAGGTTTCGATCAGCTACCGTCGAAACTTAACACAGACCGTCAGGGCGGTTACCGAACCCGTAAGACGCTGGCAACGAAAGACTAATGAACATCAGCTCGTTGCCGCGTTGGCACAGTTATACAACTTTCTCCAATTCGTTCAAGCCCGCTTCGCTCACCGCCATCAAGCCCGTCAACGGTCAAGAATCGGTAGGGTCCTATGACCCGTTCAGCAAGCTGCAGCTTTAGAAATTGCTCCGGCCGCGCAAAGAAGCCGGCTGCACAAAAAAGAAGACGTTGTAGGGCTGCCAAGCCCTCGACGAATGGCGAAAAGATCCAGCGAGCACTTGACCCGCCATCACTTGGCCCGCCCAACCGCCTTAAGTCTTTCTCGCAATCGGCAACTTGTCAACGTTGAAGCCAATGTTTTTCTGGATTTCGTACACAGACTTGAAGTAATAGTCGGCAAAACTGGCTAATCTCGGCCCCAACTCTGCCTTCCACGATTCGCTTTCTTCTCGGACACTTCTTTTTTTGCTGTCAATCGACGCTGGTTGGCTGCCCGCGAAACTTTGGTCGCTTTGCGGGCCTTGGGCACAGAAAAAGCCTGCAAAACG